>DATCCR010000265.1:0-6250 GCA_036511155.1 Acidimicrobiales bacterium
AGTCGTACTCCCAGACCAGTTCGTTCCCGAGCTTGGAGAGCCGACCGTCGACCAGGATCCCGTTCTCGGTGAACCCTGTGCCCTCGGTCCACTTGGCACCGAACTGGAGGCCGATCACGTGCCCGGCGCTCCGTCCCGCACCCCCGCCCCAGTTCCAGGCGATCTCGTGGGGCCAGCGCCCCCGGCCCACGTCGAGCACGCCCCACGCGTCGTTGCCGCCGGCCCCGCCGATCGACCACCGCCGGTCACCCACCTCCAGGGTTCCCTCGGCCGGCAACGCCTGTACCTTCGACGTGAAGTTGAACAAGGTGTCGTCCCACGGGATGACCACGTTGACCGACTCGTGCCCGGCGGGACGGCCAACGGCGATGTCGAACGTTCCGGGTCGTCCGTCGTCCTCCGTCCATGTGGCCCGCAGTCGCGTCGTGCCGAAGGCGTCCTCGATGGCGAGCGTCAATCCGTCCTGGTCCACCCGGAGCGGCCGGGTGCCGGGCGCCTCGGGCAGGGACAGGACACCGGCCCCGACGAGGATGGCGGCGCCGCCCGTCGCTCCAGTCGCCAGGTCCGCCCACCAGACGTCGGCCAGGCCGAAGTGGTCGATGTCCGAGTAGACGCACGAGACGACGACGTCTCCGGCCAGGACGGCCCAGTAGTCCCACCGCTTGTTGGTGCCGAACGAGCCGTCGAGGTTGGCCCGGTGCAGGGGACGGCGCGACCAGCCGCGGGCCGCGGGGTTGAGCGCGGCGCCGTCGGGGGTGCACAGGTCGACCGGCTCGGTCAGTTCGGGCTCGTGAGTCATGGATCGGTTCTACACCGGGTTCACGGTGCCCGCTCACGTTGTCCGGCGGACCGGCCCATCGGCAATCGTGCTGCTCGACGTCCCGGGCCGTCGTCTGCCCGCCGTCCGGGAGGTGGACGCCCGTACCCGCCGTCTCGGAAGCCACACCACACCGCATGCCGGCGCGGGTGGACCTCAGCTGGCCTCGGCCGACTCGCGGTGCTCGTACCGGATGAGGACCTGGATGTGACGCATCTGGCTGCGCAGGCACAATCCGTGGTAGTGGCCCTCGTCGACACCGAGGTAGCGGCGCACGCCGACGGCAACAGATTGGAGCGGGAGCCGCTCGTCGCCCAGCCAGGCCAGGAGCTCGCCGGTTGTGACCCCGAGGTCCAGGGCCCCCGACTCGAGCGAGTCGAGGCGGCTGCGCATCCGCTCGTCGATGGCGTCTCCCAGCGTCTGCAGCTTCATGGTGGGTGCCCCGGTTCGGTAGTGCTCCGACCGCACGGTGCGGCCGGCGACGGGGCCATCGTCCGCCTGTGCCGGACCGGATACAAGCGGCGACCGCGCAGCGCGCGTAATGGCTGGTTGCCCGTGGCCCCGGACGCACGAACGGGTGAGACGGCCCACCACGTAGGGCGTTCCCCTTCGGGTCGCCGGTCAGCCCATGGCGGCCAGGATCGTCTGCACTCGCCCGGTCAACGCGGTGTCGTCCTCGGCCCGGTAGCCGGGCGTGAGCCGGCTCAGCACCAGGTGCCAGGACATCTCCTCCTCGCCGGCCTCGACCAGCAGGGCGGCCTCGGACAGCACGCCGATCCGGCCGACCACGTCACGGAAGTGCCAGGCGCCGGCGGCCTCGTCGGCGACGCACCTGGCGGTCGACGCCAGTGCGGCCGCCAGTTCCTCCTCGAGCCGGGTCGCCAGCCTCCGGTCGGTGGCGGCCGACGCGGCGGCCCGCAGGCGGACGGCGACCACGTCGAGGATGGGAAGGCGACGGAGGTCGTTGAGGACCTGGGCGACGAGGACGTTGTGGCTCCCCTCCCAGGACTCGTAGACCAGTGCGTCCCGGTACAGGCGGGGGAGGACGCTGAAATCCTCGATGGCTCCGTTGCCGCCGAGCACCTCGATGCCGGCGCGGACGACTTCGCTGGCCTGACACGACACCAGGTACTTGGCCAGGTTGACCAGGAACCGGTGGAGCAGCACGTCCTCTTCGCCGGCGGCCCCGGCGTCGATCCGGTCCTCGAGCCCGGTGAGGACGAGGACCAGGTGGAGCGCCCCGGTCGACACGGCAGCCATGTCGGCGAGCGTTCGCTGCACTGCCGGGAACTCGCCGATGGAACGGCCGAAGGCCCGGCGGTGGAGGGCGTAGGCCGAGGCCTCCAGATAGGCCCGCCGCATCATCCCGGCGTCGCCGACCGCGGTCATCCACCGGCTGGTGTTGAGCACGATGTTGACCGCCGTCCGGAATCCGTGCTCGACCGGCCCGATGGGCCAGGCCACGGCACCGTCGAAGTCGATCTCCCCCGAGGCCAGGCCGCGGGTGCCGAGCTTGTCCTTCAGGCGACGCAGGGCGAAGCCGTTGGGCGCGTCGTCGACGGTGCGCGGCACCACGAAGCTGCCCAGACCCCGGGTCCCCCCGGGCCCGCCGTCGACACGGGCGGTGAGGAAGAACTGACCGGCGTCGGCCACCGAGCAGAACCACTTCTCGCCGGTGATCCGGTAGCTCCCGTCGCCCTGCGCCACCGCGCGGCATACATTGGCCCCCACGTCGGAGCCACCCTGGACCTCGGTCAGGAACTGCGAGCCCCGGACGGCGGTGGCGTAGTCGGGGTCGACCAGGGCGGGCAGGAAGCGGTCGCGCACGTCGTCGTCGGCCGCCCGGCGCAGGGCCCGGGCCAGGCCGATGGTGCATGTGGCCGGGCACGCGTGGCCGGCCTCCCCCTCGAGGGACAGGAGGTAGAGCAGCGTCGCCTGCTCGAAGGCGGTGCCCGGTGTGCCGGACAGCGCTACCAGGCCACTGGCCCACACGGCGGTGCCGGCGGTGTCGTAGGCGGGGTCGAACGACACCGCTTCCGTCCGCCGGCCGACGCCGTCCCACCGGGAGAGTTCGGGCAGGTGGGTCCGTTGCTCGTAGCGTGCCGCCGCAGGGCCGACCACACTCACCAGATCATTGGCGAAGGCGGACGCCCGCTCCTCGAGCGCGGCCAGCCTGTCAGGGGGCAGAACGCGGGCCAGGGCGGCCCGCAGCTGGCCGTCGGTCCGGAACGGGTCGTCCGGGAAGTCGGCCCGCCACGAGTCCAGGGCCTTCCGGGCGGTATCGGTGTCCATGGTCGCAGTCTCGCGCCCCGCGCCGCCCGGCGGCAGGGCCGAGCGACTCGGATCGCGGAGCGCCGGTCACCATCGGGTGACGGCGTCGGATCAGGTGAACACGATGGTCTTGCGCCCGTGGACCAGCACCCGGTCCGTCAGGTGGAGGCGGACGGCGCGGGCGAGGACCACGGTCTCGAGGTCCCGGCCCATCCGGATCAGGTCGCCCGGACCGTCCCGGTGCGACACCGGGGTGACCGCCTGGTCGATGATCGGCCCCTGGTCGAGATCGGCCGTCGCGTAGTGGCCGGTCACGCCGATCACCTTGACCCCACGGTCGTAGGCCTGGTGGTAGGGCCGGGCCCCGGCGAAGGCGGGTAGGAACGAGTGGTGGATGTTGATGACCCGTGAGGCGAACCGCTCGCAGAACGCCGGGCTGAGGATCTGCATGTACTTGGCCATCACCAGCAGGTCGGTCCCGGTCGATTCGACGAGCTCGCCGATGGCCGCCTCCTGCTCTGTGCGGTCGGGATCGCTCACCGGGAGGTGGTGGAACGGGACTCCGAACCGGCCGGCGGCCTCGGCGCCGACGTCATGGTTCCCGGCGACGAAGGCGACCTTGGCCGGCAGCGCCCCGTCGTCGCAGCGGGCCAGGAGGTCGTACAGGCAGTGGACCTGCGTCGAGACCAGGATGCCGATCCGGCGCTGATCGTCGGAGAAGCGCACCCGCACCTCCATGCCGAGCGGGTCGGTCACCACCCGCAGCGCCGGCACGAGCCGGGCACGGTCGAGGACGAGGCCGTCGAGGTCGAACTCGACCCGCTGGAAGAAGACGCCTTCCTCGGCGTCGGTGTACTGGTCGGCTTCCACGATATTGCCGCCGTGGTCGGCGACGAATCCCGCCACGGCGGCAGCCAGACCCGGACGGTCCGGCGCGGAGAGCAGCAGTCGTGCGGTCACCTGATCGGGCATATCCGCAATGTAGACGGCACGGGTGCCCTGTCGTCAGGTGCTCAGGTCGCCAGCATCCCGGCGACGACCCCGCCGGTGGTGGGGTTGTTCAGGTAGGGCTCGGGGTCGTGGACCCGGTGCCCGTTGTCGACCAGGCGCTCGGTCACCGGCCTGTCGAACACCTCGGACAGCGGTCGGATGCACGCCGGGTCGTCGGAGTTGCGGATGTTCACCCACCGCTGGATCCCCGCCGGAAAGGCGCCCCGGCCCTACTTCGGCCACGGGTCATCGACCACGCCGAGCTCGATGAACAACCCGAGCTTGTCGGCCCCGATGAACTCGCTGACGACCCGGTCGCCCTCGAAGCGCAGGATGTTCACCACCCACTCGCTGACCGTCCGTCCCGTGGGTGGGCGTCCGGCGTAGCCACCGACGTCGGTCCCCCGCAGTGTCTGGCGGACCACGACCGTCCCGTCCGTGCCGACCACCACTTCCTGGACCTCGACGTGCAGGTCGGCGAAGATGTCGTGGTACCGACGGACAGCCTCGGTCTTGGCCGCCGGTCCCGTCCCGAATGGGGCTACGTAGTCCTCGCCGTAGAGGTCGCCGACCGCGTCGTAGTTCCGCTTGTTCCAGACCTCGTCGACGAACCGCAGCACCTGGCGTTCACGTCCGGCACTATCCATCAATTGCTCCTTTTGTCGACCCACCCCGGGGAACCGGTGACGTGGGCGCTCGTGCTCCGGTTGGGACGACGCCGTGACGGGCGTCGGCCATGGTGCATTCCCGCACCGGGCTCTGGTGCCGGCGTGGTCAGGAAGCCCGTGGATCCGGGTGCGCCCGGGACCGTCGGACGTTGGCCACCCGCTCCAGCCTCCACCACGCGTGGGCGAGGCGGCGCGCTCCCTCCGGCGGCCCCGGGGTTGTCGCCGGGAGCGCCAACACCACCGTGGTCACCAGGAGGCCGACAACTGCGCCGAGAGTCCAGCCGGCCAGGACATCGGTCGGCCAGTGCACTCCCAGGATCAGGCGGCTCAGCCCGACGAGGACGGCGGCCAGCCCGGAGGCGCCGACCAGCACCACCCGTGCCAGGGGACGCCGGACGACGACGACGGCCACCAGAAGGCCGATGGTGAGGAGCAGAGCGGTGCTGTCCGTCGAATGGCCGGAGGGGAAGGACGGTTCACCCTCGGTCACCAGGTGGAGGGGTAGTGGCGGCCGAGCCCGGTTGACGAGCGGCTTGAGGACCGTCACCACGGATGCGGCCAGGCCGAGCGCCACCAGCGGTGCCAGGACGACCCCGAGCCGGGCGCCGCGCCACCAGAGCAGCACCCCGGCGGCCGCGGCGAGCGCCAGAAGAACGCCCACACTCCCGAACTGCGTCACGATGCGGGAGGCCTCGACCGACCAACCCGACCGGAGGTGCACGACGGCGTTCAGGTTGGACGGGTCGCGCCGGGCGAGTCCGCCCCTGTCGAGGACGTCGTGCGACACGGCCAGGAGGCCGACAGAAGCGGCGGCAATCGCCAGCAGGGCGGCGAACAGCGCCACCCATCCGACGAGCGTCAGGTGCAGCCAGCCCGCGGTCTTCCGCATCGCCTTGATCAGTCCGTCGGGCCAGTAGCGCCAGTCCGAATTCCTCATGCCGGGACGCTGATCCGCTGATGGCGATCCACGGAGGCGCTTCGTGATGGTTGTCGGGACATCCGCCCATTCTCGCGCGGCGCCCCCTTGCGTCCGCAACACCCCAGGGCATCGGCGTGCCACCAGTCCGCCGGAGCCCTCGGCCGAGGCCGGCCATTACATTTCACCTGGTCGTTACATGTAATGGCGACGTGAGCGACGACGACCGCGTGTTCCGAGCCTTCGCCGATCCAAGTCGCCGGTTCCTCCTCGACCTGCTGTTTGAGCGGGAGGGGCGGGCACTCACGGAACTGGAGAAGGAGGTGGACATGACCCGCATCGGTGTCATGAAGCACCTCCTTCTCCTCGAGGATGCCGGGTTGATCGTGGCCGAACGCTCGGAGCGGTGGAGGTCACGCCTGGGTGCTGAGCGACCTCAAATCGTTGCTCGAGACGGGCTCCGGCCTGTCCGGGTGAGGTCGCGGGCCCGTTCGGGCCCGGTCAGTGGAGCAGCATGTTCGGCTCGCCCTGGCTGTCCAGGCCGTTGGCCGCGATGGTGCAGGTGCCGCCGCGGGGGCTGCCGCCGTT
>DATCCR010000266.1:0-2612 GCA_036511155.1 Acidimicrobiales bacterium
AGGTGGGCCCGGATCGACGGCTCGCCCTCGAGGGTCAACGTCCAGCCGTCGAGCGGGGTGGGCCAGTGCGCCGGGTACTCCCCGCCCACCGTCCACAGCGTCTCGATCTCCACCAGGACCTGGCCGGCCCGCAGCCCCTGCCAGTGCCACCGCTGTCCGGACACCGTGCCGGCCGGAAGGGGGATCCCGAAGATCTCGTGGTCCCGCTCGGCGACGGCCAACTCCACCGACGAGGTGATCTCGTCGAGGCCGGCGCCCAGCGCCTCGCCGATGAGGGCCACCTCCTCCTGGAAGATCCCGCTGTTGAATGCCAGGAAGTCGCTGGCCTCCTCGGTGACCTCCTCGGCCGGCCGGCCAAACCGCATGTTGTCGAACGTGATGTGTGTCGACTCGTAGAAGGACCAGTCGGCCCGCTCCTGGAGGGTCACCTTCTCGATGGACCGGGACATGCCCGAAAGGGCGAGAGGCAGGACCCCGCTCAGGTTCCCGGGGTTGAGCCCGGTGCCGTGGACCGACGAGTTCCCTTCGGCGCACGCCGCCTCGAGCCGGACCAGGTCGTCGGGCGGGAGGGACCGGGGATGGAAGAGGAACGCGGTGGTGGCGACGTTGGCCCCGCTGGCCAGGATTCGGCAGACCTCGTCGAGGGAGGTGTGTCGGGGGAAGTAGGCCACACAGTCGGCCCCCAGGGCCAGGATCTCGTCGATGTCCGGGGTGGCGATCACACCGCACGGCTCCCGGCCGGCCAGGACCCCGGCGTCGACGCCTTCCTTGTCGTCGCTGTAGACCTTGGCCCCGACCAGTTCGAGGTCGGGGCGGTCGAGGACCGCTCGGATGGCCTCCACGCCCTGGTTGCCGGTGGCCCACTGGACGACCCGATAGCTCATGCTCGACCTCTCTGTTCCCGGGGATGCTGCCGGAGCCGATGGTACGACGTGGTCTCACCCACGCGCCCGATCCCCTCGTACGGGCGGGCCGGTGGTGCCATCGACGTCGGTGGACCCACGCCCGGCCCTAGGGCTGGACGATGGGCGTCGCACCGGTCATGGCCAGGCGGCGCAGGTAGAGCGAGCGGTTGTTCGGGAACCCGACCGCGCCGGGCGACCACGCGTGGAACGCGATCCAGAACGATCCCGTGCCGTCCACGAAGACCGACGCGCCACCTGGCCCCTGGATGTTGGAGCCGGTGCCGAGGATGGGGCCCGACAGCGGCTTGCTGCACGGTCCGAGGGGACCGGTGCACACCGCCACTCCGACCCCATAGGCGGAGCTCTTCCAGTTGTTCCCCGAGTAGAAGAGGAAGTAGTGCCCACCGTTCGCCACCAGGTCGGGAGCTTCGATGACGCCTCCCTCCCACGACTGGTCGGGCACGAGAAGCTGCACCGGGGCGGTGGTGGCCGCGAATCCCGTTCCGGCCGGATCGAGCTGTTGGGACCAGAGCGCTGAGGCTCCGCCGCCCCCGTTCGACTTCCAGACCAGGTACGGCGTGCCGTCGGAGCCCACGAACGGAGACGGGTCGATGGAGCCGCCCAGGGGCGACTGGCACTCGAGCGGGCCGGTCGACGTGTCGATGAAGGGGCCCTGGGGTCGGGTGGCGGTAGCCACCGAGATGCACTCCTGGCCACCTCCGGGAGCGGCCATCCGCACCGAGTAGTAGAGGACGAACGAGTTTCCGATCTGGAGCACGGAGGGAGCCCACGTCTCGTCGGGGGTGACCCAGCTCGGGAGGCTCGGGAGGGCGTCCCCCACCGCGCTCCAATGGTTCAGGTCGGTCGACTCGATGATCTGGATGTTCCCGGCCACCGAGTTGGTCGCGTAGGCGAAGTACGTGCCCCCAACGGGCAGGACGAAGGGATCGGGGAAGTCGAACGGGTACGCGAGGCCGTCGCTCGACCCTCCGGACAGGTTCGTGCACGCGGTGGCCACCGCGGAGATGTCGCTGGCGGCCCGGCCGTTGTCGTGCAGCGCGATCTGCTGGTACGCATGCTGCACCCCGCCGAGGCAGGTCTCGAGGGTCCCGATGCCGATCCCTTGCAGGAAGGCGACGGTGTCGGTCCCGTTGAGCTGCTGATCGGTCGCCGCCAGCTGGGCGAGGGAGGAGGTGACGGATGCCACGAGGCCGTCACGGCGGTTCGTCGACAGGGCCTTGGCGTACGTCGTCACCGCGACGTCGGTCCGCAGCACCGAGAGTCTCGACCGGGCGGACGCCAGTTCCCTGTGCTCGGTGCGGTTCCGGGCGTGGGCCTGGACGTCGGTGGCTACGGCCGCGACCAGGACGGCGACCGCGGCCACTCCCACGGTCCACCCGGGCCAGCGCCTCCGGCGGGGGCTAACCACCGGCGGCCACCGCGCTCGTACAGCTGCCCGCCACCGCGTTCAGGGCTCTTACGGCCCGGTTCTCGTCCCCGAGAGCAAGGGCGTTCAGTGCCTGCTCGACGCCGCCGAGGCACGTATGCAGGCTGCCGATCGCCGATGACTGCTTGGAGACGTTGGCTTGGGCGTCCGCCAGGGCAGTCCTGGCCCCGTCGAGCTTCGTGGTGTCGTTGGCCAGCGTCGTCGAGTCCACGGCGACCTGCCCGTTGACGACGTCGAGATCGTGCCTGACCACCGCCAGG
>DATCCR010000267.1:0-5564 GCA_036511155.1 Acidimicrobiales bacterium
CGGCGACTCGGCCGCCGTACTCGAGCAGTCGACCCTGGCCCCGCTGCTGAACCCTCGCTACCAGGTCACCTACCTCATCCGGTACTACGGCCGCATCGGCCCGATCGTGGCCACGGCGTCCGGTCACCTCTCCGACGGCGGGATCCCGGGAGCGGTGGTCGTCAACCTCGGGACCGATGACGCCAGCCGGCCCCGGCCGGGCGGGGACTCCGCGGCGCCGCTCCAGCCACTCATCGACGTCGTGGCCCACGTGCCCTGTGTCGTCCTCACGACGGTGAGCCTGGGTGCCGACGAGCGCAGTCGGCACTCGGTGGCGCTCACCGTGAACGACCAGATCAAACGTCTGGCCAAGGCCGACCCCACTCGCTTCAAAGTGGTCGACTGGGAGAACTTCCTGGTCACGCTGCCCCCGGCCAGCCTGTCGACCTACCTGCAGGCCGACCGGATCCACCCCACCCCGGCCGGTGCCCGCTGGCTGGCCCAGTCCGACCTGTCCGGGATCGAGGCCTGCGGCACGCCCGCCCAGCCGACGGTGATCGGGCCGCTCGGTCGCTGACCGGCCGCCGACCACCCGTCCGGTCGGGCGGGTTCCGGCATGATGGGGCCGTGGACGCCCGACGCGCCGGACCCGATGACCTCCCGGCGGTGGCCACCACCCTGGCCGGTGCCTTCGCCGCCGATCCGGCATGGACATGGGTCTTCCCTGACCCCGCCCGCCGACCCGACCAGCTGCGAGCGTACTGGATGCTGCTCCTGGAGGGCGCGGTCGACCTCGGCTGGGTGTGGGCCACCCCCGACGCCGGTGCGGCCACCCTGTGGATCCCGCCGGGCGAGCCCGAACTCGCCCCGACCCAGGCCGCTCGTGCGGACGGGCTGTGGGAGGAGTTGCTCGGACCTGACGTCTGGCGGTCCACCCTTCTGGGCGCGGCCTTCGAGGCCGCCCACCCGACAACGCCGGGGCACTACTACCTGAGCCTCTTCGGGACCCGGCCCGATCGGCGGGGCCGGGGACTCGGCATGGCCCTCCTGGCCGACAACCTGGCCCGCATCGACGCCGAGGGGGTGCCCGCCTACCTCGAGTCGACCAACCCGGCCAACCTCGACCGGTACCGGTCGGTCGGCTTCGTCGACCACGGTGAATTCGCCCTCGGCGACGCCGGCCCGGTCGTCACCACCATGTGGCGCGAGCCTCACCCGACGGCCTGACGCCGGAGCCGTGACCCGGTGTCACCTCTGACCGGGACGACGGCGAGAACTCGATCGACTCGGCCCTGCAGGGCACGGTGCTGGCGGTGCAGCTGGGGTGCCCGTCCGACGGCGCCCCGCCCGTCCTCGGGGACCGACTGGGTGCATCCACCCGGACCAGCGCGGCCAGGGCGTCGCGGGACTTGCGGCCCTAGGAGTCCCATGAGTGCCGGCGCATGATGACCAAGTGACCGTGTACGACGTCTTCGGGGGCCAACGATTGGCGGCGGTCCTGGCGACCGCCCTCGTCGGTGGGGTGCTCGTCGTCGGATCGCTGGTCGTCCCCGCCGCGGCAGGCGCGGCATCCGATGCTCCGACCGGGGACGTCGCGAACAGTCTGCACGCGGTCTCCTGCACGAGTCCAGCAAGTTGCGTCGCCGTGGGCATCTACTCGTCCCGGCCGACGGCCCGCACGCTGGTGCAGGCGTGGGACGGGGCCTCCTGGTCGGTCGTGCCCAGCCCGAGCCCGGGTCGCGGGTACTACAACGTTCTGAACGGAGTGTCGTGCGCCAGTGCGGTCCGGTGCATTGCCGTCGGCGACTACGACAGCCCCTCGGACAATCGGACCCTGGTGGAGGCGTGGGACGGGGTCGCCTGGTCGGTCGTGCCCAGTCCGAGTCCGGGCAGTGCCGTGCAGCTCGTCGGGGTGTCGTGCACCGGTGCGAACTTCTGCGTGGCCGTGGGGTCGTACGGGACCTTGGCCGCCGGCTCACAGACGCTGGTGGAATCATGGGACGGCAGCGCCTGGACGGTGGTCCCCTCGCCCAACCCGGAGCACGGCGCCCTGTTCAACGCCGTGTCGTGCGCCAGTCCGATCTCCTGCATCGCCGTGGGAGACATGGGCGATGCCCTGACGGGATACCACTCCCTGGCGGAATCGTGGAACGGGAGCGCCTGGACTGCGGTCCCGAGCCCCAATCCGGGGACGACCAGCGGGACGAACGTCTTCACCGGCGTGTCGTGCGCCAGCGCAACCAGCTGCGTCGCCGTCGGCTACTCCGGACACGGCACGAGCGTCCAGCCGCCGTTCGTGGCCTCGTGGGATGGTGCGCACTGGTCGGTCGTGCCCAGCCCCAGCCCGGGCACGATCAATTTCAACGTCCTCTACAGCGTGTCGTGCGCCGGACCGTCGACCTGCACCGCGGTGGGAAGCTTCGGTCCGGCCGCCGACGTCAGCCAGGGGTTCATCGAGGCGTGGGGTGGTGCGTCGTGGGCACTGGCGGACAGTCCACGTCCCAGCGGATCGAGCAGTCGCCTCGCCGGAGTCTCGTGTACCGGTCCGGCCCACTGTGTGGCCGTGGGCTCGCACCAGCGTGACCCGTCACCGGGGGGATCGCCCGCCGGCGTCGAGGGGAGTCTGATCGAATCGTGGGACGGCAGCACGTGGAGTATCGCGGGGAGCCCTGACGCCACCATGCTGGTGGCGCCGGTGGTCGGTATGGCGGCGACACCGGCCGGCGACGGCTACGTGCTGGCCGACGCCGGCGGTGACGTCGTCGCGTATGGGGGCGCCCGCATGGTCGGCTCGCTGGCCGGCCGGGTGCTCAACGCTCCGATCGTGTCCGTGGTGGCGACCCGTGACGGCCAGGGATACTGGCTGACCGCCGCCGACGGCGGGGTCTTCTCCTTCGGGGACGCCCACTTCTACGGGTCGATGGGCGACAAGAGCCTCCATGCCCCGGTGGTGGGCATGGCGACGACCACCTCGGGACTTGGCTACTGGCTGGTCGCCGCGGACGGCGGGATCTTCGCCTACGGCGACGCCGCCTTTGCGGGTTCGATGGGGGGGACGCCGCTCAATCAGCCGGTCGTCGGCATGTCCGCCGACCGGACCACCGGTGGCTACTGGGAGGTGGCATCCGACGGTGGCGTCTTCGCCTTCGGTGCGCCATTCCTCGGCTCGCTGGGCGCGGTCCGACTCGATCGGCCCATGCGGGCGATGGCGTCCACCCCCGACGGCAACGGCTATCGGTTGGCCGCCGGCGACGGTGGTGTCTTCGCCTACGGCGATGCCGCGTTCCTCGGTTCGATGGGCGGGATGCCGCTCAATGCTCCGGTCGTGGGCATGTCGGGGGACCCGTCATCTGACGGGTACTGGCTCGTCGCCTCCGACGGAGGGATCTTCAGCTTCGGTGCACCGTTCTACGGGGCATGATCGCCCCCGGCACGCCGTGCCGTCGGCCTCGCCCCTCCACCGGGAGGCTCCGTGCGCCGCCCAGCCGAGACCATGACGTCCCGACCGGTCATCCCGGCCGGGTGGCCCCGACCAGGTCCGACCATCCGGCCGACTCCACCCGGACCAGGGCCCCGGTGTGCGGGGCGTCGACCATGAGGCCGGAACCGGCGTAGATCCCGACATGGTCGATGGCGGTCGGCCCGGAACCGAAGAAGACCAGGTCGCCGGGGCGCACGGTCGCTCCGTCGGCCAGGGCCGGCCCGGCGCCGAACTGGTCCTGGGCCACTCGGGGCAGCGTGATGCCGGCGCGGGCGAAAGCCGCCTGGGACAGGCCCGAGCAGTCGAATCCGCCTGGCCCGGTGCCGCCCCACAGGTAGGGGGTGCCGAGTTTGCCGGCGGCGAAGGCGAGGGCCGTCACCACTGCGCCGTCGACCGTCGGGTCCTCCCCGAGGGCGAGCGAGAGGGTGAGCACGGTGTCCACATAGGTGTCGTCGTGGTTGTAGGCGAACACCGCACCCCGCAGGCCCGATGCCGTCCCGGCGCCATCGGCGCACAGCATCGCGGCTGCGCTGTAGACGGCGTCCACCGGGTCGTAGGGGCTGGGCGCACGGGCACCGCCGGGACCGACGGTGGCGTACGCGGCGAAGGTGGCCGGCTCGAACTGCATCGGGCCCTCGGCGCCGGCGGCGTTGGCCCCCGAGGCGACGCCGGGGGCGGTGGACCGCCCGCTGTCCGACTCGACGTTCCCGATGGCGGCCAGCACGGACCACGGCAGGCCGGGACATGTGGCGGCGGCCCCCTGGTCCATGGTGGCCCACCCCGCCGGCAGGGCCGGCGAGTGGTCGGCACCGGCGCCACCCACGACCCCACCGCCGGACGGAGCGCTCCCGGACGGGGGAGACGTGCCCCCGACGATCGCCGACACGAGGACGGTCACGGACAGGACGACAGCGGTGCAGCACAGGGCGAGGGCGCCCACCAGCTTGCCCATGGGGCTCCTCGGTCAGAGGGGGAGGTGGTGAGCGCAGAGCTCAGAGGTCGGACGGGATCCGAGGGAGCGACTCCCCGAGGAGCCGCATGCCTCTCAGTCCATCACGGGCGGGAGCCGTCGACAAGGGGTGATCGGTGGCCAGATCGGCCGCCGGGACGACGTGGCTCAGACGGTGGCGTCGACACCGGCGGCCGGTGCGGCGGCGTCGTCGGCGATGATGAACGCCCCGTTGGGGCAGGCGGCTGCGGCCCGGCGGGCCCGCTTCAGCAGACGGGTCGAGTCGACGACGTCGTCGACCACCCGTCCGAACCCCCACTGGTCGAGCTCGACCCCGTCGCTGAAGAACAGGGCGCAGATGGCGTGCCCGCGGCACAGGGTCGGGTCGATCCGCACGGTGACGCTCACGTCCACGAGCTCCCGTCGGTCAGCGGCCCGGGCACCGCGTCGGGGACGTACAGGACCGGGGGGTGGTCCGAACCCCGGCACGGGCTGCCGGCCAGGTGGCGGACCACGTCGTCCTGGAACACGTCGAGGGTGGAGCGGATCAGCCGGACCACGGCGTCGGGGTGGCTGCAGGCGCCGCTGCCGAGGATGGTGTCGGCCAGGGCGGTCATCTTCCTCACGCCGCGTCGCCGGAACGAACCGCCGGCCAGAGCCTCCATCGAGTCGGCCAGGCGGGGCAGGCCGGCCACGCAGGTGCCGCACTGCCCGGCGGACTCACCGGCCAGGTAGCGGACGATCCGGGCCGTCTCGTTCAGGGCGCAGGCATCGTGGGGGAGCACCCCGATCAGGCCGCACCCGGGGGAGGCCCCGACACAGTCGAGAGCTCCACGGGTGAACGGCGTCTGCCACGCCTCCTCGCCCAGGATCCAGGTGCCGGCGAAGCCGCCGATGAGGACGGCGGCCGGTGGGGCCATCACGCCGTCGGCGGCCAGGAGGTCGCCGATGGTGCCCGGCCCGGTGAGCTCGACTACCCGCCCGGGCCGCGACACGGCACCGACCAGGGTGACCAGCCGGGGGCCGGGTGAGGACGGCGCTCCGAGGGCGTTCCAGGCCACCGGCCCGATCCGGGCGATCACGGCCAACTGGGCCACCGTCTCGGCATTGGAGACCACGGTGGGTCGGCCGGAGGGTCCCTGGACGGCCATCGGC
>DATCCR010000268.1:0-17262 GCA_036511155.1 Acidimicrobiales bacterium
CGGCCACTACAAGTCGGCGGCCGCCGATCAGGCCGCCTGGCAGGCGACCACCCGGCCGCTCCTCGGCGCCTGAGCCGGCCCGGACCGGCGGATTTGGGCCGTCACCGGCCCTCCGGGCCGTCCCGACCGAACGATCGCGGGACGCTGACCAGGGAGTTCGAGAAATTCCGGAAATTTCTCCGAAATTCGCTCAAGTTCCGGTCGGGGTGTGCCGATACCGGGCACGGCGGTCAGGTTCCGGCATCCGTGGACCGAGTCCGGATGGCCCGGTCCCCTGAGTCGGACGGGACCATGCGGGCCAACCCCCGCCAGCCGAGCAGCCCGAGGCCGACGAAGGCCACGGCCACCCCGATGAACGCGGCGGCCGTCCCCTGCCCCGACACCGCCCGCAGGGCCATGGCGACGGCCACGCACACCGGCCAGACAACCACCCCGGTCGGGACCAACGCGGCCGGCCGTCGCCACGCCCGGGCCACCAGCCAGCCGGCGAGCAGGCCGACCCAGAACGGCCACACCGTGCGCAGCACCCCGGGCACCGTCAGCCCCTCGGTGTGGGACGTCCTTCCGAGCAGCACGAACACGAAGAGCCAGGACGCGTCGAGCGCGGCGGCCACCCCGGGGCCCACCCGGCGGTGGCGTCGCCGGCCCGCAGGTGCGGCTCCCCCGGTTGCCGCCTCCGTCGATCCGGCGTCCACCGCCGGTCAGACGTCGCGCAGGGCCGGGTGCTGCCGGGCCACCATCGGCAGGAGCACCCGTCGGGGCGAGAGCCAGCCGAAGGCGGCCGACACCTTGTTGGGCAGTCCGGGAATCGCCACCGCCCGGTTGTCGTCCATCCCCTGCACCCCGACCTCGGCCACTTCGGCCACCGGCACCCAGAACACCTTGGGCATGGAACCGGCCATCTCCTCGGGGTCGATGCCCGCCGCCTCGGCGAACCCGGTCTCGACCGGCCCGGGGCACAGCGCGGTGACCGACACCCCGTGGGGGCGGAGCTCCTGGCGGATGGCGTGGCTGTAGGAGAGGACGAAGGCTTTCGCCGCCCCGTAGCCGGCCTGGCCCGGGATGGGCTGGAAGGCAGCCGTCGAGGCGACGTTGAGGATGGCGCCGCTCCGGCGCTCGACCATGCCCGGGGTGAACAGCGAGCACAGGTGGACCACGGCCTCGACGTCGGTGCGGACCATGGCCAGTTCGCGGTCGGGATCGGACCGGTAGACGGGCCCGAGGGTCGAGAAGCCGGCGTTGTTGACCAGCACGTTGACCGACAGGCCGAGGGCCTCGAGCCGCGCCGGCAGCCCGGCCCGGGCGTCGGCATCCGTCAGGTCGGTGGGCAGGACCTCGACCCGGACCCCGTGCCGGGCGGCCAGGGTGTCGGCCAGGGTCCGCAGCTTCGACTCGGTACGGGCCACCAGGGTGACGCCCAGACCACGGGCGGCCAGCAGGCCGGCGATCTCCTCGCCGATGCCGGAGGAGGCTCCGGTCACCAGGCACGTGCGGTCGGGATTGGGGGCGGGCAGGCTCATGACCAGAGCGTACGCTCCCCTCCCGACGGCCGTTCCGGGCCCAGACGGGACACGGCCCGCTCCTCGATCCCCTGGAGATGGAGGACGCGGCGGACAATGCGCCAGGCGCCTGCCGTGTCCACGTAGTCGTCGACGTAGCGCAGGTACCAGATCACGTCGGTGCCCCCGTCGTAGCCATCGACGTCGACCCGCAGGTGGTGGGCCACACCGGTCACTTCGCCCGTCGCCGTGCCCCCCGTCACCTCGTAGTCCGATGCCCGCACCGCATGGTGGGTGGCCCGGTAGCGGGCGAGCCCGGACGGGATCCTCTCCAACTGCTCCCGTCCGGCCCGCCGGATGGTCGGTTCGCCGCCGGCCGCCAGGTCGGGCACCCACAGCTCACCGTCGTCGGTGAACAGGTCGGCGAACGCAGCTCCGTCCAGGGCGTCGACGGCCGCCGCATACCCGAGCGCCAGCCCGAGCAGCGATGCCTCGACCTCGGAGCGTCCGCCCGCCACGGTCAGGACAGCGGCCCGAACCGGGTGGCGAAGGCGTCCACCTCGTCGGCCAGTCCGTCGAGATCCCGACTCATCGACGTCGACAGCAGCATCCGGTCGATGCCCGCTGACTGGGCCGCCGCCACCTCTTCCTCGGTCACCGTGGGCAGGTAGCCCGAGACCGACAGCTCGATGAGGTCGGGATCGCGCCCGGCCTGCTCGGCCGACTCCCGCATCTGCCCGACCCGCAGCGCCAGGTCCTCCGGGGAGAGGCCGAGGGGCTGGAAGCCGTCACCCAGGCGCCCGGCCCGACGGGCCGCGGCCTCGCTGTGGCCACCGATGTGGAGGGGCACACCACCAGGTCGCACCGGCTTGGGGAACGAATGGGCATGGGCGAACGAGACGAACTCACCGTTGAAGGACGCCCCCTCGGGTCCGGAGTCGGCCCACAGCACCCGCATGGCCTCGATGGTCTCGTCCATGCGTCGTCCGCGGGTGCGGGGGTCGGCCCCCGTGGCCCGCAGCTCCTCCTCCATCCACCCGACTCCCAGGCACATGCGGACCCGGCCCTTCGACAGCACGTCGACTGTGGCGATCCGCTTGGCCAGTACCACCGGCTGGTGATTCGGGACGACCAGGACCCCGGTGGCCAACGTGATCCGTTCGGTCACCGCGGCCAGGAAGGCCATCAGGTCCAGCGGGTCCGGGATCCGGCAGTCGTCGGGCAGCGGCATCCTGCCGGACGCGGCGTAGGGGTAGGTGCTGGTGTAGTCCGAGATCACCACGGCGTGCTCGACCACCACCAGCGACTCGAATCCGGAAGCCTCGACGTGGCGGGCGAACGCCGTCATCCAGTCCGGATCGGCGGTGGCCCCGGTGCGGACCGGCGGGATGATTCCGAACTCCATGCCACGACTCCTCGGTAGGACGGACGCCCTGGTCGGGTCGTCCGGACGGCGGACGTCCGAGGTTACGCCGGTCGCCGTACCCGGACCGTCCGAGCGACCCCACCCCGTGGTCGCCGGGTCGGTAGCCTTGGCCGATCCCGGTTCCGGCGGGAGCCCCACCGAGCGGTGGGTCGGGCACGGAACCGCTGACCTGACTTCCCATGAGCGACCCCGGCGACCCCACACCCAGCCCCTTTCCGGGACCCGAACCTGCGCCCGACGGGACCGGTCCGCCCCGCCACCGGCACAGCCACAGCGCGACCCGGCCGCCGATGAGCCGGAGGCGCTTCCTCGGCTGGGCCGCCGGCAGCGGTGCAGTGGCCGCCGCGGTGGCGGTCACCATCGCCGAGGACGGGTCGACGAAGTCGCACCCTGCGGCCACCCGGCCGCATCCCACCGGGCCGACCTCGACCACCACGACCCGCCCGGCCAAGGCCCAGCCGAGAGACGTGCAGGGGGTCATGCTCCCCACCTCACCGGCGATCATCGCCGAGAACGCCCGGAGGGGGGATGCCTGGTGGGTCACGACCCCACAGGCCGCCGGGGACATCGAGGGCTACGCCGACAAGATCAGCGCCCAGGCCGGCGACGTGGTCACCCTCCGGGTCAACACCAAGGCCGCCACGTTCCACGTCGAGGCGTTCCGCATGGGCTACTACCAGGGCGTCGGGGCCAGACGGGTATGGCAGTCGGCCGAAGTCACCGGCGCGCGCCAGGCGCCGCCGACCCTGATCACCCCCACCAGCACCATCGAGTGCCAGTGGACGCCGTCGCTCAAGGTGGCGATCGACCACACCTGGCCGCCCGGCGTCTACCTGCTGAAGCTGGTGGGCGTGACCGGCGAGCAGGGCTTCGTCCCCCTGTGCGTGCGCGACGACACGTCGAAGTCGGCCGTGCTCGTCCAGCAGGGCGTCACCAGCTGGCAGGCCTACAACCGGTGGGGCGGCTACTCGCTCTACTACGGCAACAGCGGCGGTGCCCTGTCCTTCACCCAAGGTTCCGGCGGCGGGTCGTACGCCGACCGTGCCCGCATCGTCTCGTTCGACCGCCCCTACAGCCACGACTGGGCGTCAGGGGCCTCCGACTTCGTCGGCAACGAGCTCCCGCTGATCTTCCAGGTCGAGCAGCTCGGCCTCGACGTCAGCTACTGGACCGACGTCGACCTCCACGAGCGGGCGCCGCTCCTGGCCAACCACCATGCCCTGATCACCCTCGGACACGACGAGTACTGGTCGGCGGCCATGCGCGACGGGGCCCAGACGGCGATGCAGCGGGGCCTCAACATCGCCTTCCTCGGCGCCAACGCCTGCTACCGGCAGATCCGCATGGAGCCTTCGCCGCTCGGGCCCGACCGCCACGTCGTCTGCTACAAGTCGGCGGCCGAGGACCCGCTCACCGGAACGGACAATGCGCTGGTCACGGTCAACTGGGACCAGCCCCCGGTGTCGAACCCCGAGTCGTCCCTCACCGGGGCCATGTACCAGGACGTCGACGGCGACGCCGACATCGTGGTCCACGACCCGACCTCCTGGGCACTGGCCGGCACCGGGCTGGTGGCGGGCCAGCACCTTCCTGCGGCCATGCAAGGGGAGTTCGACCGCTACGTACCCGGTGGCGTGGCTCCGACCAACCTCGACATCATCACCCACTCGGTCATCCCCAACCGCCATGGCAACTACTCGGACATGACGTGGTTCACGACGCCGGGCGGCGGTGGCGTGCTCGACACCGGGAATGCGTCGTGGGTGGGCCAACTGGCCAACGCTCCACTCATCCCGCCCAACGTCCTGCAGAGCCCGGTGGCCGGGGTGACCCCCTACCTGCTGCGGATCATGATGAACGTGTACTCGGTACTGGGCAACGGGCCGGCCAGTGCCACCCAGCCGTCGACCGGCAACTGGCGGGCCGTCTACCCGTAGGCCGAAGGGCGGGGCACCACGTGATCCGGGCCCGGGCATGCAGCAGCCCGGGACGCAGAGTTGCGGCCCGGGCCGGCATGACGTGCCGACGCCCCGGATCGGGACCGACCTGGTCGTCGACCCCGATCCGTACGTCGGCGGACGGTGCGACTCAGTCGCTCAGCGAGATGGGTTCGTCGTCGAGCAGCAGATCCTCCGTCGGCGGGAGGTGCTCGCCCGCCGTCTCGGCGGCCTTCGCCGCGTTCTGGGCGGCCAGGTACTCGCGGATGCGCTCGTCGACCTCGGCCATCAGCTGGGGGTTCTCGGTCAGGAAGTTCTTGACGTTCTCGCGGCCCTGGCCGAGCTGCTCGCCCTCGTAGGTGAACCAGGCGCCGGACTTCTTGATGAAGCCCAGTTCCACGCCCACATCGAGCAGCGACCCCTCGCGGCTGATGCCCTTGCCGAAGGCGATGTCGAACTCCGCCTGCTTGAACGGCGGAGAGCACTTGTTCTTCACGACCTTGACCCGGGTGCGGTTGCCGACCATGTCGGCGCCGTCCTTGATGGTCTCGATGCGCCGGATGTCGAGGCGGATCGACGAGTAGAACTTGAGCGCCCGGCCACCCGGGGTGACCTCGGGCGAGCCGTACATGACGCCGATCTTCTCGCGCAGCTGGTTGATGAAGATGGCGATGGTCCGGGACTTCGACAGTGTGCCGGTCAGCTTGCGCAGGGCCTGGGACATCAGGCGGGCCTGCAGGCCGACGTGGGAGTCACCCATCTCCCCCTCGATCTCGGCGCGGGGGGTCAGGGCGGCGACCGAGTCGATGACCAGGACGTCGAGGGCACCCGAGCGGATCAGCATGTCGGCGATCTCCAGGGCCTGCTCACCCGTGTCCGGCTGGGAGATCAGCAGATCATCGATGTTGACCCCGATGGCCTTGGCGTAGACCGGGTCCATGGCGTGCTCGGCGTCGATGTAGGCGCAGATGCCGCCGTTGCGCTGGGCCTCGGCCACCACGTGCATGGCCAGCGTCGACTTACCCGACGACTCCGGGCCGAAGATCTCGACGATGCGGCCCCGGGGGAGGCCCCCGATGCCGAGGGCGAGGTCGAGGGCGAGGGCCCCGGTGGGGATCGCCTCGATGTTCATGTGGAGGTTCTCCCCCATCCGCATGATCGAGCCTTTGCCGAACTGCTTCTCGATCTGCCCCAGGGCCATGTCGAGTGCCTTGTCACGTTCCATGTTTTGTCTGCTTCTCCTTGGTGCTGTCGTTCACTTGACCCGGCCGACCGTACGGAAGGGGTGTGACGCCCATCCCCCGAGGGGACCCGTGGCCTGCACCCCGGGCCTCGATTCCCACTGGATCCGGTGCGTCCCCGACTTCGGTACAGCGGTTGACTGCGGTGCGACAGGGTCACTCTAGACCCGAACGCATGTTCGATGTTGGACCCCCGGCGGTGCCGTGGACCCCTCCCGGGCGCAGTAGCGTCGCAACGATGCCGGACGACGAATCGACCGCCCCAGGGGCCTCCAATCAAGGTTCCGACGGGTCGCCGGCGGACGACCCCGGACCCCCGGCCGTCCTGACCCGCAAGGAGATCCGGGCCCAGAACGAGGGCGGCTCCCGCACCAAGTGGTGGGTCCTCGGCGGCGTGGCCGTCGTGCTGTTCGGCGCGGTGCTGGCCGTCGCGTTGACCCGGGGAACCACCGCCAAGAAGGCGGCTCCGACGACCACCACGACCCCCCGACCGGCGGGCCCGGTCGCCACCTGTCCCCTGACCGGCACCCCGGCGCCCGGTGGGACCGTCCCGGCCCGGCCGGCCCTGGCCGTCAAGATCGGCAACTACACCGACGACCGCCCGTCGGCCGGGCTCAACCAGGCCGACGTCGTCTTCGAGGAGCCGGTCGAGGGCTCCTACACCCGCCTGGTCGCCGTCTTCCAGTGCCAGGGGAGCTCGCTGGTGGGTGACCTGCGCTCGGCCCGCCAGCCCGACGTGGCCATCCTCTCCCAGCTGTCCAACCCGCTCTTCCTGCACGCCGGCGGCATCGACCCGGTGCTCGGCCTGCTGGCCAACGCTCCGGTCCAGGACAAGAACATCCTCCAGGGCGGCTTCGGCTCGGTCACCATCCACCCGTCCGGTCGCTACGCCCCGTACGCCACGTTCACCGCCACCGCGCCGGCCTGGGCCCTCAACCCCTGGGACAATTCGCCGCCCGCCCCGATCTTCGCCTACTCGCCGGTCCCGCCGGTCGGGTCGGTGCCCGGATCGGGGATCTCCGCGCACATCCCCTTCTCCTCCACGTCCGACGTGACCTGGACGTGGAACCCGGCCACGAAGTCCTACCTGCGCTCCTACTCCGGTGCGCCGGACAAGCTGGTGGACGGGAGCCAGACGTCGGCCACCAACGTGGTCATCATGACCGTGCCGACCTTCATCGGTCCATGGTTCGAGAACAGCGAGGGCGGCCGCGAAGTGGAGGTGACGGCCATCGGGTCCGGGCCCCTGGTCGTGATGCGCAACGGCATCGCCATCCTCGGCACGTGGACCCGGAAGGACCTCACCGGGCCGACCGCCCTGGTCGCCTCGGACGGCACCCCGATCACCCTCCAGCCCGGCAATACGTGGGAGGAGCTCTCGCCGTGGGGAGTCTGGGTCACCACCACGGCAGCACCCCCGCCACCGACGACCACGACAGTGCCGGGCAAGGCGACTTCGACGACCAGGCCCTGAGCCCCGTCGGGGTCCGGCCGTCGCCTGCAGCCGCCCGGTTCAGTCAGCAGCCAGTGTCCGCCGCAGGAAGTCGAGTGCGGCGATGGTGGCGTACTGGCGCACCCGGGCCCGGTCGCCGGGCACGGTGAAGCCGACCGCCTCGGGCCCGTGGCCCGGTCGGGCGAGGCCCACGAAGACCGTGCCCACCGGCTGGCCGTCCTGTTCGGTCGGGCCGGCCACCCCGGTGACCGACAGCCCGACGTCGGCGCCCAGCACCCGTCGTGCCCCTTCGGCCATGGCCCGCGCCGCGTCCTCGGACACCACGGGCCCCTCGGGCACGCCGAGGACGTCGAACTTCACCTCGGACGCGTAGCTGACCACCGAGCCCCGGAACCAGGTACTGGCCCCGGGCACGTTGACCAGTCGGGAGGCGGCCAGGCCGCCGGTGAGCGACTCGGCCAGGCCGAGCGTCAGGCCATCGGTCGCCAGCGCCTTGGCCACGGCATCCTCGATGGCCTCGTCGTCGATGCCGAACACCACGTCGCCCGCGGCCGACGTCAGGATCCCCCGGATGGCCGACTCGTGGTGGTCGAGCGCGGCGACCGCGGCCGCCCCGTCGGCCGAGCGCACGGTCACCCGCACCTTGATGCCCTCGATGCCGCTGGCCAGGAAGGCGATGGTGGCGGTGTCGCCGGTCCCTTCGGCCGACGCCTCCTCGTCCAGACCGTCGATGTAGCCACCCAGGGTTTCGGCCAGCCCGGACTCGCTCATCCCCCAGGTCCGGATGACCCGGCTGACGATGGTCCCGGACGACTCGCCCCGTTCGGCCATCCGCCGGGCCAGGTCCGGGCCGATGGCCCGATCGAACATGTCGGCCATCTCGTAGGGGACGCCGGGGACGGCGTAGACCACCTTGTGGCCGACCGGGCAGACCAGCCCCGGGGCCGTCCCCTTGGTCTGGGGGATGAGGGCCGCCCCTTCGGGCACGTCGGCCTGGCGCAGGTTGGAGTCGGGCATCTCCCGTCCCCGGCTCGAGAACATCGTCCGGATCCTCGCCACCACCTCCTCGTCGCGGTGGAGCGGGACGTTCATCACCTCGGCGATGGCCTCCCGGGTGATGTCGTCGTGGGTCGGCCCGAGGCCGCCGCAGACGATGACCGCGTCGCTGCGGGCCAGGGCGGTGCGGAAGGCCAGCACGATGCGCTCGTGGTTGTCCCCCACCGCCTGATGGAAGTGGGAGGCCACGCCGAGCGCGGCCAGGTGCTCGCCCAACCACTGCGCGTTGGTGTCGGCGATCTGGCCGAGCAGGAGCTCGGTGCCGACGGCGACGATCTCGACCCGCACGTCCGGTCAGCCCGCCCGGCCGGCGGTGGCGGCCCGCTCGGCGGCGGCCCGGCGACCGTCGACGTAGTACTGCGCGCCGGTGAACACGGTGAGGAAGGCGGCCACCCACATGACGCCGTTGAGCAGCGTCCAGTGGCCGGCCAGCGGCGGGGCCAGGCACAGGCCGATGGCCAGGTCCTGGACCAGCGTCTTGAACTTGGCCGAGTTGCGGGCCGGGATGGAGATGCCGTGCCGGCCGGCCACCGAGCGGTACACGCTCATGGCGATCTCCCGCACCGCGATGACGGCCACCGGGAGCCACCAGATGATGCCCTTGGCCACCAGAGCCACCAGAGCGCCGAGTACGACGACCTTGTCGGCCAGCGGGTCGAGGAAGGCGCCCGAACGGGTGGTGCCCTGCTTGCGGGCCAGCCAGCCGTCGATGCCGTCCGACATGGCCAGCAGGCCGCCGAAGACGAACGTGAACCAGCTGGCGCCCCACAGCATGATCAGGACGATGATCACCGGCGTGGCCAACAGGCGGACCACGGTGATGGCGTTGGCCGGGGTCAGCAGGGCCGACGGGCCGAACGTGGTGGCCGGGGGAGCGCCCGAGGCCGGGCCCGTCGTCGGGATGCCCGGCCCGAGGGCCCCGTCGTTCATGCCCGACCCCCGGTGCCGGCAGCGGCCAGCGGGGCCTGTCCGGGGTGCGGGTCGCCGGCCACGTCGGCCGTCAGGTCAGGGCCGTCGGCGTCGGTCACCACGACCTCCACGAACGAGCCGACCGTCAGGCGGTCCGGCACGGTGACGATTCCGTCGATCTCGGGCGCCTCGCGGTAGGAGCGGGCCTCGCCCGGCGCGTCGACGAGCACCTCGACGGTCTCGCCGATCAGCTCCTCGCGCTTGGCCGCGGTGATGGCGTCCTGCAGCTCGGCGCACTCGCGGATGCGCTCGGCCATCAGGCCTTCGGGCACCTGCCCGTCCAGGTCGGCCGCGTAGGTGCCGACCTCGTTGCTGAAGGGGAAGAACCCGACCCAGTCGAGCCGGGCCTCCTCGATCCAGGCCAGCAGGCGGTCGTGGTCCTCCTCGGTCTCACCGGGGTACCCGACGATGAACGACGAGCGGAACGCGGCGGTCGGCTCGGCTGCGCGGATGGACCGGATGCGGTCGAGGAAGCGGTCGCCCTCGCCCCAGCGGCGCATGCGCTTGAGCAGCGGCCGGGACACGTGTTGGAGGGAGAGGTCGAAGTAGGGCACGCCGGTGGCCAGTATGGCTTCGACCAGGGCGTCGTCGAGGGTGGACGGGTAGAGGTAGAGGAGCCGGGTCCACCGGACCCGTTCGGACACCGCCGCCACCAGGTCCACGATCGGGCGGTTGCCCCCTGTGGCCGGGCCGTCGATGCGGGGCTCCGTGCGACCGGTCGACCGGTCGAGGGCGAACGATGAGAGGTCCTGGGCCACCAGGACCACCTCGGCCAGGGTGCCGGTCGCCGCTCCGAGCTGGTCGACCTCGTCGAGGATCGAGGCCACGCTGCGCGAGCGCTGCTTGCCACGGAAGGACGGGATGGCGCAGAAGCCGCAGTTCCGGTCGCAGCCCTCGGCCACCTTCACGTACGACCACGGTGCGGTGGCGTGGGGCCGGGGCAGGTTGAGCAGGTCGAAGGTGGGCACCGCCGACCCGGCGGGCTTGCGCCCGAGCGTGACCGGGGTGCGGTCGGGGGCGTTCGACTGTCCGATGTCCGGCCCCCCGGTCAGCGAGGCCCCGAACGGGGCCACCAGGTCGACCTCGGGCAGGGCCTCGGCCAGCTCGGCGCCGTACCGCTCGGCCATGCAGCCGGTGACCACCAGGCGGGCGCCGTCGCGTCGGGCGTCGGCCAGGGTGAGCACGGTGTCGATCGACTCCTGGCGGGCTGCCTCGATGAAGGCGCAGGTGTTGACCACCACCAGGTCGGCCTCCTCGGGGGAGTCAGCCGCCTCGAAGCCGTCCACGGTGAGCGTCCCGACCAATTTGTCCGAGTCGACCTGGTTCTTCGGGCAGCCCAAGGTCTCGATCCAGTACCGCTCGGCCACCGGACCAATCTACCGGGGTCCGGGGGTGCCGGCGCTTCGGACCCCGGACGCGTCACGGGTCCCTCCGTGAGGAGGGACCCGTGACGTGCAGCGGAGAGGGAGGGATTTGAACCCTCGGACCCAGTTACCCAGGTCAATTCATTAGCAGTGAATCCGATTCGGCCGCTCTCGCACCTCTCCTTGGTCCCCTGTCCCATGTGCGCCCCGTGTTGCCAAGGGAGGAAACACATTCCAGGACGTCGAGACGGCCCAAGGCTACAGGAACGATCGAGCAGCGAGGCCCGAAGAAGTGGCGCTTCGGAGTCTTCGTCGGGACCGACCCGATCACCGGGAATCCCGCCAGCCGTCCAAGACGGTCGAGGCCCGAAACAGGACAGAGGCCAAGGGGCCGCGCTGATAGGTGACCATCCACCGACTGACAACGCCGTGGCACGACGCGAGTTGGACACGTCCTCAGCCGTACGCCGATCGGTTTGGGAGCGCGAAGGGGGTCGGGAGGGGAACCTCGGCTGGACGTATCCGCCTGGTCCGACCCGATCCGCCAAGTCGGGATCACCGGGATCCTCACCCGCCCCCTTGCGCCACCACTGGGCTGATCCGCCGCCCACGGTCAGCTTGGACTCGAATTGATGCGCACGGGTGCGCAATTCAAGAAACAGGCACGAACCGGCCGTGTACGGGCAGGAGCGCCGCCTCAGCCCGGCGGTTCCGGGACGTGGGTCCCGTCGCCGCGGCGTGGGGGCAGCCCGGCGATGTCGCGCCAGGGGCCGCCGGCGGCTGCCGCCTCGACGCAGCGGCGGGCCCGGCGGACGTCGTCGGGGCCCACGGTCTTGCTCGCCCCGAACGTCGTGCGGCTGAGCACGACGGCGATGAATGCCATGATTTCGTCGAAGGCTGGGTCGCCCGGCGCGAAGCCGGCGGACTCGAGCAGTGACGGGAAGTCGCGGTGCACGGTTCCCACCCACTCGAGGAGCGCCTCGATTCCGGCGACGGCGGCATGGCGGAACTGGCGGGCGAACGCGCCGAACTCGCCCCACTCGCCGGCGAGCCATTGCAGGCAGGCGGATGCGAGTGCCTGGTCGGTAGGGAAGCGGTCGCGCACCAGCTTCGGGTCGGCCCCGATCTCCCGGATCAGGCCTCCGACGTCGACCGCGCCGGGAGACGAGTGATAACGCTGGAGGCCGACGACGACGATCCGGCTCTCCAGGCTGACCTGGTTCACCGCGAAGAGGCTCTCCTCGGTCATCCCCATGATGAGGTCGACCATGCCGAGCTCGATCGGGCCGTCCCCCTCGGGCAGCCCCGTGACCGGCGACAGCCGGGCGGGAGGAGCGCTCGGTCCGTACTCGGGGTACTCCTCGGGCAGGAGGAAGGCGCGGTGCATCCCTCCGATCCACAGCGACTGGGCGGCGGCCACGATCCGGCCCACGGTGTACCCGGACTTCGGCCGCCTGCGGAGCAGCAGGAGCGCCAGTGCCAGGACGGCCTCATAGCTCTCGGTCGTCTGGCGGGACTCGTCGCGTCGCTGTTCCAGCAGCCACGTGGCCCAGGCCAGTGACTCGTCGCCGGCATCCGCGGCGTCGACGGGACGGGTGTCCCTCCGAAAGTCCTGCTCGCGCAGGTAGTCGAGCGCCAGCGCCTGCACGCCGAACCCGGTCAAGAACCGGGCGTCGGGGTCGTCGAACTCGACCTGCACGGTCATCCGCAGAAGCGACGCCGTGGCCCCAACGATCTCCTCTGGTGCGAGGGGGACCACGACGTCCCCCATGATCTCGAGGGCCGCCGCAAAGCTCTCCTTGCCGCCGTTGCCGCTCCAGTCGTAGAGCGCTCCGAGCCCGACATCGAAAGGCGTGGCCGTCGACGCCGGTGGGGCGCCGGCCGGTACGGCCTGGACCGCCTTCCTCGCCACCGTCCGCTTGTCGTCGTCGACGCCCTCGATGCGCAGCTCAGCGAGGCGGTGGGCCGGCGCGGCCCCCGTTCCCATGCCCGAGCGCCCGCGCAGCGCCTCGAAGCCGAAGGCGGCCACGACACGAGCGACCGTCCGTGGGTCGAGTGCTCTGCGGGCCATGGTTCCTCCGTTCCGCCCGGAGACGTGCGGCCATCCTGGGCGCCCCGGAGCGTCCGGAATCGCGCAACTCTAGGCCGGGGAGCACGGGCAGTTCCGGATCGACGGGCCACCAATGGGTAGTCAATGGGGTGTTCGTCAGCACCCCGGCGAACACCCCGGACCCCCACGCCGTCCTCGGAAAGCCCAGGCCGCAGAAGTGCTCAGCATCGTTGTGGTCGTCTCCACGGGGCCGGAGTCAATCGTGAACGGGCCGACAGAAGGCAATCAGAACCCGGACCGGCGCGTCAGCAGACATCAGAGGAAGTGCCCCGGAACGACGTTCGGGTACAGCACTCCGCGAGCTCTCACGACAACGACCAGCCTGCCTCCGCTAGCGCTGGATCCCGCTCATCAGCAGTGAGCAGTACGGTCCAATGAATCAGTTCGGCATCAGACTTGAGTCCGAGCAAGTTGTCGTTGCCAGCGGTTCCGGTCTTCTGGGAGAGGATGTCCGCGTCGATCGGCTCCCCTGCAAGGTGTTCCAGAAAGTCGGTGACCGTCCCCTTGGAGTGTTGCAGAGCGGTCAAGAGCTCGCCTGCCGAGCCAACTCTTCTGCGCGGCCGTGGGGAGATTGACTGTGCTGTTGAGATAGGGGTCGCCGGTTTTCTTCCGCGCATTGAAGGCTCCTAGCGCAACCGGTCGATGGCGAGGGCAGTGGCGAGCAATATGACGGCCCAAGACATCGCTCGCAGCGCCTGCTCCAACGGAGCCAGCAGCACTGCTCGATCGACGGGGATGCTTCCGCCGTCAGTCAGTGTGATGGCTCCCTTGACGTCTGCGGCCTGGCGGCGTAGTAGTCGGGCCGGCGCGCTCAGCGCCCGCTGCGCTGCGGACAGCGCCGCGGCACCAACGGCGGCAATCAGCGGTGCAACGGCCAATCTTCCGGTCTGGGCAACGTAGGCGGTGAGTACCGGAAAGGCGCCCCAACTTGCGGCGAACCCGACATCGTTGTGGATGACTCCACCAAACAGCTCAAAGTTGTAGGCGACGACAAGTACCGGTCCGACGACGAGGAAGGGAACCAGCGCCCAGCCGACTTGGGCGATCCCAATCACTCCGAGGGTGATCGAGCCGGCAAGTCCGACACCGGCGACGATGACGAGGGCGATCGATGGAATCTGGGTGCGAAGCGGCCGCCCGTGCAACTCGTCGAGTGCATGGGCCGCCAGGCCGACCGCGAAGAAGAACGCCAACAAAGTGGCAATCAGCCGGGTGGCGTTGACCACCGGTGCCAGGCATGCGCCGATGACGACATAGGCAAGGTGCCACGCGGTGTAGGGCGGGTGGAGCAGCGTCCACCAGTCGCGCCAGCCGCCCGGGCGAGCCGCGTAGTAGGCGGCTCGCTGATCGGGCGGTGGATCTACTGGCGTCTCACCCACCTGCGCGCCGACCCCACATGATCAAACCGCCGCCGAGGCTCATTCGCCGCACACCGACGTCGACGAAGCCCGCTCGTCTCCAAGCTTCGATCGTCCAGTCCACCGGATAGCGCCGATAGTGGGCCGAGATGTTGGGGCCGAGAAACCTGCCGACGTCGAACCACGCTTTGCCGCCGGTGAGCCAGCCGCCGGCGGGGAGCAGGAGCCGTGTGTAGCCCCACCACCAGAACCTCCAGAACAGGCTCTGGGGCAGGAGGAACTCGAGGCTGGCGACGGCCCCGCCTGGTTTCACCAACCGTGCGAGCTCGATCAGGGTGGCTTGGGGGTCGTCAACGTAGCGCAGCAGGTAGGTGAAGGTCAGCGCATCGAAGGTGCTGTCGGCGAAGGGTGTCTGCTCTGCTCGCCCAGCCACCAGCTGGACCTGATCGGCCATGCCTCGTTCCATGACATTGCGTTGGCCTTGGCGCAGCATGTCGAGCGTCAGGTCGACTCCCACCACCCGGGCACTCGTACGATCGGCGAGCTGGAGCGACACACCGGCTGGCCCACAGGCGACGTCGAGAATCAGCTCGGGGTGGTCTGGGACTATGTGGTCAACCATGGCTCGGCGCCAGCGCCCGTTCTGTCCCATCGACAGCAGTTCGGCCAGACGGTCGTAGCGTCCGGGAAGTGGGGTGAAGAGCGTCTGGGCGAATCGGTTGGTGTCCCCTTCCACCGAAATGCCCACGAGGTCTCCTTTGGTGTGAAGATCTCACTGTAGGCGGTTAGGGGCTGAAAGGAGTCGTGTGCGTCCCAGGCGTTTTGATGTGCTCGTCGTCGGTGCCGGTCCGGCGGGAAGCATTGCCGCTCTGGTGCTGGCACGCGCCGGGGCAAGCGTGGCGCTGCTCGACAAAGCCCAATTCCCGAGGGACAAGGCCTGCGGCGACTTCATCGGACCTCGGGGCCTCCAAGTCCTTGCTGATCTCGGGATGCCGGAACCGCACGGGCTCGACGTTGGCGACATGGTGGTCGTTGGTCCCACTGGACGACGGGTCGTCCTCCCGTGCTTCAACGGGGTTACCTACCCGGGCCGTGCCCGGGCCATGACCCGGTCCGTGTTCGACGACGCCCTGCGCACCGCTGCGCTCGACGCAGGGGCTGTTGCCTACGCCGGACGAGCCGAAAGCCCGCTCTGGTCGGAAGGCGACATCGATGGCTTCACTGTGAGCGACGGCGACGGCGACGAATTGCGAGCCGACTTCGTCATCGGGGCTGATGGTGCCACCAGCCACGTGGCGCACACCGCAGGCCTGGTCGAGGGGTCACGAGTGCTCTGGGGGTTTGCGGTGCGCTGCTATGTGGACCAGCACGTCGACCTCCCGGCGATCACGCTGTGGGAACAATCCCGTTGGCATGCGTTCCCCGGCTATGGCTGGATCTTCCCGAGCCCAGGGGGAATCGCCAATATCGGCATCGGCATAGGAACGCTGGCGCATCGCCAGACTGGCGCTGGGGCCGTACGGGCCCTACCCGCCTATCTCGACCACTTGGTCGAACTCGGACTCATCGACCGGGCGGCCGTCTCGCCGCTGCCGCGTCGATTGGGGGGATGGCTCAAGATGGGCATGGTGGGGACCACGCCGGCTGCCGCCCGAGTGCTGTTGGTCGGCGATGCTGCCGGCCTCGTCAACCCACTGCAGGGCGAGGGCATCGCGCAGGCGATGACCAGCGGGCGATCGGCCGCCGAGGCGATACTCGGCTTGCCGGGCCAGGCAGCGGCTCGCTATCGCGACGACCTTGCCCGAGTCCATCTCCCGTACCAGCGGATCACCGCTGCTGGCCACGCCGCGCTCGTCGGTCGCCCGCGGGCAATTGCCGCGGTGGGACGCATGCTCACGGCGCCGGTACTCGGGAGCGCGCTTGCCGGGGGCTGGGGCATTTTCTGGAACGAACTACTCGACGGGGCGGCACCGGGAAGCGCACGGCGTGTCGCCACGGCGTCGACGTGGTTCGGGCGGGCAGTTACGGCTCAAACCGAGGTCTCACACTGGTTCTCGTCCACCTTCGATGGCTCTAGGCTTCCCGGACCCGGGGAGAGGGCAGGGAATGGGTCGATGTAGTCCAACCTGGCTCCTGAGTCGTCCAACCAAGGATGCGCGGCTCCCGACAGGCAGCATGTGGGCCGAGGCCATGAGGGCTACCGCCAGTGGCGTCCATCTCGCGGCCGCCTGCGCCCGAGGCTGGCCAGATTGATCGTTGCCTGCACCCAACGATCAATCAACGAGGCGGCTGCCGCCTTCACCTAGGTGTCTTACGATCCAGTGATGGGCCCAAGCAGATACGTGGCGGAGCGCTCACGAAACATGTGGGCCGGAGTACGCGATTCGCCCTGGGTCTGATGGAGGCTCGGGCTATTGGATTCCAACCAGTTGCTGGTCGGTCTGTCGGGCAGCGTAGGCCGCCTCGAACTCGACGGGCGGCACGTCACCCAGGTAGCCGTGCAGCCGTTCATTGTTGTGCCAGTGGACCCATCCCAACGTGGCGAGTTCTACGTCCTCGACGGTCCGCCACGGTCCCTGTGCGGGACCTCGGATGAGCTCGGTCTCGTAGAGGGCGTCGACCGCCTCGGCGAGTGCGTTGTCATAGCTGTCACCGACGGTTCCAATCGATGGGACGGCTCCGATCTCGGCCAGGCGCTCGCCGAAGCGAATTGACGTGAACTGACTGCCGGCGTCCGAGTGAGCCACCAGTCCCTCGAGGTGCGTGCCCCTCGACCACCGGGCCATCTCCAGGGCATCGAGGACCATCTCGGTGCGCATGGTGGAAGCCACCCGCCAGCCGACGATCAT
>DATCCR010000269.1:0-2925 GCA_036511155.1 Acidimicrobiales bacterium
AGGCCCTGCCGGCATCGGGTCCGGGCTACTGGCTGGCCGCAGCCGACGGCGGGGTCTTCGCCTTCGGTGACGCACCGTTCGAGGGCTCCGGTGCGGATCCGTCGGGACCGTGCGGTTTCTCTCCGCAGCCGCCGAGCACACGGAACGCCTCCCAGGGATGCGTGGGCATCGCCGGGGTGCCGGGAGGTAGCGGGTACTGGTTGGTCAATCTCACCCGGCAGCCCACCGGCTTCGGCTCGGCCGCGCCGGTCCCCTCGGGGTGCACGTCGCTGAACGGCTCCCAAGGCACGTGGGTCGGTGCCACGTCATCGGCTACCGGCGACGGCTACTGGGTGGTCGCCTCGAACGGAGGGGTCATGGGTTGCGGCGCCGGGGCGGCGACGGTCTTCGGCGTGTTGTCGCACCAGACCCTGGCCGCGCCCATCGTCGGCATCGCCGCCACCTCGGACCACCTGGGCTACTGGTTGGTGGCCGCCGACGGTGGGGTGTTCGCCTTCGGTGACGCCGTCTTCTCCGGCTCGATGGGCGGCAAGTCCCTCAACGCCCCGGTGGTGGGGTTGACCCCGACCAGCGACGGCCTGGGCTACTGGTTGGTCGCCGCCGACGGCGGCGTGTTCGCCTACGGCGACGCCACGTTCCAGGGGTCGATGGCCGGCTCCCCCCTCGACGCTCCCGTGGTCGGGATCGCCGGGGCGCCCACCGGCCAGGGCTATTGGCTGGCCGCGGCTGACGGTGGGGTCTTCGCCTACGGCGTCGTGCCGTTCCAGGGGTCGATGGCCGGCAAGTCGCTCAACGCCCCGATCGTGGGGATCACCTCCGCCCACGGCCCGTCGGGGTGCCTGGCGATCGCCCGCTGCTGATGGCCAGGGACCTGACTACCGAGCCCTCACCGGAGACCGACCGGGCAGCCCGCCCTCGGCGGTGGACCAGGCGCCGCCTGGGTATCGTCATCGCACTGGCCACCGTCGCAGCCGAGGCGCTGATGCTCCGCAGCCGAGGCTACGGGCTCGGCGGCGACACGGTGGTGCGCTGCCGGCGCGGCCATCTCTACACGACGCTCTGGATCCCGGGGGTCTCGATCACGTCGGTCCGGCTCGGGTGGTGGCGCATCCAGTGGTGCCCGGTCGGTCGGCACTGGTCACTCGTGACGCCGGCGGTCGCTGACGACCTCACCCCGGTCGAACGCCGGAACGCCTCCGTCACCCACGACCTCCGGCTGCCCTGACCTCAGCGCGGTGTGCGCCACATGGGCCACAGCGGCGGGCACCCGGGCGCCGGGCGGAATTCGTCCCGGGCCTCGAAGCCGTGGCGCCGGTAGAAGGGGATGTTGGCCTCCTTCGACGACTCGAGGTAAGCGGGCAGGCCCTCGTTGTCGCACCGGTCGAGGACCGGCTGGAGCACCGCCGAGCCGTGCCCCTTCCCCTGGTGGTCGGGGTCGGTGCCGAGTAGGTAGAGGTACCAGTGGGGCTCCCTCGGATGGACCTTGCGCATGGCCTCCTGGAGCCGCATCCCGACCAGTGCCCGGGAGCGGAAGACGGCCAGTTGACCCGGACCGTGCAACGCCTCGCGCCACCGGTCGACGCGGTGGCCGGGGGGCGCCCAGACCGCAGCCGAGGTGACCCCGTTCGTCACCCAGGTGGTGGCGAGGTGGTCGAGGGCCGTGACCCGGAACACGCGGGGGATACCCCGGCGCCACCGGCGGGCGTCGGGCACCAGCCACCGCCACACCGGGTCGTCCCGGAACGCCGCGGTGTGGGTGGCGCCGATGGCCGGCACGTCGGCCCGGGTGGCGGGCCGGGCGCCGCCCGGGTCAGTGGCCGGCACGGCGGGCCTTCCCGGCGGACGGGGACACGGGCGGATTCCGGGGCATCACCCGACTGTAGGCACCGGCGGACGGGCGTGCCGGCCCGAGGGTCGGGCTACGTCTCCGGTTCGGCACGGGGTGGCCCGGCCTCGTCCCCGTCGTCGGTCTGATCCGCCACGACCGACTCGTTGCGGACCTCGCGCTGCTCGTCCTCGACCTCGAGGATCGTCTCCTTGGGCGCCTCCTCGAGCATCATCAACGAGGCCGCCGCACCCGGCACCGCCCGCAGCAGCTCGTCCAGTTTGCGCTGCGTGGCCGCCTGCTCACGACTCTGGGTGTGCTGGATGGTGAACACCATCATCAACGTGAGCGCGGCCACCGTCACCTCGAACGCCACCACCCACTGGTTCGGGAACCCGAGCACCGCCCCGACCGCGAGGAAGGCCACCAGGAGCACCACGCCGGAGATGGCCACCGCCGGCATCGAGCTGTAGTGGTCGATGCGGTAGAGGACCTTGCTCACCAGGGGCAGCTGGGCCGTACGCCGCGAGATATGCCGCCGCGGCGCCGGCAGCTCCTCCGGTTCACGTTCGGGCATCTCGACCGAGGCTACCCCTACGGGTCCAGCCCCCGGACCGGCCGGAGCTCCCCGGACTGCCGGTCCGTCGCTACTCTGCTCCGGTGGCAGCTCTCCCCCACCGCCCGATCCCCGGTCCCGTTCGGTGATCCACGACCCCCGGCAGGCCCTGCCCGAGGGTTGGGCGGCCGACACCACGCGCGGCTTCGGGCCCTTCACGACCGAGCTGACCATGGTCGGCCGCGATGGCCTGCGGGCCGTGTGGAACTCGCGCCACCACCGCAAACGGTCCACGTCACCGGACGGGTCGACCTGGTGGGCACCGCACGCCCTCGGGTGGTGGATGGGCGTGCTGTTCGCCATCGGTTCGGCCTGCTTCGCACTGGCGGCCGTCCCGTCCTTCGCCTCCCGCGTCGGGGTCACCGCAGACAACACCATCTTCTTCGTCGGTTCGATCTTCTTCACCACCGCGGGGCTCCTCCAGTACGGACAGGTGGTCGGGGCGGACGACCCGGCGCTGTCCGGTGCGGGCGCCCGCCTGCGG
>DATCCR010000270.1:0-11191 GCA_036511155.1 Acidimicrobiales bacterium
TCGACGCAGAACCGGCTGAGGTAGTGGCGCTCCTTGGCGATGTCGGGCCGGTCGAACACGCCGGGGTGGTCGACGATCAGCTCGTACCACCAGCTGGTGCCGGCCTTCTGGACCCCGACCCCCACGAAGTCGGGCGGGCCCACGGCCTCGCCGGGCCCCAGGTCGGGCGGGGTGAAGTCGAAACCGGCCTCCCACGGGGCGTAGTCGCCCCGGGCATGGAGCAACACGGTCCGGACCGTGGGGGGGAGGTTGGCGAAGGCCCTCCTGGCCACGTCCGGCGGGCGCATGGGGCCAGGTTGCCACACCAGCGCGCGACCCCACAACGGTCGGCGTCACGACCCGTCCGCCGGCGGAGGGACCGGTGCGCGGCATCCGCGTGCCGGGGCGCGACCCCCCTTTGGTACTGTCCGGGCCGTGAGGGCGCGCCACCAGCAGTCCGTGCGCATGACGGCGCCCGGGCCACCCGTGGGACCGGGCCGATGACCTCCCGCCTGGTCAGCGTGGTGATGCCCACCCATGAGCGGCCCGCCCTGCTCGATCGGGCGGCCCGGTCGGTGCTCGACCAGGCCGGCGTCGAGGTGGAGCTGGTCGTGGTAGACGACGCCTCGGCCGACGACACCCCCGGGGCCACGGCCCGCCTGGCCGAGGACCCGAGAGTCGTGGTGGTCCGCAACGAGCGCTCGCTCGGCCCGAGCGGCGCCCGCAACGCCGGCATCGCCCGGGCCCGGGGCGACTTCCTGGCCTTCGTCGACGACGACGACGCCGTACTGCCCGGCGCCCTGGCCCGTCTGGTCGGCGTCCTCGAGGCCGACCCCGGCCTCGGGGCGGTGACCCCCTGGTACCGCGTGGTCCACGAGACCACGGGCCGCACCGTCGAGTTCCGCGGGCCCGTCGGCTACGGCGCGGAGCAGCTGCTGTGGTTCAACTTCGTGGGCATCCCCTTCGTCGTCCTGAAGCGGGGCGCGTTCGCCGACGACGTCCGCTTCGACCCGGCCCTACCGGTCAGCGAGGACTGGGACGTGTGGCTGCGGTGCGCCCAGGAGCGACCCTTCGCCGTCGTGCCCGAGTCGCTCTACAGCTACCACCAGCACGGAGGGGCCCGGGTCACCAAGGTGGCGGCCGATGTCCGCACCGGGTTCGGCGCCTTCCTGGAGAAGCACCGCTCGGAGATGACTCCGGCGTGCCGCACGTACCACGAGGCCGTCATCGCATCGCACGATGGCGGCCGGTCCGCCGTCTCCCGGGTCCTGGCCTCGGCCGGCCGCCACGCCCCTGTGGCCGCGGCCCTGGCCGGGACGGTGCTGGGTGCGGGGTACGCGGCGAGCGCCATCGGGACGAGGCGGGGTGATCCGGGACTACCCTCTCGCGTCATGTACCGCCTGCTGACGTCGCCCGCTCGGCATCCCGTGGGGTCCCGGTGACCGCCCCCCGACCGGTCGTCATCGCCGGCCTTCCCCGCTCGGGCACCACGTGGACCATGCGGGCGCTCGGCACCAGCCCCGGGGCCATCCGGCTACCGGAGCCCGACAACGAGGACAAGTACCCCGCCGCCATCCACGCCAAGCACAGGCTCGGGCGCTATCCGTGCCTGGTTCCCGGCCAGCACGAGCCTGACTACCGGAAGCTGTGGGCGTGGATCCTGAGCGGTGCCCCCGAGGACTGGCGCTCGTTCCAGGCCCGCCGCATCCTCGGCCCTGGCGCGGCCACCCGGATCTTCGAGGGGAACATGGACCTCACCACCTGGGTGGCGGCCAACCTTTCCCGCAACCCGCGGCCGGGCCCGGCACCCGCCGTCCCCGTGGTGGCCAAGTCGATCCACGCCCAGCTCTCGCTCGAGTGGATCGCCAACGAGTTCGACATCACCGCCCTGGTCCTCCTCCGTCATCCGGCCAACGTGCTGGCCAGCTGGATGGAGGTGCAGCTGAAGGACGGGCGCAACTCGACCCTCGAGTCACGCCCCGAGGTGCGGGCCCGCTACACCGAGCGGTGGGGCGTGGCCCCGCCCGGCGACGACCCCATCGAGAGGATGAGCTGGCGGATCGGGCTGCTCGTCGCCGCCCTCGAGGAGGCGGTGTCCCGTCATCCGGAGTGGCACGTACGCACCCACGAGCAGCTGTGCACCGACTCGGTCGCCACCTTCCGGACCCTCTTCGCCGACCTGGGCCTCGAGTGGAGCGACGCCTCCGAGCAGTTCCTGGTCGACAACGACACCCCGGGCGAGGGCTTCGACACCAAGCGGGTGGCCTCGGAGATGTCCGGCTCCTGGCAGCGGCGCCTCGACGACGACCAGCTGGCCACCCTGAAGCGGATACTCGGGCGCTTCCCCATCACGACCTGGTCGGACGCCGACTTCGAGCGAACCGCTCCCCCCGCCTGAGCCGGCCGGCCTGACGGCGGCGGCCCGGCTCAGCCGGCCATCGCCGGCATCCAGTGGTCGATCCACGCCTGCAGGGCGATGATGTCCCACAGCTCGTGGGCCAGGTCCCGCCGGCCCGACTGGTGCTGGGTCCATGCCTTGCGGATGGGCGCCGGGTCGAGCAGGCCCTGGGCGGCCAGGCGCCGCTCGGACAGCAGCTCCTCGGCCCACGGACGCAGCGGCCCACGCAGCCAGGTGCCGATGGGCAGGCCGAAGCCCATCTTCGGCCGGTCCACGAGCTGGCGGGGGACGTGGCGGTAGAGGACCTGGCGCAGGATCCACTTGGTCACCCCGTCGCGCAGTTTCACGTCCATGGGCAGGCGCCAGGCCAGTTCGAACACCGAGCGGTCGAGGAAGGGGACCCTGGTCTCGAGCGAGGCGGCCATGGCCGCCCGGTCCACCTTGGTGAGGATGTCGTCGGGTAGGTAGCCCACCAGGTCGAGCCAGAGCATCTGCTCGGTGACGCTGGGGAGCTGCGGCCAGTCCTCGGGCCGGGCGGCCAGCGAGGCGCTCGCCGGGGCCCCCAGCACCATCGCCCCGGGGTCGGCCCAGTGGGACACCAGGCCGAGGTAGGCGTCCTCGGGCCCCGAGGCGGCCAGGACCTTGCCGAGCTTGGCCACCTTGGTCGAGGGGGTGCGCACCTGGTAGGCGGCGGGCAGCAATCGGGCGGCCCCGTCGACCAGCCCGGGCGGCATACGGACCAGCCCGGCCCCGACGGCCCGGCGCACCGGGTCGGGCAGGCGGGAGGCGTGACCCCACAGGCGCTCCAGATACGCGTGCCGGTTGTACCCGGCGAACAGCTCGTCCCCACCGTCCCCGGACAGCGACACGGTGACCTGGGAACGGGCCAGACGGCTGACCAGCAGCACGGCGATCTGCGAGGTGTCGGCGAACGGCTCGTCCCAGATGCCGGGCAGCTCGGGGATCACCTCGGCGGCGTCCGAGTCGGTGACCCGCAGCGCGGTGTGGTCGGTGCCGAGGTGGGCGGCCACCGCGGCCGCCTCGCCCGACTCGTCGTAGGCCTTGTCCTCGAAACCGATGGTGAAGGTGCGCACCGGCCGGCTGGAAGCCTGCTGCATCAGGGCCACGATGACGCTGGAGTCGATGCCGCCGGACAGGAATGCGCCGACCGGCACGTCGGCCACCATCCGGTCGGCCACCGAGCGGGCGAGCACCTCCTCGAGGCGGTCGGTGAGCGACTCGGGGGTGCCCGACAACGGGTGGGCCAGGGCCTCTTCGACGGTGTCCCGGGCCGACCAGTAGGCCTGCGGCGTCGGCATCGTCCCGGGCCGGTCGTCGGCCGACACCGTCACCGACGTGCCCGGCGGGAGCTTGGCGACCCCGACGTAGGCGGTCACCGGGCCGGGGACGCAGTTGTGGCGGAGGTAGAGGGCCACGGCCCCACGGTCGAGCTCGGGTCGGAATCCGGGCAGCGCGCAGATGGCCTTGAGCTCGGAGCCGAAGGCCAGGCAGCCGTCGACCCAGCCGTAGTAGAGCGGCTTTTCGCCGAATCGGTCCCGCACGAGGTGCAACCGGCGCGTGCGCCGGTCCCACAAGGCGACGGCGAACATGCCCTCGGCCGCCTCGAGGGCCCGGGTCACCCCCCAGGTGGCCACAGCAGCCAGCAGCACCTCGGTGTCCGACGTACCGGCGAAGGCCACCCCCTCCGACACCAGCCGGCCCTTCAGGTCACCGAAGTTGTAGACCTCGCCGTTGTAGGCGATCGTCCAGCGGCCGTCGGCCGACACCATGGGCTGGTGGCCGTGGGCGCTGAGGTCCACCACCGACAGCCGACGGTGGGACAGCGCCGCCCACCCGTCGGGGTCGACCCACCGTCCGTGGTCGTCGGGCCCCCGGTGGACCAGGGTGGCGGCCATGAGGTCGGCGTCCCGCCCGAGGGCATCGGCGCCCCGTGCCCGTCCCGGGTCGAGGAGCCCGGCGATCCCGCACACCGCTCAGTCCCCCGGTCCGGTGCCGGCGGTGGGCGGGGCGTACTCCCCCGCGCCGCGCCGGTAGTCGGGGTTGGGGCCGAGCCGCCCCCGGATCCCGTCCCACAGTCCGTGGGCGATGGCCGACCGCTCGGCCCCGCTGCGCGCCGCCTGGAGGTGCCGCGCCGAGTAGGCCAGGTGCCAGGCCATCCACGATGGCCGGCCGTGGCGCCGGGCCAGTTCCATCGAGTTGCGGGCGTGGTAGTAGGCGCGCCACGCCTCGGCGGCGTCATTGGGCCGGTCCCCCCGGATGGCCTCGTCCCGTCCCTCGTTGGTCTGCTGGCCGGCCACCGCCCGGGCCGCCTCGCCGTCGACCAGCACCTCGAAGCCCGCCTCGCGTAGCGAGCAGAAGAAGTCGAAGTCCTCGACCCCGAAGAACAGCTCGGGGTCGGGCAGGACACCGGCGTCCACGGCACGGCGCGACACCAGGGTGGCGCCCCAGCAGGCCACGTCGACGGGTACGAACCCGGCCTCGGGCGGCACCACGTTGACGGTGTGGGCGCCACGGCCGACGAAGCACCTGCCGTAGGCCACGACGGCGCCCACCGCCGGGTGGACCGGGGCCAGAGCCTCGACCCGGGCGACCAGGTCGGCCAGGCGCGGGGTGGGCAGGTCGAACAGGCCGACGTCGTCCTCGCAGAGGTAGACCCACTGGCAGCCCGGGTCGACGGCGGCCGCCTCGAGCCCGGCCCGGAACCCGCCGGCCGGTCCCGTGTTGACCGGAAGCCGCACCATGCGCACGGAGGACTCGAGGTCCGGGTCGTCGAGCCCGCCCTCGCCGTTGACGACGACCACGACGTGGTCCGGCCGCAACCCCTCGCGCCCGAGCAGCGACCGCACGACGTCACCGGCCAGCCGCGGACGTCGGTACGTCAGCACCACGGCGGTCACGGTGTCTGGTGGCCCGGCGGGCGAGTCAGGCGGGGCCGCGTCGGCACCCTGGTGGGGACTCATGGGGCCGTCACACGATTAGGCTAACAGTGCCCTCTACGCGCGAGGGCCGCCCCTGCGGAGGTTCCGCCGGCACGTGGCGACACGTGTGGGAAGGGGTGGGTCGGGGGAGCCGCACGTGTCGACATCGGGGGTTGGGACAGAGCGGAGCGGCGAGGGCGCGGGACGCGCCCCTGGCCTCGCGACGTGTCGGTCCGGGTGCCGCCGGTGATCAGCGTCATCGTCCCCGTGCGCAACGGCATGCCCTGGCTGGAGGAGCAGCTCCGCGCCCTCGATGCCCAGGTGTGCGACGAGCCCTGGGAGGTGGTGGTGGCCGACAACGGCTCCACCGACGGCAGCCTCGCCTTCGCCCGCGACTGGGCGGTGGGCCATCCCGGCGTCCTGGTGGTCGACGCCTCGGGCATGCGGGGCACGTCGGCGGCCCGCAACGCCGGGGTCGAGGTCTCCCACGGCGAGTTCCTGGCCTTCTGCGACGCCGACGACGTGGTGCTGTCCGGGTGGCTGAGCGGCATGGTCGAGACGCTGCGCACGGCGGACCTGGCCGCCGGCCGGTTCGACTTCTGGAGCCTCAACACCATCCCGCCGGCGGCCCCGGTGCGGGCGGCCACCCGTCAGCTCGGCTTCCTGCCGGCCGGCCTCGGGGCCAACCTGGCCGTGCGCCGCGCCCCCTTCGAGGAGGTGGGCGGGTTCGACGAGTACTTCGTGCCGGGCGAGGACATCGACCTGTGCTGGCGCCTGCAGCTCCGCGGCTTCACCTTCGCCGAGGCCCCCAGGGCGGTCGTGTCCAAGCGGGCCCGTTCCGACTTCCGCAGCGTCTTCCGCCAGGCCTACGCCTACGGCCAGTGTGGCCCCCTGCTCCACAAGCGCTACCGCCGGGCGGGGGCGAAGCGCGACCTGCGTGGGGCGCTCAAGGCGTGGGTGTGGCTGGTGGTCTCACTCCCCCGGGTGGCCCAGCCCACCCGGCGCATCGAGTGGGCCCGGGGCGCGGGCACCCGGCTCGGGCGGCTCGAGGCGTCGCTCCGCCTCCACGTGTTCTTCCCCTGATCCACGGCCGGGGGCCGGGGTGGTCCGTTCAGCCGATCTGCCACTCGGCGCCGACGTAGACCGGCGTCATGGCCATGACGCCCTCGGGGGGATCCATCCGCTCCGGACCGAACGCCTCGAACGAGACGACCGGCTGCCACGGCAGGTAGGGGTCCTTCTTGCCCTTGGGGAAGCCGGTGATGGCGGTCCACAACGAGTAGTGGCCCTTCGGAAGGGGCAGGTAGCCGAGCTTGCACACGACCTCGAAGTCGCCCTCGGGCATCGTGCCGGTGTAGTCGATGACGAACATCGGGAACGCAGTGCCCTGCGAGATCCCCACGAAGAAGCTGGCCATCGCCTTCTCGGGCGACTTCAGCACCAGCCGGACCTCGGTCTCGCACTCCGACCGCAGCTGGCCGCCGTCGGTGGCCCGCAGGTCGGCCTTCAGCACCTGGACCACGCCCTCCTTGGTGGTGAGCACCGTCGAGTTCTGCTCGATTGCGGTCCGGTACATGGTGACGACCTCCGAGGTGGGACCGGCGGCCCGCACCACGGCGTCGGACAGCCACACGGCCCGTTGACACGACGCCTCGACCGAGGCGAGGTCGTGGGACACGTACAACAGCGTGGTGCCGTCGCGCACGATCTCGCCGATGCGCTGGAGGCACTTCTGCTGGAAGTTGGCGTCGCCCACGGCCAGCACCTCGTCCACCAGCAGCACGTCGGGCTCGAGGAAGGCGGCGATGGAGAAGCCCAGCCGCATCTGCATGCCCATGGAGTAGAACTTGACCTGCCGGTCGATGGCGTCGGTCAGCTCGGCGAACTCGACGATGGTGTCGAACTTGCGGCGGATGTCCTCGCGGCTCATGCCCAGCACCGCGCCGTACAGGAAGACGTTCTCCCGGCCGTTGAGGTCGGGATGGAGCCCGCTGGTCACGCTCAGCAGGGCCCCGATGCGGCCCTGGACGGTGCACTTGCCGGCCGACTGGTAGGTCACCTGACTGAGGATCTTGAGCAGCGTGGTCTTGCCGGAGCCGTTGATGCCGATAAGCGCCATGCTCTCGCCCGGCTCCACCTTGAAGTTGACGTCCTTCAGGACCCAGCGGTAGCCCGTGGCGTTCCGGCTCTTCGCCTGGCGGCCCAGACGGGCCAACTGGTCGTAGAAGAACGGCTGGGCCTTGTCCGACCGGAACTTCTTCCAGACGTGCTCGACCTCGACGCTCCCGTTAGGCAATGTCGGCAAAGTTCACCTCCAGGCGCTTGAAGGTGCGGTAGCCGAAGTAGAGGTAGCACCCGGCACCGATGAACGCCGTCGTCAGCGGCAACCAGGTCGGGTTGTGGCCGAGCAGCATCGTCTCGCGGACACCGTTGATGACCGGGCCGAGCGGGTTGATGAAGCCGTAGACGGCCTGCAGGTTGACCGAGACCCCTCCGATCCAGTGTCCGTGGACGTACGCGCCGCCGAACAGGTGGTAGTGGGCGGGGATCGAGACGAAGGGCCAGATGACCGGCGTGGCGAAGATGCCGAGCGAGATGATGATGGGCAGCACCTGTTGGAGGTCGCGCATCTGGATGATCATGCTCGAGATGGCCAGCGTGATTCCGGCCGTGAACACGATCTCGATCAGCATGAACAGCGGGACCCACACCGTTTCGGGCTGCGGCGTCCGGCCGTAGTAGATGAAGAGGAGCACGAGGGGGACCCACGAGACGACGTTGTTGAGGGCCTGGACCAGCATGGTCTCGAGGGGGAAGCACTCGCGGGGGAACTGCGTCTTGGCCAGCAGCGCCTTGTTGGACAGCAGCGAGCTGCCCCCGTTGCCCAGCGTGCCGGCGAAGAAGCTCCAACACAGGATGCCGACGAAGAAGTAGAGCGGGAACGGGACGCCACCGGTGTTGATGGACCCCTTGAAGTGGGAGAAGACGGCCACGAAGATGACGAGCGTCATCACCGGGGTGAGGACGGCCCAGGCGAAGCCGAGGGCGGCCTGCTTGTACTGGACCCGGTAGTCGCGCTCGGCGAGCGTGTACATGATCTCCCGGTGGTCCCACAGCGTCCGGAGCGACGTGAGGAAGGGGACCTTGTGGGTGTACAGGATGTCGTCGGACGGTTCGGCCGGGATCGAGGAGAGATCGGTGACGATCAGCTTTCGACCCCGGTCCGGCGGATCGATCGAGAGACTAGTCATCGGCCCCACTACCCCCCATCGTGCCGGCGCGGGCGCGCGGCAACCACTGTTTCGTAGGGCGTCATGCTACCCCACCCGGGCCGGATTTCGATACGGGCCGGCCGGTTCCGTGCCCGGCCCGGACGGGCCCGGGTGGGCCGTGACGGCACCGCCCACGGGTAGCATGCCCGGGTGGATCACGGGGACACGGGGGCCGCACCCGGGACGGCGCCCGGCCGGGGCCCCAGGCTCAAGGTCCTGCTGGTCATCAAGTGCCTCGGCCTGGGCGGCGCCGAGCGACTGCTCGTCGACACCGTGACCAGCGGCGACCACGGCGAGATCGACTACGAGGTCGCCTGGGTCCTGGAGGCCGAGCGGGCTCTGGTGCCCACCCTGGAGGAGCGGGGCATCGTGGCGCACCCCCTCGGGGCCACCCGGAACGCCGACATGCGCTGGATGGCACGCCTGCGGAACCTGCTGCAGGAGGGCGACTTCGACGTGGTCCACTTCCACCTGCCCCACACCGCGGCCCTCGGGCGCCTGGTGGCGGCGTCGATGCCCCGGGCCCGACGACCGGCCATCGTGTACACCGAGCACAGCCTGTGGAACAAGATGGCCGTCCTGGTGCGGGTGGTGAACCGGGCGGGCATCGGGCTCGACCAGTCGCTGATCGTCGTGTCCGAGGCCGCTCACGAGGCGCTGCCACGGATGCTCCGGCCCCGGGCCCGGGTGATCGTGCACGGCGTCGACCTGACGGCGGCCGACGCTGCAGTGGCCGAGCGGCCCGCCACCAGGGCCGAGGTGCGGGCCGAGCTCGGCATCCCCGACGGCGACCTGATGATCCTGACCGTGGCCAATCTCCGGCCCGAGAAGGGCTATGACACCCTCCTCGACGCAGCCCGCCTGGTCGTCGACCGGGGGCTTCCGGTCCGCTTCGTATCGGTCGGCCGCGGCTCGGAGGAGGAGGCCATGGCCGAGCGCCATCGGGCCCTCGGACTGGGCGACCGCTTCACCTTCCTGGGCTTACGCGAGGACGTGCTGCGCCTGCTGGTGGCGGCAGACGTGTTCGTGCTCCCGTCTCGCCAAGAGGGCCTGCCGGTCGTCCTCATGGAGGCCACCAGCGTCGGACTGCCCATCGCGGCCACCGCGGTGGGCGGCGTGCCCCAGGTCCTGACCGACGGCGTCGACGGCCTGGTGGTGCGACCCGACTCGCCCCCCGACCTGGCCGACGCCATCGGGCGCCTGGTGGAGGACCCGTTGCTGCGTGACCGCCTGGGGGCCGGCGCCAAGTCCCGCAGCGCCATGTTCGACGTGGCCGGCGCCTCGGCGGAGATCGAAGGCATCTACCGCGACGTGACCGCCGGGCGCCGGGTCGGGATGGTGACGTGACCGAGCTCGCCGGCCGGCGCCTGGTCCACCTGACCGCCGCCGACATCAGCCTGGCCCTCCTCCTCGGACCCCAGCTCCGGGCCTTCGCCGACGAGGGCATGGAGGTCATCGGGGTGTCGGCCCCGGGCCCGTTCGTCCCCGAACTCGAGTCGTGGGGCATCCGTCACGTCCCGCTTCGGCACTCGTCGCGGTCGGTGGCGCCCGGCGACGACCTGCTCGCCGTGCCCGAGCTCATGCGGGTCTTCCGGCGACTGCGGCCCGACATCGTCCACACCCACAACCCCAAGCCCGGACTGTTCGGACGGCTGGCCGCCCGGGCCGTCGGGGTACCCGGGATCGTCAACACCGTCCACGGGCTGTACGCCGCCCCGGAGGACCGGCTGGCCCGCAAAGCCGTCGTCTACGGGCTCGAGCGGGTGGCGGCCGCCTGCTCCCAGGTCGAGCTGGTCCAGAACCCCGACGACCTGGCCACCCTGGCCCGCCTCGGCGTGCCGGCCGACCGCCTGGTCCTGCTGGGCAACGGGGTCGACCTCGAGCGGTTCCAACCCCGGCGGACCAGCGGGGACATCGCCCGAGCCCGCCGGGAGCTGGGCGTGGATCCCTCGGCGGTGGTGGTCGGCACGGTGGGTCGCCTGGTGTGGGGCAAGGGGTTCAGGGAGCTGTTCGCGGCAGCGGCCCGCATGCGGGCGCTCCGTCCCGAAGTGGTCTTCGTGGTGGTCGGGCCGATCGACGACGCCAAGGGTGACGCGCTGACCGAGGCCGACGTGGCCGAGGCCACCGCCCTCGGGAACGTGGTGTTCACCGGGCACCGGGACGACGTCCAGGACCTCTACCCCGGCTGCGACCTGTTCGTCCTGCCCTCCTACCGCGAGGGCTTCCCCCGCTCGGCCATGGAGGCGGCGGCCAGCGGCCTGCCGGTCATCGCCACCGACATCCGGGGCTGCCGCCAGGTCGTCGACCACGGGGTGAACGGGCTCCTGGTGCCGCTGCACGACGTGGACGCCCTGACCGACGCGGTGGCGACCCTGGCCGCCGACCCGGCCCGGCGCGGCACCATGGGGGCCCGGTCCCGGACCAAGGCCGATGCCGAGTTCGACGACCGCCAGGTCGTCCGCACCACGCTGGATGCCTACCGACGGCTGCCCCTCGACCGGTCCCGACGCGGCGCCAGGGCCTGACCCGGGCCACGCCGGCGAGCCGGCCCCACGCTCAGGTGCCGGTGGCCACCCGGCGGGCCAGGTCGGCCACCGTGGCCG
>DATCCR010000271.1:0-25307 GCA_036511155.1 Acidimicrobiales bacterium
CAGGGCTACTGGCTGGTCGCCTCCGACGGCGGGATCTTCGCCTTCGGCGACGCCGCCTTCGCCGGCTCCATGGGTGGCAAGCCGCTCAACGCCCCCATCGTCGGCATGGCCGCCACCCCCACCGGCCAGGGCTACTGGCTGGTCGCCTCCGACGGCGGGATCTTCGCCTTCGGCGACGCCGCCTTCGCCGGCTCCATGGGTGGCAAGCCGCTCAACGCCCCCATCGTCGGCATGGGGGCCTCACCAACGGGTCGCGGCTACCGGATGGTGGCCTCCGACGGCGGCGTGTTCGCCTTCGGCGACGCCGCCTTCGATGGCTCCATGGGCGGCAAGCCTCTGGTGCGCCCGGTGGTCGGGACCTCGTCTTCCGGCCCCGGTTACTGGATGGTGGCTCAGGACGGCGGGATCTTCGCCTTCGACGCCCCGTTCTACGGATCACCGGCGTGACCGTGACCACGGCACCGACCCGTCCCGCCCTCGGCGCGACCCGACACGGAGGAGTCCCGTGACCACCACCCTGACCGTCCTCGCCCTTCTGGTGGCCGCAGCCGCCGCGGTCCGGTCGACCTGGTCGCCGTGCGGCCTCTCGATGCTCTCGACCATCACACCGTTCGGCGAGCGGGGCAAGGGACACCGGTACGCCGCCACCTGCGCGTGGTTCGTCCTCGGCGCCGTGGTGGGCGGTCTGGCCCTGGGCGGGCTGGCGGCCGGCCTGGCCGCCGCCGTGCGTGGCACCGGCGCGTCCCCCACCGCGATCGGGGTCGTCGCCCTGGCCGCCACTCTCCTGGCCACGGTGTCCGACACGGGCCTGGCCACCGTCGGGCTGCCGGTCCACTTCCGTCAGGTGAACGAGCGCTGGCTCGACGCCTACCGCCCCTGGGTCTACGGGGCCGGTTTCGGGTTCCAGATCGGGTGCGGGCTCGCCACCTACATCACCACGGCCGCCGTCTACCTGACCGTGGTGCTGGCCGCCCTGACCGGCAGCCCCGTCGTCGCTCTGGTCGTCGGAGGTGTCTTCGGACTGCTGCGGGGCCTGGCCGTGATCCTCACCCGGAACCTGCGTACCCCCACCGCACTGCTCGCCTTCCACCAGCGGTTCGCCGCGCTACGGCCGTGGGCCGACCGGGCCGTGCTGGCCTCATTGGCGGTGTCGGCTGTCGCGCTGGCCCTGGCGGTCGGGCCGGCGCCAGCCGTTGCGGTGGCGCTGGTCGTGGCGGCAGGTGCCGTGGCGGTGCGGCTGGTGGTTCAGTCGGCCTCGGTGGCATCGGACGATGCGGTGGCGGCAACCACGCCGCCGCCCCCGTCACCGACGCCGGGCACCAGTGACGCGTCTGCCACGTCTGCGGCGTCGCCCGAGGGAACCGGGTCGGGCCGGCTGTCGCGCCAGCGCCGGTAGGGGCCGAACCGGCTGGCCAGCAGCACGAGGCCACCGACCGACAGCGACAGCCCGGCGATCTGGACGAGCAGCGAGCCGAGGTGTCCGTCCTCGCCCAGCCACAGGTGCTCGTCGAGGAACCGCTCGATGCCCCACAGCACCATGCCGACGCCGAGCACGATGCCGGCCGGGGCCAGCGGGGCACGCCCCGGAGGGATGGCGGACCCGTCGGAGGCCACTGTCGGCGCCCGGTTCCGGAGCCAGCGCTCGACGAGCAACAGGATGCCGAAGATGGCGAAGTCCTCGATGGCCTGGAAGACCGGGACGGGCAGGACCTTCTGGTCCGGGTGGGCGCCGGCGTAGTACATCCCGAACCACTGATTGGTGGGGTGGCCGCCGCCGTTGACCATGAGCTGCGGGCCGAGCAGGCGCCCCATACCCCAACACGCCATCAGCACGGGGGCCATGAGGTCGGCGAACCGGAGGGTGGGCAACTCGGGGCAGTGCCGGCGCGAGATCACGATGGCCACCGGAACGGCCAAGATCAGGCCACCGAACGACGACAGCCCACCCTGCCAGATGGCGAAGACCTGCGAGGGGTGGGCCGTGTAGTAGCTGAGGTGGGAGAGGACGTGCAGGGCCCGGGCTCCGACGATGGCGGCCACGATGACCCAGATGAACATCCCCGTCACCCACCCGGTGGGGTAGTCGCGGTCGCGCAGCCGCCGCTCGGTGTAGCGCAGTCCGAACCAGAAGGTCAGGGCCAGCCCGATCCCGTAGGTGTGGACCTCGAGGAACCAGATGTGGAAGGCGACGGGTATCGGTCTCATGGTGTGGGGAGCCGGCCCTACGGGTGAGGCCCCGGGGCGCCGACCAGGCCTTCAGTATGCCCCAGGGTGCCGGTAGGGTGGCCTCGCCGGGCCGTCGCGCAGCGGGGGACGGGGGAGACGGGACCGCACCGTGCGGCCCGACGAAGCGAAGGACACAGGTGACGCCATGGGTTCGTTGGCCGGCAAGGTGGCAGTGGTGACGGGCGGCGCATCGGGGATCGGGCTGGCCACCGCCACCCGGTTGGCCGCCGCCGGCGTCTCGGTGGCCGTGGTCGACCTCGACGGAGCCGCCGCCGAGCGGGTGGCCGGTGAGCTCGACGGCCTGGCCCTCCAGGCCGACGTGGGCCGTTCCGACGAGTGGCCGGGCATCGTCGAGGCCGTGACCGACCGCTTCGGTGGCATCGACCTGGCCCACCTCAACGCCGGGATCACGACCGGCGAGGCCGACATCACCCAGGTGACCGACGAGACCTATGCCCGCGCCACCGGCGTCAACGTCGACGGCGTCTTCTTCGGCGTACGGGCCGTGGTGCCGGCCATGGCCGAGCGCGGGGGCGGCTCGATCGTGGCCACCGCGTCGCTGGCCGGGCTCATCGGCTTCTCGCCGGACCCGATCTACTGCCTGACCAAGCATGCCGTGGTCGGTCTGGTGCGCTCCCTCGGCCCGCAGCTGGGCGAGCGGGGTATCACCATCAATGCGGTGTGCCCGAGCATCGTCGACACCCCGCTGATCGCCGACATGCGCGAGGTCCTCGAGTCGAGCGGCTTCCCGTTGATCGACGTCGAGACGGTGTCGGCCGCGGTGGTCGACCTGCTGGCCGGCGACGTCACCGGTGAGGCCATGGTGATCCAGGCCGGCCGGGAGCCCCTACCCTTCCGGTTCGCCCGTCCGCCCGGGCCCCGGGCCGGCGGGACGGTGGGCCAGATGCCCCCGAAGGAGTTCGCCGCCCACGACCAGGTCTGAGCGGGGCTGCGCCGCTCGGCCTTCGTGTGCGTGGCGGAGCGGGCGGCTCAGGGGGACGTGACGGTCCAGCCGCGGCGCCGGAGCTCGTCCACCAGTAGGTCCTCGGGGACCCGCTCCAGCTGTCGGGCCAGACTCTGGCGTCGTGACGCGGCCGGTGGCGCCGCAGCTGCCGGCGTCGGGGACGCCGCGGGGGTGCGGGCCGGGCCCGGTCGTTCGGGAGCGGGGCTGTCCGGGGTCGAGCCGGAGTCACCCGACACCTCGGCCTCGGCCTCGAGTCGGGTGATGAGCTCGGCCGCCTCGTCCTGGGTGAACCGCCCGCCGGCCTGGCGCTGGTTGAGTCCGAGCGGGCCCCGGGCGTCCTTGAATCCGGTGTGGCCTGCCGCCTCGACGAGCGCGTTCAGCTCACGCAGTTGGCGTGCGGTGGCCGGAGGTCCGGACGGTTGGCCGAAGGCCATGGTGGAGGGCCGGGGGGGCCGGGCCGCTGCCGGCCCGTGGAACCCGGAGGGGGTGGATCCGGCTCAGACCACCCGGCCGACGCCGGCCAGGCCGTCGGTCCGGACGCCGGTGATCCACACGCTGGCCCCGGTGTAGGGGGCCTCGATCATGGAGCCACCACCGACGTACATCGCCTCGTGGTCGCTGCCACCGGGACCGTAGAAGAGGAGGTCGCCCGGCTGGATGTCGGCCATCGAGATGTGGGTCGTGGCGGCGAACTGCCCGCCCGAGAAGTGGGGGAGGCCGATTCCCACCTGGGCGTAGGCCCACATGACCAGGCCCGAGCAGTCGAAGCCGGAAGGCGAGGACCCGCCCCACACGTACGGGACGCCGATCTCACGTTCGGCGGCCTGCACGGCACCGCCGGCACCCGACGCCAGCGGGGGCGGGGGAGCCGACGGGGTGGTCGGCACGGTGGTTCCGCCACCCGAGCCACCGCCGTTCGACTGGCCACCGGAGTGGGTCGTGGTCGGCTGGGCCTGGGCGGCCTTGGCCTGCTGGACCTTCTGGTTGAAGGTGGCCTGGGCGGCGGCCGCCTGCGCGGCCGCCTGCGCGGCCTGCTTCTGGGCGACCAACGACTGGATGTTGGCGTCCACGCTGGCCAGGGTCGACTTGTCCTGGGCGGCGAGCGCCGAAGCCTGGCTCTGAGCGGAGGCGAGGCTGGACCGCTCGGTCTGGGCCTGGGACTTCTGCTGCTCGAGCGACGCCTGGGTGGCGGCCAACTCGGCCTGGGCGGTGTGGAGATGGGCGATCGTCGACGTGACGTTGCCGGTGGCGATCGACGAGTACTCGGACCGGATCCCGCTGGTGTTGACGTTGGAGGTGAACAGCTGGGTGGCCGTGTTCGACGTGCCCGAGCTGGTGTAGTCGGCGATGGCCTGGGTCCGGAGTTGGCCCTGGTCCTTCGCCACCTCGTGCTGGTCCTTGGCCATCTGGGCCTGGCTGGCCGCGATCTGGCCGTTCAGCTGGCTCAGCTTGTAGTCGGCCTGGTTCACCTGGCCGGTGAGCGCGGCGATCTGGGCCTGGGCCGCGTTCAACTGAGCCGTGATGGCTGCAGCCTTGGACTGGGCGTCGGAGATCTGGTCTGCTGAGGCAGGCGTGGTGGGGGCAAATACCACCGAGGTGGCTCCGAGAGCGGAGGCCAATGCAATCGTCGCGAGCACCCGGTTACGGGTCCTGTTGCGGCGTGCGGGGCAGGCACCTGGCTCGACCGTCGAGTACTGCTCGGCGTGAGTCATATGCGGGTTGATGGTAGTCGACCGGATGCCCCGCCACAAGGACACCCCTGCGCTTCAAGGCCCTGAACAGGACGTTTATCAGTGGACCCGGGCGCGGTTTGGTCGCCAGACGGTGAACGGTACCCGTGGCGACGTCTTCGGTTCAACCTTGAAATCCGACTCCTCCCGACTAGGGTCGACGGCATGGGTGAACGTATCGAATTCCCGAGCAATGGCAGTCACGCGCACGGCTATTTGGCTGTCCCGTCCGGTGGGTCCGAGGGCACCATCGGCGTCCTGGTGATCCAGGAGTGGTGGGGACTCGTCGACCAGATCACTCGCACGTGTGACCGGTTCGCCGAGGCCGGGTTCACCGCCTTGGCCCCGGACCTCTACCAGGGCACGGCGGTCCCGCTGACCGAGCCCGACGAGGCGGCCAAGCACATGATGGCCCTGGAGATGGGGGAGGCGGCCACCCATCTGAGCGGAAGCGTCGACGAGCTCCTGCGGCGCACCGGCGCATCCTCCGTGGGGGTGGTCGGCTTCTGCATGGGCGGCGGACTGGCCCTGGTACTGGCTTGTCAGCGCCCCGACGCGGTCGCCGCCGTGGTGCCTGCCTACGGCGTGATCCCGTGGGCCGATGCCCAGCCCGACTACTCGAAGCTCGAGGGTGTCGTGGAGGGCCACGTCGCCGAGCTCGACGGCTCCTTCAGCCCTGCCGCCGCCGACGCACTGGTGGCCGAACTCGCCGGCCTGGGCAAGACGGCGTCGTTCCACCTCTACCCGGGTGTCGACCACGCGTTCTTCAACGAGGACCGTCCCGAGGTCTACGACGCCGGCGCCGCCGCCTTGCTGTGGGAGCGGACGGTGGCGTTCCTCCGGTCCCGGCTCGGCTGAGCAGCGTAGCGACCGTCGTGACCGACACGGGACTCGTCGACGAGTACCTGACGCTCGGCCTCCGGATGGGCCGACACATCGACGGCATGGTGGACGCCTACTACGGCCCGCCGGCCCTGGCCCGGGCGGTCAGGGTCGAGCCGGCCATCCCGCCCGCCCGGCTCCTGACCTCTGCCCGGGCGCTGCTGGCCGCCCTCGAGGCCGGTGCTGCCCTCGACCCTTCCTCGGGCCCCGAGGACTCGGCCGCCCCGGCTCGCCGGCACTGGATGGCCGCACAAGTCAGGGGCCTCGCCACCACGTGCGCCAAGCTGGCCGGCGAGCCCATCGGCTACGCCGACGAGGTCGAGGCCTGCTACGGCGTGCGCCCGAGTCGGGTGGACGAGGAGGCGCTGGTGGAGGCCCACCGCCAGCTCGACGAGGTGCTGCCCGGTTCGGGACCGCTGGCCGAGCGCCTGGTGGCCTGGCGCGAGTCCCATGCCGTCCCGGTGGACCTGCTCCGGCGGGCCGTCGACTCGCTGGCCGACTCGCTCCGTGACCGCACCCGGGAGCTGTTCGGCCTGCCCGACGGCGAGCACATCGAGTTCGAACTCGTCACGAACGAGCCGTGGTCAGGGTTCAACTACTACCTGGGCGACCTGCAGAGCCGGGTGGCCATCAACACCGACCTGCCGGTGCTGTCGACCGGCCTCGCCCACCTGGTGGCCCACGAGGCCTATCCCGGGCACCACACCGAGCACACCCGCAAGGAGGTCGGCCTGGTGCGTCGGCGCCAATGGTGGGAGGAGTCGATCTTCCTGGTCGGTACCCCGCAGTGCCTGCTGGCCGAAGGCCTGGCCGACCTCGGCCTCGAGGTGGCCTGGGGTCGCCGCCCGGAGGCGACGGTGGCCGAGCACCTGCGGCCGCTCGGGATCCGGTACGACACCGAGGTGGTGGCCGCGGTGGCCGACGCCGGCGAGGCACTGGGCGCGGTCCGCACCAACGCCGCCTTCCGACTCCACGAGGACGGCGCCGACCCCGACACGGTCGTCGACGAGGTGGCCCGCTGGGGACTGCTGCCCCGCGACCGGGCGGCCAAGGCGGTCGAGTTCCTCACCCATCCGACGTGGCGGGCCTACCTCACCTGCTACGTCGAAGGCTTCCCCCTGTGCCGGGCGTTCACTGCCGGCGACCCGGCCCGGTTCGACCGGCTGCTGTCCGAGCAACTCACCCCGGCCGACCTGGCCGACCAGATCGCCGGCGACGCTCTGGGAGCCGTACCCGCCGACTGACGCCGCGCCCGCGGACCGACCGGGATCACCTCGTGAGCCATGCCGGCTCGGCGGTGCCGAGCGGGCCGGCCGGTCCCACCGCAGCGGCGCACCGTCCACCACGACGGGTGGAGGCAGCCGCCGGGCGTCGCCCCAGATGGTGTGCTCGACGGGTCCATGCGCGGCCGGGCCCGAAGGGCGGATCCCGTCGCCTTCGATGGACGTTCCGACACCGGTGTCGACCAGCAGCCGGGCCATGGCGGCCAGGGACGTGCGCCACCGGCTGCCCCGCCCATCGCCGCGCCGCCCGGCCAGCCCGGTGAGCGCGCAGGCGGCCAGCAGGTAGCCGGTGGCATGGTCGAGGGCCTGAACGGGCAGCGGCGCCGGTCGGTCGCTCGAGGCTGCGACCATGCCGGCATGGGCGATGCCCGAGCTCATCTGCACGAGGCTGTCGAATCCGCGCCGGCCGGCCCACGGCCCGGTCCACCCGTAGGCATCGAGGCTGACGTCGACCAGGCCGGGCCGGGCAGCCCGACGGGCGGGGAGGCCGAGCCCCAACCCCTCCAGGGCACCCGGACGGTAGCCGTGGACCAGTACGTCGGCGGAGTCCAGGAGCCCGAGGAACCGCTCACGAGCGCCGTCGGCGGTCAGGTCCAGGAGGGCGCAGCGCTTCCCGACCGTCACCTCGGGGACGACTCCGGGCTCGTCCCACCCCGGCGGGTCGATGCGCAGGACCTCGGCCCCCCATCCGGCCAGCAGGCGGGTGGCCACCGGGCCGGCCAGGACCCGGGTCAGGTCGAGCACCCGCATGCCGGCCAGCGGACGGGTCGGGTCGACCTTCGTGCCTTCGATCTCCCGGGTGCTCTCGATCTCCTGGACCGCCGGGGTCCGCTCGACATGGACCAGGGGTTCGCCGGCCACCGCGGCGCCCTGGGGGTGGGCGTCCCATTCGTCCACCGTGCGCAACGCCGCAGCGACTCCGCCGGCCTCGACCACGGCCGCCTCGAGGTCCCCGACCTTCCACCGGGCCACCGCTTCGGCCACAGCGCCCCGCTCGCCCGGCGCGCCGAGGACGGCCAGGGCGGCAGCCCGGTGGTGGGGAGCGTTGGTGTGGAGCCTGACCCAGCCGTCGTCTCCGGCGTAGTCGCCGGCCACTGCGTCCCACGCTGCAGGCACCTCCCACCCGTCAGGCCGGAGCGACCCGGCGAACCAGGCGGATGCCAGGTCACGGTCGACAGTGACGGACGATTCGGTTCCACCACCGGCGGCAACGAGGCGGGCCAGTGCCGCCCCGGCCGCGCCGATCGAAGCCTGGGCCAGGTCGCTGACCGCGAAGGGCGAGGGGAGGGTCCCGCCAGGGGGAAACTCGACCCCCGGCCGGACACCCGTCACCCCGAGAGCGTCGAGGAATTGGTCCAGGAGTGCGCTCGTCGCGTCGGCCACCGCTCCATCGTCGACTCCAACGGACGGTGCGTCAACAGGCACGGATGACCGCCAGGGGTCAAGGAATGGCGTGGACCGGCCGATATCCGTGGCATGGACGCAGTGCTGCAGTTCGACACCGACAACCCTGAGTTCCAACGCGGATTCGAGATCGGGATCCTGTGGGAGCGGCTCAGCGCCGACGGTGCCTGCCACATGGCGGTCAGCGCGTCGAACGCCGAGATGGTGCTGCGGGTGGCCAAGGCCTTCGACTGCGTGTTCTCGGGCCAGGAGCTGGCCGACGACCAGATCTCGATCGAGCTGACCCGGGTCAACAGCGACTCGTAGTGCGGCGCGCCGGTCCGCCCGCCTACCGCCGTCGGCCCTGGGCCACGGCGTCGTGGATCGTCACCTGACGACCCTCACCGTCGGTGGCCGTCCGGGGCCGCGCTTCGGCAACCAGGACCTCCCACCCATCCGGATGCAGCGCGGCGGCCACCTGCTCGGCCGGCCGGGTGCTGGGTCGGCGGGGAGGCGTCAGCCCCCGGCGAGCAGTCGGCGGGCGATGACCTTGAGGCAGAGCGTCTCGTCGGCCCCTTCGAAGATCGACAGGACGCGGGCGTCGACGAAGTACCGGCTGACCGGGTACTCCTCGGCATAGCCCATGCCGCCGTGGATCTGCAGCGCCTCGCGGGTCACCCACTCCGCCGTCCGGCACACGTAGGCCTTGATCATCGACGCCTCGAGCACGCCCTCGCCCTTGGACATCAGCCGGGCCACCTCGTAGGCGAACTGGCGGGATGCCTGGATCAGGACGGCCATGCGGGCCAACTTCACCTTGGTGAGCTCGTACTCGGCGATGGGCGCGCCGAAGACCACCCGGTTGTTGGCGTACTCGACAGCGGCCTCGTAGGCGGCCTGCATGAGACCCACGGCCCGTGCCGCCGTCTGCAGCCGGCCATTCTCGAAGCCCTGCATCTGGAGGTAGAAGCCCTGGCCGAGGCCGGCCTCGCCGCCGATGAGGTTGGCGTCGGGAACGAACCAATTCTCGAGGGAGACCTCGTAGGAGTGCATGCCCCGGTAGCCCAGGGTGTCGATGGCCCGCCCCTCCATCTTCCCCGACGAGTCGGCCGGCCGGCCGGCCTCGCCGGCCTCCTGGGTGAAGGTGAATCCGTGGCCGTCGGCCGGGGGCTTCTCGACGAGGAAGATGGACAGGCCCTTGTGGCCCTTCGACTTGTCGGGGTCGGTGCGGGCCAGCAGCAGCAGGACGTTGGCCCGGGCGGCAAACGTGCACCACGTCTTCACGCCGTTGAGGATCCAGCCGCCGCCCACTTTGGTGGCGGGCAGCATCACACCGGCCACGTCGGAGCCGAAGTCGGGCTCGGTGACGGCCACCGCGCCGAGCACCTCGGCGGTGGCCAGCTTCGGAAGCCAGTGCTGCTTCTGCTCTTCGGTCCCGCCCTTGACGATGGCCCGAGTGAGGATCTCGGGGCGGGTGATGAGGGAGCCGCCGGCCCCGAGCGAACCCCAGGTCAGCTCCTCGGTGGCCACCACCATGCTCAGATAGTCGGCCTCGCCCTCGGTGGCGAACCCGCCGTACTCCTCGGGGACGGACATGCCGAACCCGCCCATCTCGGCCATGCCGGAGATGATCTCCTCGGGGATGTCGGTGTTGGCCCGGTGGATGTGCTCGGCCCGGGGGCGGATCTGCTCGACGGCAAACCGGTGGAAGGTGTCGCGCACCAGCTCGAAGTCGGGGTCGAGGTGGCGCTCACCCTGGACTTCGGCGAGCGAGGCGATGAACGCCGGGTGGCGGTAGGTGGCGACGAACGGCTCGGCCGGGGCCATCCAGTCGGCGGCCACGCCCCAGTCGGCGGACCGGCCGACGATGCGGGCGGCCAGTTCGGCCAATGCGTCGGCCACGAAGGCGCAGGCGATGCGGGCCTCGGTGTCGCCGTGGGCCCCGTAGGCCAGGACGGACTCGGCTGTGCGCACGGCGGCCGCGGCGTGGGACACGTCGTAGGCCAGCACCTGGGCCTGGTCCGGGCCGCCGGCCGCACGCAAGGCGGCGATGCCGGAGTCGACGACTCCCTTGGCCACGCCGGTGGCGTCGGCGGCGGCGAGGAGGTCGGGGACGGGGACGGTGTCAGAGGTCACCGCACAAGGATAACGGGCCGCCCATTGGGCCGTTATCCCGGAGGATGGGCCGGTCCCCGGTGGATGGGCCCATCCCTTTGGGGTGGTGCCCGTGGCCAACGGAGCGAGGGCCGCCCGTCAGGCGACCGGTCGCTGGGCCACCACGGTGACCAACGGCGGCAGCACCACCGGGTCGTCACCCGGGTCGACCTCGGTCAGGAGCTCGAGGTAGTCGGCCACCGGGCCGGGGCCGGCGCCGGCCGGCGCCTCGGCCCAGGCGTCCACGATGTCGAGGCCGGCGTCACGGACCAACGAGGGGAGGAGGGCGCCGATGTCCGGGTGCCGTGCGTCGGGCATCGAGAGCGGCCGGCCGGCGATCCTCCCGGCCGAGGTGATCGGCTCCTGGGCCACGACCCAGCCACCTGGCCGGACGGCTGCGGCCATGCGCCGCAGCACCGCGGCGGGATCGACGACGTGCAGCAGCAGGAACCGGCAGAAGGCCAGGTCGACCGGCTCGGGCAGGCGCAGGTCCTCGCCGGCCTGGGTGATGGCCAGCACCTGGCTGTGGGCGGCGGCGGCCGAGGCGACCTCGTCGCGGGCCGTCGGGTCCGAGTCGACGGCGTACACCCGGCCGTCGCGGCCGACGATCTCGGCCAGGGCCACCGACACGTCGCCCCCGCCGGCACCCACGTCGACGCAGGTCCAGCCCGGCCCGATCCCCAGGCGGTCGAGGGCGGTGGCGAGCGGTCGCCGATAGACGTCGTCGCGCAGGCCTCGCAGTTCCATCTCCCAGACGTTACCGGCAGGTCCCGTGTCGCTCCGGTGACGTCCGGGCCCGCACCCACCCGGGTCGCGGGAGTCCAAGCGGAACCGGTAGCCTCACCTCCTGTGAAGGTAACCATGATCCTCTGTGACTCCGCCCAGGTGGCCGACGGCAAGCTCTACGTGCTGGGTGGCGGCTGGAGCATGACCGGTCCCGACCCCGTCCCCTCGGCCATCGCCCTGAAGATCGACGTGGGGTGGCACGAGGCGGAGGCCGCCCATCATTGGGAGCTGTACCTGGAGGACGCCGACGGCGGCCCGGTCCTGGTGCCCACCCCCGACGGCGAGCACCCCGTCGAGGTCCGCGGCGAATTCACCGTGGGCCGGCCCACCGACGTCCCCGAGGGATCGCCCGTCGACGTGGCCCTGGCCGTCAACCTCGGCCCGCTGCCGTTGGCCCCCGGCACCCGGTACACGTGGCGCATGGCGATCGACGGCGAGAGTCACCCCGACTGGGTGCTGGCCTTCACCACCCGGCCCCAACCCCCGGTCTGAGCCACCGCCTCTGCCACCGGGCCGGTCTGGCCCACCGGCCAAGGGTCGGGCCCCGTCCCGCCCGGCCTACTATCGGCGGTCATGACCACGTATGACCGCCCGTTCGGCCGCTACTTCGAGGACTTCGTCCCCGGCGACGTCTACCGGCACTGGCCGGGGAAGACCATCACCGAAGCGGACGACCACCTCTTCTGCATGATCACCATGAACCACCACCCGCTGCACACCAACGCGTGGTTCGCCGAGAACGAGTCGGTGCAGAAGAAGAACGTCGTGGTCGGCAACCTGGTGTACTCGCTGGCCCTCGGCATGAGCGTGCCCGATGTCAGCGGCGCAGCCATCGCCAACCTCGAGGTGGAGTCGCTGTTGCACCGGGCGCCCACCTTCCACGGCGACACCATCTACGCCGAGACCAAGGTCATCGAGAAGGCCGAGTCGAAGTCGCGGGACGACCGGGGCGTGGTGACGGTCGAGACCAAGGCCTTCAACCAGCGCGGCGAAGAGGTGTGCTTCTTCCGTCGCAAGGTCATGGTGTGGAAGGAGGCGTTCGCTCCGGAGCGCCGTCGCCCCTACGGGGACGGCGTCTGGGGTTGAGACCTCCCCGCTGCTGGTGACCGACCGCCCGACCGCCCGGGTGCGTGGGCTCGGGGCGGCCGTCGAGGAGTGGGGGTCGGACGGAGGCGGGACCACCCGGCGCGACGACCTGCCCTGGCGGTCCACCCGTGACCCGTGGGCCATCCTGGTCAGCGAGACGCTGGCCCAGCAGACGCAGCTGTCCCGCGTCGTGCCCGCCTACCACCGGTTCCTGGCGTCGTTCCCCACCCCGACCGCATGCGCGTCGGCTTCGCTGGGCGACGTGGTGATCGCCTGGGAGGGCATGGGCTACAACCGGCGGGCACGCAACCTCCACCGGGCGGCGGGGGTGGTGGTGGCCGAGCACGGCGGGGAGGTCCCCGACGACCTCGACGCCCTGCTGGCCCTTCCCGGGGTCGGCCCCTACACGGCCCGTGCCGTCCTGGCCTTCGCCTTCGAGCGCGACGTCGGGGTGGTCGACACCAACGCCGGACGGGTCCTGTCCCGGGCCGCAACGGGCGGTCCCCTGCGGCCGGCAGCCGCCCAGGCGCTGGTCGACGGCATGGTGCCTCCGGGTCGGGGGTGGTCGTTCGGGCAGGCCCTGCTCGATCTGGGCGCCACCGTGTGCACCTCCCGCACGCCCGACTGTCCGGCGTGCCCGCTGCGGCGTCGGTGCGCATGGGCGAGGGCCGGCCGACCCGACCCCGACCCGGCCCGGGGCTCGGCCGGGGTGTCGGTGTCCCAGTCCCGTTTCGCCGGTTCGGACCGTCAGGGCCGTGGGCGCCTGGTGGCGGCGCTCCGCCGAGGCCCGCTTCCCGCCGACGGGCTGGCCGCGGCCGCCGGGTGGCCCGACGACCCGACCCGGGCGGTCCGGATCGCCGACAGGCTGGTCAACGAGGGGCTGGCCGTTCGGGACGGCGCCGGGTCGGTGCGGCTGCCGTGACCGGGCGTTGGCCGGCACCTGGCGGTCGTCGTGCCGGGTCGCCGCACCGGACGCTCCCGTCCCGTCGGCCCAGGTCGCTGCTGGCTACGGTGGGGTGGTCGCCCGGGCGGGCGGCCCCCGACCGCCTCGGACGGGGGAGCGATCCTGGGGGGACGCCATGCGCCGGACAAGCAGATGGACGGCCGCTGCGTGCGCAGCGGCGGTGGGGGCGACCCTGCTGGCCGGGTGCGGGAGCCCGTCGTCGACGTCCTCCCCGACCTCGACGACGGTGCCCGGCAACCCGACAGCTCTCGGTGCTCCGGCTTCGGTGCCGGAGTCGGTCCTCTCCATACCCACCCCCTCGGCGGCGGGTACACCGGCCAAGTACGACAAGGTGCAGGTGCGCACCTTCGGCAACCCGTCGGCCTCCCACGTGCTGGTGTTGGTGCCCGGCACCAACGGCGGGGCGGGTGACTTCGACCTCGTCGCCCCGTACCTCGCCACCCACGTCCCCGACCTGCAGGTGTGGTCCGAGATGCGGCGCGAGGGCGCCATGCAGGACGAGTCGGTGGTCCAGTCGACCCTGGCCGGCACCACCACCGATCAACAGATGTTCGACTACTACCTCGGCTGGATCGGCAACCCCAAGGTCACGAAGCACTACCTGCCACTGAAGCCGGCCGACTACCAGTTCGTGGCCGACTGGGGCATGGCGGTGGCCATGAACGACCTCCATGCCGTCATCATGGAGGCCCGGGCCGGCGGCAAGCGCTCCGTGACGCTGGGTGGCCACTCGCTCGGGGGCACCGAGGCCGCCGTGTATCCGGCCTGGGACTTCGGTGGGCAGGCCGGCTACACCACGATCAACGGGATCGTCTGCATCGATGGATGCGCCGGCGCCCAAGGGTTCTACGGCCCGCCGGCGACCGTCCCCTCGGTCCAGGCGTCCATCGCCCAGATGGCGACCACGGGGCCTTGGCTCGACCTGCTCCATCTCGGGCTGCCCTGGGCCACCGGTGTGTTCAGCGAGGTCGGAGCGGTGACCGCCTACAAGGACCCGGCCGGGCCGGCCACCACCTTCGCCGACTTCAAGCTCCTTCCCTCCTTCCTGAAGCCGCCCGTGCCGGTGACCAACCAGGCCCAGTTCGGCTACGCCTTCGACTACAAGACGTCGCCCCCGGGGCTCGGGCTGATCCAGGTCCACTCCGGGCATGTGGCCGCCACCGGTGACCCGGCCGATTGGGTGGACACCGACATCACCCCGGTCAAGAACGTCATCGACGTCTTCGCCCAGACGCCGCTCGCCGCCGCCGAGTGGTACTACCCGGTACGCCTGTCGATCGACGCCGGCGCCTCAGCTCCGCTGCAGCAGACCCCGGTGGCCGACTACCTGGGCCTGCGACTCCTCCACACCGCCCAGGTCGACGTCCCCCTCTACGCGTTCCAGACCGCACTCGGCGGCAGGAACAACGCCGTGGTGGGCAGCGCCCAGGCCTACAAGGCCGAGTCCAAGATCCCGAATGTGACGGCGGTGAGCCGCACCGGCACCTACAGCCACCTCGACCCGTTGCTGGCCAGCCCGACGCAGAACGACTTCCTCAAGACCGTCGTCCCGTGGCTGAAGCGGATCGACAAGTAGGGAAGCGGTAGGAGGCCGGTGGACGAGGGGTCGGAGGGCACATCCGCGGCGCCACGCGCCGTGGCCCGCCACGCCGAGGAGTACCGACCCGGCCGACTGGTCGAGATAGTGCGGCCAGTCGGGCCGCAGGGTGCACCCGTCGTGCTCCTGTGGCACGGGAGCGGGCCCGACGAGCGGGACGCGCTGGTGCCGCTGGCCGCCGCCATCGCCGCCCACGGTCCGGTCGCACTGGTCCCCGACTGGCGGTCCGACGACCTGAAGGTCGGGGCCGACGAGCTGTTGGCGTCGATCGACTTCACCATCCGCACGGCGGCCGAGCTGGGCGGCGACCCGGGCCGCGTGGTGCTGGCCGGCTGGTCGCTCGGGGCAAGTGCGGCGGCCGACATCGCCCTTCACCCCGGCATCGCCGACGGCTGGCACCCGACCGGCCTGGTGGGCCTGGGCGGGGGCTACGGCCGGACGCCCTTCGCCAGTCAGTGGACGGAGTGCGACCCGATGGCCGGCGACGCGGTCGGTGGTGCCGGCCGACCGGCCCTGCTCGTCCACGGGACGTCGGACAGCGTGATCCCGCTCGAGCGGTCCGTCGCCGGCACCGGGGTGCTCGCCGAGGCCGGGTGGCGGGTGGTCCTGCGTCAGGTCGACACCGACCACGCCGGGGTGATCGGCACCGTGTACGACCGTGCGCTTAAGCGGTGCGTCCCCTCGGACGAGCCTCGTCGGCTGGCGGTGCTGGCGTCGGTGGCACGGGAGGTGGCCCGCCTCGCCCTGGGTCCGGAGTGAGGGGGTCCGGAGTGGGTGGGCCCTCCGTCGGCGGGTCGGAGTCACAGCGACCGGAGTCACTGCACCCGGAGTGAAGGCCCGGCCGACGCCCCGAGGGGCACGCGCCCTCAGTCCGCCAGGAAGCGGAGGATGTGGCCGTTGACGAGGTCCGGCTGCTCGAGGTGGAGGAAGTGGCCGGCGCCCTCGACGACGACCACCTCGGATCCGGTCCCGAGGTGGTCGGTCACCGGCCCGATCACGTCGATGCCCATGGCCCCGTCGGTCGTCCCGTGCAGATACAGGGTCGGCTGGGGCGCCACCGTCTCGCCGGCGGCCTGGGCGGCGGCCGCCGCCGGATCGTCCGACGGACCGGCGAAGGTGGCCCGGTAGTAGCCGATGGCGGCGGCCAGGTTGACTTCGGCGCCGATGGACTCCTTGACCCGGGCGACGTCCCATGAGCCGTCGTAGCCCGGTGACCAGTCGGCCCACAGACCGTCGAGGAAGGCGTGGTCCTCGAGGCTGACGGCCAGCTCGGCCAGCGGGGTCTGGAACAGGAAGACGTACCAGGAGCGCTTCAGCTGGCGGAAGTCGAAGAAGCCGAAGCCGAGGGAGGCGGGCGGCGGGACGGCCAGCGTCACGACCTTGCCCCACCGCTCGGGCTGGTGGGCGGCGGCCGGGTAGGTGAGCAGCGCCCCCCAGTCGTGGCCGATGAGGGCGGCGTTTGCGCCGCCGCCGAGGGCCTCGTGCAGGGCGCAGGCGTCGAGCGCCAGGGTCCCGGTGTCGTAGCGGCCGTCGGTCGGCACCGCGGTGGGCGCGTAGCCCCGCAGAAAGGGGGCGACGGCATGGAAACCGGCGTCGGCCAGGCGGGGGAGGAGGTGGCGCCAGGTGTGGGCGGTGTCCGGGAACCCGTGCATGCACAGAGCGAGCGGGCCGTCGGCGGGTCCCGCCTCGAGGTAGGCGAACTCGAGGCCGTTGGCGGAGACGGTCCTGGTGGCGGAGTCGGAGGGCGGGAGTCGGTCCATCGCCGGAAGTTAGCCCGACGGGTCCCCCGCCGCCGCGGCTAGCCTGCTCATCCTGTGCGGATCACCTACTTCGGCGTCCGGGGCTCCTGCCCGTGTTCGTCCGACCAGCAACGCCGGTACGGGGGCAACACCTCCTGTGTCCTGGTGGAGGTGGCCGGCGAGCCCCCTCTCGTCCTCGACATGGGGACGGGCCTGCGCGCCCTGGGCCATCACCTGTTGGCCGGCCTCGCCCCCTCGGGCCTGCCGATGCGCGGCAATTGCCTCCTCACCCACCTCCACTACGACCACGTGCTGGGCACCCCGTTCTTCCCGCCGATGCGTGACCCGGGCGCCCTGCTCGAGATCTACGGCCCGTCCCAGGCCGACGACACGCTCCAGGCGACGATGGCCGGGATGGTGCAGCCCCCGTTCTTCCCGGTGCACATGGCCGATTTCCGGGGCGAGCTGCGCTACCACGACCTGAAGGGGAACGACGAGTTCCAACTCGGCGGGATAGCGATCAAGGTCCGCACCATCCCCCACATCGGCAACACCCTCGGGTTCCGCATCGAGGCAGACGGCGCCGTCGTGACCTACCTGCCCGACCACCAGGCTCCCGTCGACCGGGCGACCGTGGCCCCCGACGTACTCGAACTGTGCGACGGTGCGGACCTGCTGATCCACGACGCGCAGTACACCGAGGAGGAGTTCGTCGAGCTCTTCGACTGGGGCCACTCGACCCCCACCTACGCCGTCCACGTCGCCACAGAGGCCGGGGCCAAGCGCCTCGACATGTTCCACCACGACCCGGGGCACACCGACCGCCAGATCGACGTGATGCTGCGGGCCGCCCGCCAGGTCGCCCAGGGCGCCGGCAAGGTCGAGGTGAACGCGGCCAAGGAAGGCGCCACCTTCGAGCTGAGGAAGCGGTGATCGACCGCACCGGGCCCGAACGGCCGGTCCCGCCCTTCGACACCTCCCGGTTCAAGGACGCCATGGGGATGTTCACCACCGGGGTGACCATCGTGGCGGGCATCGAGGACGGGCAGCCCGTGGGCTTCACCTGTCAGAGCTTCGTGTCCCTCTCGATCGACCCGCCGTATGTGGCCGTGGCCCCGGCCCGCACGTCGACCAGCTGGCCTCGTATCGCCCGGTCAGGCAGCTTCTGCGTCAACATACTGACCGACGCGCAGGAGGACCTGTGCAAAGGGTTCGCGATTTCGGGCGGACCGAAGTTCGACGGGGTCGACTGGCACCCGGCGCCAGGAACCGGATCCCCGGTCATCGAGGGCAGCCTGGCCTGGGTGGACTGCCGGGTCGAGCTGGTCCACAACGCCGGCGACCACGAGCTCATCCTCGGACATGTCCTCGACCTCGGCGTCGGCGAAGGCTCCCCCCTCCTCTTCTTCCACAGCCACTTCGCTACTGTGGCCCGCGACCGAACGCCTGACGAGGGGTAGCCGACATGCCGAAGATCATCGAGTCCGACGTCATCCAGGACGTGATCATCGTGGAGCCCGACGCCCACGGTGACGAGCGGGGCCGCTTCGTCGAGACGTACCGCCGCAGCTGGTTCCCGCTGGGCCGCGAGATGATCCAGGGCAACCGCTCGACCAAGCAGGCCGGGGCCGTCGTCGGTCTCCACTACCACCTGCACCAGTCTGACTACTGGTACGTGCTGGCCGGCACCGCCCGTGTGGTCCTCCACGACTTGCGGCAGGGCTCGGCCACCGACGGCGCCACGCTCTCGCTCGACCTGTCCGGCGACCACGACCGTGGCCTGTTCATCCCTCCGGGGGTGGCCCACGGGTTCGCCTCGCTGACCGACCTCACCCTCTGGTACCTGGTGGACGGCTACTACAACCCCGAGGACGAGCTGGGCGTGGCGTGGGACGACCCGGCCATCTCCGGCGATTGGGGGGTTGTCGACCCGGTCCTGTCGAACCGGGACCAGGCCAACCCACGGCGTGACGAGATCCCGGCGGGGCGCCAGCCGTACCTCGGCCTGCGCACCTGAGTCGGCCCGACGCGGCCTGACGGCGGGCGGGGACCTCTGCGCCCGGACGGGCCGTCTGGAACACTCTCCCCATGACCACCACGCCGTCCTCCGCCGCATCCGTCCCGTCGTCCCCCGGCCGCCTCGGCGAGCCCGGAACGGGCGTCCTGATCACCGGCGGCGGCTCGGGCATCGGCCGGGCCACCGCGCTGGCCCTGGCCGAGGTCGGTCGCCCCGTCGCCCTGTGGGACATCGACGCCGTCGGTGCCGAGCAGACGGCGACCCGCTGCCGCGACCTCGGCGTCGTGGCCCACGCCGCAGTGGTCGACGTGGCCGAGTCGGACTCGATTCCAGACGCGGTGGACGAGGCGGCCCGCACACTCGGTTCGCTCGGCGGCTTCGTCCACGCCGCAGGGGTGTCGGGGGCGGCCTCCGTGGACGACATCGACGACGCAATCTGGGACGCCACCCTCAACATCAATCTGCGGGCCGCCGCCATCATCAGCCGGCACCTCCTGCCCTCGTTCCGGACGGCCGGCCCGGGGTCGGCCGCCGTGCTCATCTCCTCCATCGAGGGGCTGTTCGGGAGCACCATGCTGACCGCATACTGCGCCTCGAAGGGCGGGGTCCTCGGCGTCATGCGCTCGTTGGCCCAGCGCTTCGCCATCGAGGGGTTCCGGGTAAACGCCGTCTGCCCGGGGGCGGTCATCACGCCCATGCTCGAGCCGGCCTTCGCCCTGCCCGGATTCCGGGAGCAGCTCGAGGAGCGCACACCCCTGCAGCGGGTGGCAACCCCCGACGAGATCGCCCGTCCGATCCGGTTCCTGCTCTCCGCGGAAGCCTCGTTCATCACCGGGGCCCATCTGACGGTCGACGGCGGACTGACCGCCGTCACCGCCATCTAAGGGCGCGAACTGGGACGACGCACCACCGGCGCCCGCCCGCCGGTGGGGCGTCGGACGGCTCGCTCCACGCCGGTGGGTCGATTCGGGGTTGAATAGACCGGATGTGGGCCGTCGCGTTCGTCGTCGTGGTGCTGGTGGTGGTGGCCGTGGCGGTCGCCCTCGTCCGGCGACCCCGGGGCGGCGACGTCCACTCCGTGGCGAACTACAACCACGCACTCGGCACACTGGAGCACCTGTCGGAGCGGATCGGTCCCCCCACCGTGCGCCCGGTCCGGGTGGTGCCGTCGGGCCAGTCGGGCACGACCGAGCGGTTGGTGCCGCCGGTGCCGGTCCGGGGGACCGACGAGTTCCCGGACCCCGACGCCCCGATCGTGTTCGACGACGCCCGCCCCGTCGAGCGTGGGCGCCCGGGCGGAACCGAGCCGACCACGCCGGCCCGCACCGACCGGGCCCAGCGCATCGCCCTCGACTCGATGAACCACCGGAGCCGACCGGGCACCGGTGTGATGGTGGCCATCGCCATCGTCGTGGTGTTCGGCGCTCTGGCCATCGTGGGGAGCCAGACGTCGCACAACTCGTCGCACACCACACCGACCACGACCACCCGGCCAGCCGGGTCGGGCGCCACCCCGTCCACGGCGCCCAAGCCGACGCCGACGACCAAGCCGACGCCGACGGCACTTCCCAGCCAATTCGTGGCCACCACCACCTCGTCGGACGGCACCGCCGCCACCTACACCCTGCCTCATGCGACCTACCAGATCACCATCACCGGAACCGGCTCCTGCTGGGTTCAGGTCGACTCGGCGGCGACGGGCGCCACGGTGTGGGCCGGTGAGCTGTCGGCCGGCACCGTCCAGAACGTACCGGCCAGCGGGTCGACCACCGTGCAGTTCGGGACTCCGACGCTGACCCTCCAGGTGGACGGCGTCCCGGTGGTGCTGCCGACCCCGTTGCGGACGCCGTTCGTGGCCACCTTCACTCCTTCGGCCACGGCGACCCCGGGTGCCACCCCGGCGGCTTCGTCGACGTCGTCCTCCACGTCGTCGACGGCCACCACCGCCCCCTGACCGGCCGGCAACCCGTCACGGGTGTGCCGGTGGCTGCGGGGGGTGCGCTCAGTCGGCCGGGGCGTCGGGGTAGGGCCGGAGACCGGTGTCGGCCAGGTCGAGGGCGTCGAGGATGAATGCGTACACGAACGCCTCGTCCTTCCAGGCGTCGTAGCGGCCGGACGGGCCGCCGTGGCCGGCGCCCATCTCCATCTTCAGCAGGACCCGGTTCTCGGGGTTGGCGGCCCGCAGTTTGGCCACCCACTTGGCCGGCTCCCAGAAGCCCACCCTCGGGTCGGACAGGCCGCCGGTGGCCAGGATGTCGGGGTACCGGATCGGGGACCCGTCGGCTCCCGTGGCCGCCACGTTGTCATAGGGGGAGTAGGCCTTCATGACCTGGTAGATGGCGAGGTCCTCGACCGGGTTGCCCCACTCCTCCCACTCGAGCACGGTGAGAGGCAGCGTCTCGTCGAGGATGGTGGTCAGGCAGTCGACGAAGGGCACCTCGGCCACCACGGCCCGGAAGAGCTCGGGGGCCAGGTTGGCCACCGCCCCCATCAGCAGGCCGCCGGCGCTGCCGCCCCGGGCCACCAGCCGGTCCGCTGACGTCCATCCGGCGGCCACCAGGTGGCGGGCGCAGGCCACGAAGTCCGAGAACGTGTTCGGCTTGGCCTCGAACTTGCCCTCCTCGTACCAATGGCGGCCCATTTCGCCGCCGCCCCGGATGTGGGCGATGGCGAACACGAAGCCGCGGTCGAGCAGGCTCAGCCGCAGCGACGAGAACGCCGGGTCCATCGACGCCTCGTAGGACCCGTAGCCGTAGAGGAGGCAGGGGGCACCGCCTCCGCCGTCGGAAGGGACTCCCACCAGGTCGGGTCGGTAGACGAGGGAGATGGGAACCCGGGTGCCGTCCTCGGCCGTCGCCCACTGGCGCTCGGTCCGGTAGCGGGCGGGTTCGAAACCGCCGAGCACCGGCTGGCGTTTGCGCAGCGTGAGCTCCCCGGTCTCGAGGTCGAGGTCGTAGACCGACCGGGGAGTGGCGAGTGAGGTGTAGCCGTAGCGCAGCACGGTGGCGTCGTACTCGGGGTTGGCCTCGCCCCACACCGTCGACGGTGACTCGGGCTGGACGACCGGCGTGGAGACCCCGGTGGCGTGCTCGATCACCCGCATGCGGGTCCCGCCGTCCTCTCGCTCGTAGACGGCCAGGTACTCGGCGAAGGGGTCGACGGCATCGAGGCGGACGCCCTCGCGGGCCGGCAGCACCTCGGTCCAGTGCTCCCGGCCCGGAGCGCCCTCGGGGGCCTCCATCAGCCGGAAGTCCTCAGCGCCGTCGTTGGTGACGATGAGGAACCGCGGCGGGCGACCGGTGGCGGGGTCCCCCCGGTCGTGGTCGACGCCGTACTCGATGCCCTGGCGGCGGGGCTCGATGACCCGGAACGCCCCCTCGGGGTCGTCGGCGTCGAGCACCCGCACCTCCGAGGTGACCTTGGAGTCGAGGCCGCACAGTACGTACCGGTCGTCCTTGGTGCGGCCGACCCCGAGGTAGTAGTGGTCGTCGGGCTCCTCGATCACCAGGACGTCGGCGGCGGGGTCGGTCCCCACCCGGTGGCGCCACAGCTGGAACGGCCGCATGGCCTCGTCGACCCGCACGTAGAAGACGGTGGCGTTGTCGTTGGCCCACGCCGTCCCGTAGGAGGTGTCGGCGATCGACTCCTCCGCCTCGGTGCCCCTCGACAGGTCCCGGAACCGCATGGTGAAACGCTCGCCGCCCGTGGTGTCGGTCGAGTACACGAGCCAGCGGTGGTCGGGGCTGATCGAGAAGTTTCCGAGGGAGAAGTAGTCGTGGCCCTCGGCGAGCAGGTTCTCGTCGAGCAGCACCACCTCGGCGTCCTCCGGCCCGTCCACCGCCCGGCGGCAGTGGATCCCGTAGCTACTGCCCTCCACCGTGCGGCTGTAGTACAGCCAGGACCCCTTTCGGACAGGGACCGACAGGTCGGTCTCCTCGATGCGGGCGACCATTTCGGCGTACAGGGCCTCCTGGAGCGGTCGGGTCCCGGCCATGGCCGCCTCGGTCCAGGCGTTCTCGGCCTCGAGGTGGGCGATGACGGCCGGGTCGTCCTTGTCCCGGAGCCAGAACCAGTCGTCGGTGCGCACGTCGCCGTGGGCCTCGAGGGTGACCGGTCGCCTCTCGGCCACCGGTGGCGAGGCGGGGTGGGCAGCGGCGTGCGGGGCGGTGTCGGCGACCATGGGCACACAATGGCACGCGCCTCCCGCCACGGGTGCGCCGGGCCGGCGCCGGTGCTCCCGGGGGCAGCCCGCGTGCCGTTCACCCGTCGGGCACCGGACTGCCGCTGATTCGGGACTTTGGACCCGTTCCCCATGAGGTGACCCCGTTGTACGGTCGTCACGGAGCCGTCATCCTCCCGTCAGGTGCCACCGTCAGAGTGGCGGCTGGCACGGGCCGACGGGCTCCCGATGGGGCAGCCGTGCCGAACGGAAGGCCAGGCGGTGTCGATCGGGCGGTCGGACAACGGAGTACGGCATGGGACGGTTGCAGCGCATCACCACACTCGGGCTGCTGGCCCTCCTCCTCGGAACGACCCTGGTGACTGTCCGGCCGACACCGGCCGGTGCCACAGTCCTCTTCCCCACGATCTCCGTCGGGGCCAACGTCAACCTCAGCCAGGCGGTCGGCAACCAGTTCGAGGGCTCGGTGGCCGTCGACCCGTCCAACCCCAACCGGATCTTCGTCCTCGGCCGCGACGAGACGGGCTTCCTCGTCGGCGCCCGCACCAGTGACGGAGGCACCACCTGGACCCACGCGCGGATGGGGACGTCCGTGGCGTCCGCGGACCACCTGCCTCCGGCCTGGGGCAACACCTCGGTCACGTTCGACGGCTACGGCAACCTCTTCGTGGTCTACCTCAGCACTTCGGTGCACACCTACACCGACTTCGGGATGTCCACCGACGGCGGCGCCACCTTCACCAACACCCAGGCCCTGGCCCAACTCACCGACCAGCCGGTGGTCGCTGCCGGCCACGGGAGCGTGTGGGTCACCTACAACCAGGGTGGGGTCAACCTCGCCCAGGGGGCCAGCGACACGGGCCCGGGCGCCATCGGGACGTTCGGCGTGGCCGAGGCGATGCCCGGGGCCAACGGTGGAGCGTTCGGCGACCTGACCGTCGGCCCCCAGGGCCAGGTCGTGGCCGCCTTCGGCAACCGGGCGGGGGCCGGACCGGTGACCCTCAGCGTCGACCCCGACGGCCTCGGCCCGCTCGGCTTCCAGAGCGCGGTGACGGTGACCACCACCAACGTGGGCGGCTTCGACTACATCCCGGCCGCCCCCAACTGGGGCGTCGACGCCGAGGCCCACCTGGCATGGGACCAGAGCGGAGGGCCGCACAACGGGAGGCTCTACCTCGCCTACCTCGACGCCCCGGCCATCGACCTGGCCAACACCATGCTCTACGTCGTGCACTCCGATGACGGGGGCGCCACCTGGTCGACCCCGGTGCTGGTCAACGACGATGGCACCAACGCGTCCCACTTCATGCCCGGGTTCGCGGTGGACCAGTCCACCGGCACGGTGGGTGCCACGTGGTACGACACCCGCGGCGACCCGACCCGCGTCAACGCCAGGTACTACGGGTCGGTCAGCGCCGACGGGGGCGACACGTGGAGCCCCAACTTCCCGATCGCCGCCGGCACCTCCAATGCCACCCTGGCGCCTCCCCCGGGGCCGATCCGGAACACGAACTGGGGTGACTACACCGGACTGGCCTTCCAGGGAGGGGTGATGGTCCCGGTGTGGGCCGACAACTCGAACTCGACCGGCAACAACCCGGCCGGGGCCAACGCCAGCTTCGACCTGTACACGACACGGGTCACGTTGACGGCTCCCCCCCAGGCCCCGACGGTGACCTCGTCCCCGGTGTCGACCTCGGTGCCCGCCGGTGCCGCCTACGCGTTCAGCGCCTCGGCGTCGGGCACCCCGGCCCCGACCGTCCAGTGGCAGCGCTCGAACGACGGCGGCGCAACGTGGGGCGACCTGACCGGCGCCACCTCGGGCACCTACTCGGCCATGGCGACCGTCGCCGACGACGGTGCCCAGTTCCGGGCGGTGTTCACCAACCCCATGGGCACGGCCACGACGTCGGCGGCCACCCTGTCGGTGACCATGGCCCCGGTCATCATCTCCTCGCCGATCCCCCAGACCATCAACGTGGGTACGGTCTACACGTTCATGACTGTGGCCTACGGGCTGCCCTATCCCACGGCGCAGTGGCAGCGTTCGAACGACGCCGGGCTCACCTGGTCCGACATTCCCGGAGCCACGGCCTACACGTACCCGATCACCGCGGCGCTCGGTGACGACGGCGCCCAGTTCCGGGCCGTGTTCACGAACTCCGCGGGCACGGCCACCACGACCGGCGCCACACTGCACGTGACCACCACCACGTCGCTGTCGTTCAAGGTCGCCCGAACGACGCTGAAGGGCGGCAGGAGGGACATCCTGACCGTGACGGTCTCGTCGCCGGTCACCGACAAGGGCAAGGTGAC
>DATCCR010000272.1:0-5906 GCA_036511155.1 Acidimicrobiales bacterium
CGTCTTCACCGTCCTGGGTGACGCCCGCCGCAGCGACTCGACGGCCCGGACCCTGCTGTCCTTCGGCGAACAGCTGTCCGGCCTCACCAATCTGGCCCAGGCCCTCCAGATCCTGGCCGACACCGTCCCGACCGTGACCGGCTGCGACCAGTCCACCGTCTACCTGTGGGACCGCGACCGGTCCCGTCTGGTCCTCGGCGCCTATACGACCGGCATGACGCCCCCCGATGCCGACCTCGGCCCCATCGCCCACCACTGGTCGACCTCGGCGTCGACCACCCAGATCCGGGTCGGCGCCGACGACCAGGGCTCACTGTCGGTCGAGGCCGACAACCCGCTCATCGAGCGCATGATCAGCGGGCACGAGGTCATGGTCCTCGATGCCTCGACCATCGAGGACCCGCAGCTGCGAGCGTTGATGGAGGCCTCCGACATTCCGGCATCGCTGGTGGCCCCGCTGTTCGCGGCCGGCGAGTTCCTCGGGGTGATCGCCGCCAACTATTCCAACGATGCCTCGCGAGCGGTCATCCGCGACCCCGACCTCCACGAGCGCCTCTGCGGGCTGGCCGACCAGGCTGCCACTGCCATCCAGAACCTGGAGCTCCTCGAGAAGGTGTCCCACATGGCGTGGCACGACGCCTTGACCGGCCTCCCCAATCGGCGGCTGTTCGAAGACCGGGTCGAGCAGGAACTCGTGCGGTCGCGACGGGTGGGCGAGCCGGTCTGCATGTTCTTCGTCGACCTCGACAACTTCAAGACGGTCAACGACACCTACGGGCACGCCACCGGAGACGTCCTCATCCAGCAGGTCGGTCTGCGCCTGGTCGAGACGGTGCGCAGCCAGGACACGGTGGCCCGCCTCGGCGGCGACGAGTTCGCCATACTCCTCCCCGGACTCGTGGACCAGCTGGCCATCAACCAATTGGCCGAGCGGACGCTGGATGCCATGCACACTCCGTTCGACATCTACGGCGAGCAGGTGTCAACCTCGGCCTCCGTCGGGATCGCCATCGCTCCCGAGCACGGCGACAGCTACGACGACCTCCTCAACCGGGCCGACGAGGCCATGTTCCGGGCCAAGGACCACGGGCGCAACGCCTTCGAGATGTTCCACCACTCCCCCGGCCCCGCCCACCCCGGTCGCCGGGCGGTGGACGACCGCGAGCTCTACAGCGACCTGATCCACGCCCTCGACGGCAACGAGTTCTTCCTCGTGTACCAGCCCTACATCGACCTGCGGACCGCCCAGATCGTGGGCGTCGAGGCCCTCATCCGTTGGGACCACCCGACCCTCGGAATCCTGGATCCGCCCCAGTTCATCCCCATGGCCGAAAAGAGCGACCTCATCGTCTCCCTCGACAACTGGGTGCTGTGGCAGGCCTGCCGCCAGCTGCGGTCCTGGCAGGACCACGACCTCGACCACCTGCGGCTGTCGGTCAATCTGGCCTCGCGCGACCTGGCCAGTCCGAACTTCTACGACAGCGTCGAGCGCACGCTGCGCGACACCGGGATCGACCCCACCCTCCTCGAGCTCGAGATCACCGACCGGGTGGTGCTCGACAAGAGCGGTCCGGCCAAGGAGAACATCGACCGCCTGCGCCGCCTCGGGGTCCGCTTCACCATCGACGACTTCGGCCAGGGGAACTCGTCGCTCGACCGGATCGGCTCGTTCCCCGTCAACACACTCAAGATCGACCAGTCCTTCGTCCATGTGCTCGGACCGACGGACGACGAGAACAGTCTGGTGTCGGCCATCATCGCCATGGCCAGCCGGCTCGGGCTGTCGTGCGTGGCCGAAGGGGTGGAGACCCTGCTGCAGAGCCGGGTACTCCTCCAACGGGGCTGCACCACCGCCCAGGGCTACTACTTCAGTCCGCCCCTGCCGCCCGAGGGCATCGAGGAGATGCTCGCCAACCTGGCGCCGGCCGAGGTGCCGGAGTCGTTCGGCAAGCCGGCCAACGGCAGCCAGCCCCCCGAACAACCGCGCGACTGACTCCCCGAGGGGCGGCCACGCCCGGTCATGAACCCGCGAGCGAGTGCTAGCAGAAGTTAGCAGAAGGCGCTCCCATCCCCCGATCGACCCAGAAGGGCCGATACCGTCGCTCCATCGGGTGTCCGTACGGGCGCCACTCGAAGCAGGAGGAGGAACCATGGCTATGTACGAGGGCTACTGCGTGAAGTGCCGAGAGAAGCGGGAGTTCGACGGCGAGGTGGTCGAGATGGCCAACGGTCGCCGGTCGGCGAAGGGCAAGTGCCCGGTCTGCGGCACCGGCATGAACAGGATCCTGGGTAAGGACGCCTAGTCCGGGGACACGGCGGCGGACCGACGTCCGCCGCCTTCCCCACCCCGGGACCCACGTGCTGGGGTGAAGCACTCCCGGGCACAGCCTGACCGCCCGGGCACGACATGGCGGCCCGGTGATCGACCGAGGGCGTGCACGCTACGGGAAGCAGCGTCCCCGGGGTGGGTCCCCTAGCGGTTGTCGACGGTGAGGGCGAGACCGTCGAGGACGGCCCCCTCCCGCAGTCCCCACTCGCTCACCACCAGCCCGCGCAGGCCGAGGCGGTCGACCAGGGTGGACAGCACCAGCGCTCCGATGGGCAGCAGGGGCGCCCGCCGGGCCTGGATGCCGGGTAGGGCCATGCGGGCATCGAGGTCGAGGGTGGCCAGGCGGTCGGCCAACTCGTGGAGCTGACCCGCCGGAAGCTCCACCTGGTTGACCGACGAGGTGCCCGAGGAGCCCCGTCGGGGCGCCGGGCGGTGGAGGCCCATGGCCAGGCGGGCGAGTGCCCGGACCGTCCCCCCGCTGGCGATGACCCGTTCGGCCGCCCCCGGGGTCCGGGCCAGCATGTCGGCGATCGGGCCGGACCGCTCAGTGGCCAGATCGGCGATGGCGACCCGCTCGGCGGTGGTCAGCCGGTCGCCGGTGTCGAGTTCGCCGCGGATCCGGGCCGTGCCCAGGGCGACGCTGGCCACCGAGACCACCGAGTCGACCGTTCCGATCCCGGCCTCGAGGCTCCCCCCGCCGAGGTCGAGCCCGAGCACGGGGGCGTCCCCCACCCAGACGCCGGCCCGCTGACCGAGGAAGCACAGCCGTGCCTCCTCCTCGCCGGTGAGGAGGGTGATCGGACTGCCGAGGATCCGCTCCATGCGGGCCAGCAGTCGCGTGCCGTTGCCGGCGTCGCGGAGCGCTGCGGTCGCCAGTGCCACCACCACGTCGGCGCCGGCGTCCTCGGCGGCCCCGTGGAGTCGCTTGACGGTGCGGACGGCGAGGGCCGACCGGTCACCGGGGACGCCCCCGGTGCGGGCCACCTCGGTGCCGAGATGAAGGAACGAACGGCGGCGGAGCACCGGCTCCAAGCGCCCGTCGCGGGAGGCGTCGACCACCATGAGGTGGAAGGAGCTGCTGCCCAGGTCGAACACGGCTACACGCACGGTGGGCATCGAGGTGACGCTATCCCGCGGCCGGGGTAGTCGGGGGATACTCGGCGCGATGCCCTACGCTGGGCACCGCCACGCGGGCGTCGGCCCGCAACGTGGCACCACGGGGCGTGGCGCAGCTTGGTAGCGCGCCTGCTTTGGGAGCAGGAGGTCCTCGGTTCGAATCCGGGCGCCCCGACCATCAACCGCACGGGACGACCGGGGTCGACGACCCCGGTCGCTGTGCGCCCGGACCGATCCGTCGCCCGACCGGTGTCCGCTATGTCGGTCACCCGGTGCCACCTCGCCTTGGCCCGACCGACCGGCCCACCGGTAGCCTCACCCGAACGGCCGGCCTGCAGATCGTGGGCGGCTCCGACGGATGCCTCACGGCGGGGAGATCGGGACATGCAGTTTCGACAGGTCGTGGGCGTGGCCGGCGGGGAACTCCGCTCCCTGCGCGCCGCCGCCCGGACCGGTGGCGGTCGGGCGGCACTGGTGGCCCGGGCACGGAGTTTGCTCGGCGTCGACGACCTGCTGGCCCGGACCCTGGCGTTGGGTGACGAGTCGAAGGCCATGCAGGCGGTGACCTCGGCACTGCAGGACGAGGTCGCGTCCGTCCGCGCCGAGGAGGGGGTCACCCGGACCGGCCTGCAGGGGACCCAGGGCCTGCTGCACGCCGGACTCGACATGGTGGACCGGCGCTACGCCGAGCAGGAGCTGCGGGCCCTGGTCGAGCCGACCACCGAGTGGGTCCGCCGGGCCCAGCTCGACACCGGGCCGCTGCTGTCGGTGGTGCTCGCCACCCGCGACCGGGCCGAGCTGCTGACCCGGGCCGTGGCCTCTGTCCAGGCCCAGGCCTACGCCAACTGGGAGCTGGTGGTGGTCGACGACGGGAGCACGGACGCCACCCCCGGGCTGCTCGCCGGGCTGGCTGCCGAGGACGAACGGATCGTCGTGGTCCCCCATGCCCGTCTCGGCGTCGGGGCCGCCCATGCCCGTCTCGGCGTCGGGGCCGCCCGCAACGCCGGGCTCTCGGCCGCCCGAGGCGAGTTCGTCTGCTACCTCGACGACGACAACCTCATGCAGCCGCTGTGGCTCCGGGCCGTGGCCTGGGCCATGGCCCGCCGTCCCGACATCGACCTGTTCTACGGCGCTCGCCTCACCGACCCCGAGCCGCCGGACACCGGTCCGCGGGTCGGCCTGCCGTTCCTGCACTTCGAGACGTGGGACCGGCAACGCCTGGAAGTGGGCAACTTCATCGACCTGGGCGTCGTAGCCCACCGCAGGAACTTACCCGAGGCGATCTTCGACGAGCACCTGGAGATGCTCGTCGACTGGGACCTCGTGCTCCGCCTCACCGCCCACCGGGAGCCCCTGGCTCTGCCGGTCGTGGCGTCGCTCTACACGACCTCGGCACCGCTGCGATTGAGCCGGACCGGCGACCGGAGGACATCGGAGGCCGCGGTGCGGGCCAAGCTCCTGGCCAGCCGGCCACTCCGGGTGCTGGCCTACAACTCGCTCTTCCCCCTCGTCCCGGAGACCTACATCGCCGAGGAGATGCACGCGCTCGCCGACAACGGAAGCACGCTGGCGTGGTGCACCGAGCGACTGTCGACCTCGCCGGTGCCCCTCACCGAGCCGCTCTACACCGACCTCGACGAGGCCGTGGCCGGCTTCCGTCCCGACGTGCTCTTCTTGTACTGGACGACGTTCGCCGGTGAGCGCCTCGACGTGCTGTCCCGGGTCGGCCTGCCCTTCGCCGTCAGGGTCCACTCCTTCGACTTCGACCCGGACGCCATCGCCCGGGTGAGGTCCCACCCGCTGTGCGTCGGCGTCTGGTCGTACCCTCACCACGCCGACCAGGCCCAGGGCACGCACGCCCTGGTCCCGCTGATCAACGACCGGGACGTCTTCCCGCCCGAGGAGGAGCGCACGATCGTACTGTCGGCGTCTGCCGGGCTTCCGAAGAAGGACTGGCCGATCCTGGTGGATGCGTTCGCCGAGCTCGCCCGTCGTGGCGTCGACTGCCGGATCGTCGTCGGGACCACCTACCTCCACGAGGACGAGCCGCTGACCATCCGGCAGCTGATCGATGAGTCCGGGGCCCCGGTCACGCTGTCGGTCGACGTGCCGCACGACCAGGTCATCGCCCTGCTCGGCCGGACGGCCACCGTGGTCTACACGAAGGTCCCGGGCGGCCCGATGGGCATGCCCCGGTCGATCGTCGAGGGCATGTACGCCGGTGCGTCGGTGGTCATGCCCGACCGACCCGAGTCACTCCTGACCGCCGGGCCCGACTGCCGGACCTACGTCACCTCGGCGGACATCGTGGGCCATGTCACCGAGATCCTGGCCGGCGGGCCGTCCGTCGACGCCGAACGGGCGGCCAACCGGAGCCGGGCCCGGTGCCAGTTCGCCGACCCGGTCCACGGCGCGACCTTCGCCTCCGAGCTGACCAAGGCGCTGGCCGAGTGGCGGGCCG
>DATCCR010000273.1:0-5162 GCA_036511155.1 Acidimicrobiales bacterium
CCGCAGCTGGCCGCCGTCTCCGACGTCGGCCTCAAGGGCAACCCCTACGAATTCGCCGGCACCATGTTCGGCTCCACCGTCGCCGCCTCGACCAAGGGCGGGTACCCGACGTCCCCGAGCGTGGCGGCTGCGCCGACGGGCAAGAAGGCCGCCACCAGCGGGGGCAACGTCACGCTCTACGCGTCGGCGCCGACCCCGCAGCTGGCCGCCGCCCTGTGCAACGCCTACGCCAAGGAGCTGGGGAACACCCTCGAAGCCACAGTCGCGGCCCACGCCCAGTCGGTCCCCACCAAGGGGAGCTCGGCGACCTCGGCCGACGGTTCGCCGTTCGCCGCCACCTCGACCGGGTACCAGGTGATCTTCCCGGGCACCCCGGAGCTGGCCCGCCGGATCAACCTGCCCAAGACCAGCACGCTCGACGGCCACAAGGCGCGGCTGCTGATCGGCCTCGTCGTCGGCGGAGTCCTGGCGCTCCTCATCATCCTGGTGCGCGAGATCCTCAACAAGACCATTCGGCGCAGCGGCCGGGCCGCCCACCACTTCAAGTTCCCGGTGATCGCCGACATTCCCGAGACGTACCCGCCCGATCCGGGCGTGGTCGACGTGGTCGACCGGCCGACGTCACCCTCCTCCGAGGCCTACCGCAAGCTCCGCATGTCGGTGCTGTTCGAGTCGATGGCCTCCGACGCCGCTCCGACGGGTGCCGGCGGCGACGCCTTCACCGACATGTTCGGGATGGGCGCGTCGCAGGGCGAGCCCTACAAGGTCCCCGAGCCCGGGTCGCGCAACGTCCTGCTGGTCGCGTCGACGGTCGACGAGCCGTCGCGGGCCAAGGTCGTGGCCAACCTCGCCGCCACGTACGCCGAGGCGGCCGAGACCGTGATCGTGGTCAGCACCGGCGACCTCGAGGTCGGGACCACCTTCCCCGACGAGAGCGTCCACTCCGGCCCGGTCACCCCGGCCGACATCGAGCGGTGGATGACCCCGGCCGGTCCCGACAACGTGTCGATGCTGTCGATGCGCCACTTCATGCGCAACAGCGGGCAGCTCGTGTCGCGCGCCAAGGAGGTGCTCGACGCGGCCCGTGAGGTCGCCGCCGCCGTCATCGTCGAGACGCCGGCCTTCCTCCGCTACCACCACGGCGAGGCGATGGTGCACTCGGTGGATGCCGTGCTGGTCGTGGTGGAGAACGGCGTGACCGAGGTCCCCGACGCCCAGGACATGGGGGACATCCTCCGTCGACTGGGCGCTCCGGTGCTCGGCGTCGTGTTCACGGGCGAGGAGCTGTCGAAGGGACAGAAGCGCGTGCTCGACGCCGGCATGGCCGCTTCGGGCCGGGCCGGCACGGTGCGCACCCCCGACACGGAGGAAGGGGCCGACCTGGTCGACGACGCCGGTCCGGGCGACGACGTCGACCTCCCCGCCCCCGAGCTCCACCCGTCCTGATCCGCACGCTCGAACCGTAGGGCCCACGCCATGCTGATCGCCGCGAAGCTCGGATCCAACCCCCTCGGGGTGATCATCGTGGCCGCCGTCATCTTCGGCGTGTCCCGCCCGATCATCCGGTGGGTGGTGGAGAAGGAGCGCAACCCGTGGCTGCTCCGGATCCTGACCTGGAGCCTCATCCTCCACATGCTGGCCGCGCCCGCCCAGATCTACGTGGTCAACAACTTCTACCACGGCATCGCCGACTGGATCCGGTACGACACCCAGGGTGCGATCCTCGCCCCGAACTTCCGCTCGTTCAACTTCACCCTGGCCGGCGCCAACGTGCGTGGCATCGTCAACGACGGATCGGTGAGCATCTTCGCGGGCATCGTCATGGCCATCGTGGGGGTCAACCAGCTGGCCACCTTCCTGGCCTTCTCCTGGATGTCGTGGCTGGGGACGATCCTGTTCTACCGGGCGTTCACCACCACCTTTCCCGGGGTGTTCCAGGGGCACAAGCGCTACGCCTACCTCGTCTTCTTCCTCCCTTCGACGATCTTCTGGACGGCCGACGTCAGCAAGGAGGCGATCATGACCGTCTCCCTCGGTTTCGTGGCCTATGGCTGCGCCAAGGTGCTGGTGCGCGCCCCGGGAGGCTTCCGGTTGCTCACGCTCGGCGTGCTCGCCGGGTTCCTGATCCGCCCCAACGAGCTGTTGGTGATCCTCGGCGGCTTCGCCGTGGCGCTCATGATCCGTCCGCAGGGGAGCGGGGCCCGCCAGAACCCGGTGGCCCGGGTGTCGGGCCTGCTGTTCATGGGGCTGCTGGTCGGCATATCGGTGTACATGACGCTGCACTACCTGAAACTCGGCGGCAGTGGCCAGGGGGTGTCGCTGTCGTCCACCAACCAGAACAACCAGGGCTGTCAGGTGGGCTGCGGCAGCTCGGGCTTCACCTACTCGTCGAGCCCGTTGACGTGGCCGATCGACGCATACACCATCCTGTTCGACCCGCTGCCGTTCAACGCCCACGGGTCGGGGGAGTACGCGGCCGCCTTCGAGAACCTGGTGTTGGTCGCTATCGTCATCGCCTCCTACCGCCAGCTCCGGATCCTGCCCCGGGCCTCGTTCGCCCGGGCCTACGTGATGATGTGCATCGTCTACAGCGCCGGCTTCATCTACGCCTTCGCCGCCCTCGGCAACCTCGGCCTCATCTACCGCGAGCGGGTCATGCTCCTGCCGTTCCTCATGGTCCTCTTCGCCATCCCCCGGAGTCCCAGGGGACGGCCGAGCATGTACGAGTGGGAGTACAAGCGCAAGGACCGGAAGAAGTTCCGCGCCGCCATGGTCCAGCGCGACCAGATGATCCGCCGGCTGAAGCTGGCGGTGGCCAACGGGCAGCTGCAGCGCACCCCGGAGGGCCTGGTGGTAAGCGGGACGAAGAGCGCGGGAGCGGACGAGCCGGTCGGGGCGCTCGAGGCCGGCGACCGGCCACCCGAACACACCACCTGACCGGCGGCCTCCCCCGGGTCAGTCGGGAGTGCCCAGCCCGGGCGGCAGCAGCGGCGTGAGGACGCGCAGCCACAGGGCACCGACGGCGCCGATGCTGAACTGCTCGATGCAGCGCGCACGCGCCGCCTCGCCCATCGTGCGTCGGAGGCCGGGGTCCTCGAGGAGCCGGGACAGGGCCGCCACCATGCCCTCGAGGTCCTCGGGGTCGACTACGTAGCCGGTCGTCCCGTCGTCGATGACGGTCCGGACGCCGGGCACGTCGGTGGCCACGATGGGCAGGCCGGACAGGCCGCCCTCGATGAGGACGCCGGGCATGCCCTCGCCCCGGGGCCGGCTCGGGAACACCATGACGTCGGACCGGCCGAGGAGCTCGGCCACGTCGGAGCGCGACCCGAGCATCTCCACTCCGGCGTCGCGTGCGGGCCCCTCGACGACCGGCCGGAGGGCGCCGTCGCCGATGAGCACGGCCCGGAAGTCGAGCCCGCGGTCGCGTAGGCCCGCCGCCGCTTCGACGAACCGAGTGGGGCGCTTCCCCTCGGTGAGGGCGCCGACGAAGGTGAGTACCGGGCGGTCGTCCACCCGGCCGCCGTCCCGGGGGTGGAAGACCTCGGGGTCGCGACCGTTCGGGGTCATGGTCACCTTGCCGGCGGGTACCCCGAGCAACCGGGTGCACTCCTCGGCCACCTCGTCGCCCTCGGCCGCCACCACGTCGACCCGCTTCAGGAGTTCGCGCCACACCGTGACCTGGGACCGTCGCCCCGCCGAGGCCCCGTAGGTGCCGATGGCGTAGTAGGCGAGCGGGCGCTTGTGGCCGACCATGGCCGGAACGAGGTACTTGAGCGGCTCGCCGCCGTGGGCCACCACGCACACCGGGTCGAGCGCGGTCAGCGCGGCCCGCAGGCGGGGCACGGCCCGCCAGTTGTAGCCCACTCCGGGGACGTCGCCGTCAGGGATGGCGAGGGTCAGGTCGGGCTCCACCTCGGCCGGTCCCTCGAACAGGCAGAGGACCCGATGGGCCCGGACGCCGGGGGTGTCGAGCTCGTCGGCCAGAGCCCGCGCTTCGCGCTGGGCACCGCGGGCCAGGGGTGTGGGGATGACATGGAGCACCAGGGGCTCGTCGGTCCGTGTCCACCGGTCGGTCATCCCGGCCCCCTCATGGTGCCGGCCCGTCCGGCCCGCCAAACGTAGCAGTCGGCTCCGGTCCCGAACGGTGCCGGCGAGGGCTGGGAGCGCCCTCGAGGACGACCGCGGGGGTGACCACGAAGAGGAGGGCGGGGGCAGTCCCGGGCGGTACCATCGCGCCGTCCCGGGTGCCCCGGGACGACCGGGCCGAAGGGTGCCGGGCGAGGAGATCCGGACCGGGGGCGTACATGGGGACCGACCGAAGTGGCCTAGCACCGGAAGCCCGCCAGATGAGGGTGGACCGATGAGGACCCTGGTGGTGTCCGGCGAGTACCCGTGGCCGGAGAACAGCGGGTCCCGGCTGCGCCTGGCCACCGTGCTGCGCGGACTGGCGTCCTGCGGCCCGACCGACCTGTTCGCCATCCTGCCCACGGCCCGCACCGACATCGACCCGCCGGACCCGTCCGTCGGCCTCGAGCGGGTCGGCCACGTCGCCTTCGACGACCGGCCGCCCGAGGGCGTCCGCCGCCTGGCCGCCTTCGCCTCGCCGACCACGCCCTTCGAACTGCCGCGGCCGGACGGGGGCGCGGCTCTGCGGGCCCTGACCCGCTTCACCCGGGGCCGCTACGACCTGGTGTGGTACTTCGGGATGCGGCCGCTGGTCCTGACCGACGGCCTGGTGGCGGCCCCGTCCGTCCTCGACCTGGTGGACCTCGAGGACGCCAAGATCACGGCCCGGATGGCCATCCCGGCCGACCCGGCGTCGGGTGCAGGGGCCACGGCCCGGAGGCTGGCCGCCCGGGCCTTCTCGGGTGAGGAGGTCCGCCGCTGGCGCCGGCTGCAACGGGCGTCGGGCGGACGGGTGGCGGCCACGGTGGTGTGCAGCGACCTCGACGCCGGGCGAGCCCGTGCCGGTGGGGTCCCGCGGGTCGAGGTGGTGCCCAACGCCTACCGGGTGATCGACGCCCCGGTGGGCCGCGTCGAGGTCGGCGATCCGCCGACCGTGCTGTTCCAGGGCACCCTGCGGTACCCGCCCAACGCCGAGGCCGCCCGCTTCCTGGTCGGTGAGGTGGCACCCCGGCTCCGTCGGCTCGTGCCCGACG
>DATCCR010000274.1:0-12742 GCA_036511155.1 Acidimicrobiales bacterium
GGGGTGAGTCCGCCCGGACCGTCGGACGCGTGTCCTAGGCGGGCGTCGACGCCTCGCCGTACATGGCCCGTGCGTCTTTGACCAGGCGGTTGGCGAGCTGTCGGGAGACCCCGAAGACCTGGCCGATCTCCGTGATCGACAGTCCGCCCTCGAGCAGGCCGAGCACGGTGGCCGACCGGATGGCCCGGCGGCTCTCCTCGAACTCGGCGAGGAGACGAGTCATGCTCCGGCTGCGATCGGCCGAGCCCGTCTCCCGGCAGGACTCGATGAGCGAGACTCCGGAACGGAGACGCTCGACGTCGTCGAGGTTCCACTGCGACTGCTCGAGGAGCCGCTCGGCGAGGCGCTCGCAGGCCACGCTGTAGCGCTGGACATCGGCGATGATCCGTTCGATGGCGCCGCTCATGAAACAGATGTTATGCCTCTTTGACCTGCGGTTTCTTCCCGATGTGCAACCGGTGTAGCGACGTGTCTGCGGACGTCGCCGGGACATGGAGATGCCCCGGCCTGCGGGAAAACAGGCCAGGGCATCCGAGGAGTTGTCTACACCCGATCCGTGCGACCGGCTAGTCGTCGCGGGACCACAGGGGTGGTCAGCCGGCGTCGGGCTCCGCCAATTCGCGCTCGAACCAGCCGTAGTCGAAGTAGTCGCGCCACAGGCAGATCTTGCCGTCGTCGTCGAGTTCGAACACCCCGGCGACCGGCAGGTCGATCCGCCGCTCGCCGACCTCGAAGCGGTCGGTGCGCTCGTTCATGACCGTGCGTCCGGCGCTGACCTGGCGGTGGATCTCGAAGGTGACGTCGCCGATGCCCGCCATGACGGTCAGAATGTCCTTCATCGCCTGGTGCCCGATGTTCTTGCCGATGGGGACGTTGTCGTACTCGATGTCCTCACTGGCGAGCTCGCACGCTCCATCGAGGTCGTGGGCCAGGACCCTGCGGATGAACTCGTCGACTGTCTCCTCGGGTGTCATGGCCACGAGTTTGACACGGTGCGTCATCCAACGCCGGAGACGTGGCGTACCGATGCGCGCCGCAAGGAGCGGGATGATGTCCCGATCGCTGGGGTCGGGAGCTTGTTCCTCATGCACCCGCTCCACGACGGATGCGCCCACGTCCCACACGTCACATCGACACGGAGGTGCCCTCTCTGTCCGGCCGTCGAACTCGATGCCGACGGGCCCGACGTCCGATCAGTGGTGCTCCTTCCGGATGATCTTCGCCATCTTCAGGTTGATGGCGATGAAGCGCCCGACCTGGACGACCAGACTCTGGCGGGCTCGCAGCGTCCTGGGTGTCGGGAGCGGAGCGCTCCCGATGCTGGCATCGGTGTTGTCCATCGTCGTCTCGTCTCCTACTCGGGGATCAGCCACCAGCCCGGACGGGCCTTGGCCTTGTAGAGGAACATGTAGTGGAGGACCAGCTTGATCCAGTGCCCGCTGAGCCCGATCTCCCCGAAGGTGTCCTTGAGGCTCCGACCGGTGCCCGGGTACTTCACGCGATCGGGAACGACCGGGTACATGGTCATCGACGCGGCACTGCCGTTCCTCAGACCGGAGCCGGCCGACGCCACGCATGCGGCACCCATGTCGGCCATCGACGCCGACCGGATCGACGCAGCCGAGCCGTGGCTGATCATCTCGACGATGTTGGTGGCGGCCAGCTTGCCCATGATTCCGGATGGCATCCCGGTCCGGGGCGGCGAGGGGGCGATGACCGTTCCCGCGGGTGACGTCCGGGGCTCGGAGATCTGATGGGGCGGGGCGAAGGCGATACCGACGGCGAAGATGTTCGGGTACCCTGGGACCTGATAGGTGCTGGGCCAGTCCTCGGCCCGCCAGTCGGCGAACGGTTTGGGCGTGTAGTCGGCGTCCACCTTCATGAATCCGCTCGGTGCGAACAGTTCGGTGGTGATGTCGGCGCCCTGGGCGTCGAAGGCATGGAGGTCCACACCTCGGAACGGCGGGAGCAGCATGGCGAAGTCGAACTTCAGCGAATCCTTCGAGCCGTCCACCTGCTCGTAGAAGACCTCGCCTTCCTCGACGCGCTCGACGTGGGCACCGGTGATGGCGCGGATGCCCCGCTCACGGAAGAGCGACTCGGTCCAGAGCTTCGACGTCGTCTGGAACCCCTGTTGGGTGAAGGTCAGTCCGCCGACCCCGAAGTCTCCGAGGTCGAACTCGTTGGTCAGGTACACGATGTCGGCGAGGTCTCGTACCCCGGCTTGGCGCACCTCGTGCTCCACGTTGAACGCGTACTCGAATGCCGCCCCCTCACAGGTGCAGGTGCCATGACCCATTCCCACGACGATCACCTGGTGCTGGCCCTGCTTCATCCTGTCGATCGTGTCGCCGAGTGCCGCTGCAGCGTCGACCGCGTGGCCCGAGGTGCAGACCGACCTCGTGAAGCCATCGGGACCCAGGCCCGGCGTGGCGGCGAAGTTCAACCTCGGTCCGGTCGCATTGATCAAGTAGTCGTAGTCGATCCTCCCGAGTTCGCCGGCGCGGGCCGGGTCGGTAGAGGTGACCTCGACATAGGGGTTGGACCCAGGGCCGTCCCCCTCCGGGTGGATGGCGGTCGCCAGCGCCTGGTGGTACTCGATTCCCTTGCGCCGGTAGACGGGACCGAGGGCGAAGGTCACCTGCTCGGTCTGCATCCGGCCGACGCCCACCCAGATGTTCGACGGGATCCAATTCCAGTTGGCATTCGGCGTCACCACCAGGACCTCGTCGGACCGGGCGAGCATCCGCTTGAGGTGGAGGGCAGCAGTATGGCCGGCGATCCCGCCTCCCAGGACGACTACTCGTGCCATGGCATGTCTCCGTTCTTCCGTCTGCCACCATCGTACTTGATACCCCCAGGGGTATCAAGCCCCGGACGGGATCAGCCAGGTAGGCGCCCTCACCCGTCCGTGGGCGCCCTGAAGCACTGCTCGAGGAATTCAGTGAGGCGTGACGTGTCGCGGAGGATGGCCACGTCGTGCTCGGGTCCCTTGGTGATCTCCAACGAGGGACAGAAGACGTCCCTGTCCCCACAGAAGAAGTGGGGGGATCCGAGCACGCCGCGTCGCTGACCGTCGCGCCACCCGGACAGGACGGCGGCGTGATCGGCGGCGTCCGGCATCTCGATGCCGAGTTCCTCGGCGATGCTCCGGAGCACGACGGGGTCCGAAATGTCCCGACCTTCCTCGAAGAGTGCGTTCCGGAGGATGAAGCTCGCCCGCTCGCCGGTTCGGAGATCCGTCCGATAGGCACGCTCGACGAGCGCGAGGGCCGCGAGGGTGGAGCGGGGGAAGTGGTCCAGATCGAGGTTCTGGAACAGCATCGGAGCAACCTGCTCCCGTAGGTCGTCCACGTGGGCCTTGGTGGCGGCCGGGTCGAGCGGCGCGCCGTTCACCAGCTCCAACGGCCATGGCCGGACCCGGATCATGAGATCCGTCCGGCCCGTGATGAACCGTTGTTCATCGAATGCCCGCAGTCCCACATGGGTGAACGGGCACCAGATGTCCGCGAACACATCGATCGCCGAATCCGCGGTATCACTCATGCGGCCTCCCGGTGGTGTCCCCATGGCCTCGGGTCACCGATGGATCCCATGGTCGTCGCTCCTTCGCTGTCGTCCGGTCTGTCGTGCGTCACTGTTCATGCCAGCTTGGTGAACAGGCGTTGGACCTCGTCGAGAGGGTATCCGGACTCGGCCGCCTCCTCCGGGTGCTCGATGCAGTAGGCCAGCCCGGCGGCGATCAGCCGGAATCCGACCTGCTCTAGGGCCTTGGTCGCCGCGCTGAGTTGGGTGACGATGTCCCGACACTCCCGGGCCTCGGCCAGCATCGTCTCGACCGCGTGGACCTGGCCGCCGGCTCGGCGCAGGCGCTTCCGGAGGTCGTCGACTACTTCGTCGGGAAGTTCCATGGGTCCTCCTTCGTGGATGCCCCGACCGATGACGTCCGAGCCGGGGTCGGCCCGGACCGCGGGCCGCTCGCCGGGCGGGACGCGGCGGATCCATCTGAGCCGGTGCCCGCCGGTGGGTGTTCGCCGATCGGGGCGGGTGGCGACAGGTGTGGCGTCGGAACGGTCACCAGCGGCACTGGGAGGACACTCCCATCCGCTTCAGGACGATCGACGCCGGGCACGCCCGGGTCGTGACGTAGAGCCACTGGTTGACGCCGACGAAGGCCGTCAGCAGCAGGAACCACGGGCTGACGACTGCGGCCAGCAGGGCACTGGCCAGCGTCATGGTTCCCGCCAGGGCGAACAGCACCCGTTCGAGTGGCCAACTCGTCGGTCGGCCGGGACGTGCGGACGTGGTCGCGGTGGTTCGGACGTTGGATGTCATGGCTGCTCCTCCAGGGGTGCTGGTTTCGGTGGTGCTGGTTTCGGTAGTGCTGGTTTCGGTGGTGATGCGTCGCCGGCGATCCGTCGGCCGCAGTTCCGGCCGGTGACCGGAAGGCCGGGATGACGCGGGTGCGGTCGGGACCGACGAGTGCCCGGCGGTACGACGCGCCCGGTTGGGTTGATCGTCGGAGCCCTCAATGGGAGAACCTCACCTTCGGCAGGATCCGCCCGAGCCACTTCGGCTGGTGCCAGCTGGCATGGCCCCCGAGCCGCAGGACGACCGGGAGGAGCACCAGGCGGACGACCAAGGCGTCGAGGGCCACGGCGATCGCCAGGATCACCCCCATCTCCTTCGGGGCCAGGGGCCCGGACAGAGCGAAGGTGAGGAACACGGCGATCATGACCGCGGCGGCGGACAGGACCACCCGGCCGGAGGTGCGCATCGACCCGACCATGGCGTGCTCGGGGTCGGGATGGGTCTCGTAGCGCTCTTTTGCGGCCGAGAGCATGAACAGCGTGTAGTCCATGGCCACGCCGAAGACCATGGCCCCGAAGAACAGCGGCGCCCAGGCGTCGATGAAGCCCTGTGGCTGGAACCCGAGGAATCCGTGGAGGAAGCCGTTCTGGAAGATGAGACGCCCGATGCCGAAGGCCCCGGCCACCGACAGCGCGGTGATGGCCACACCCAGGGCGGCGATCAGGGGCGCTCCGAGGGCGATCAACAGGAGGAGGAACCCGAGGATCCCGAGGATCCCCAGCACCAGCGGAGTATGGGAGGACAGCGACTGCTGGAGGTCGTGATTCTCGGCGGCCGCCCCGCCGATCAGGGTGCCGGCCGGCAGGACCGCCCGCAGATGGTCGATCGTCGCACCGGTGGTGGTGGTCGACGGACCGGTGGTCGGGACCACCTGGTCGAGGACCCATCCGGCGTTGGTCGGTCCGGGCACGGCGCCGGCCACTCCGGCGGTATGGGAGAGGGTGGCCAGCGCCTCGGCCTGCCTGGCCTGGGGCACCAGGACCTGGAGTGTGCCCGGTGCACCGGCCCCGAAGGCGCCGGTGACCTGGTTGTAGCCGACGCGTGCGTTGGCGCTGGCCGGGACGATGGTGATGGAGGGCATGTTCGTCCGCATCCCGATGACCGGCGCAGCGGCCAGGAGCAGGAAGATCAGCGCAGCGGCGCCGGCCGGCACCGGATGGCGCCACAGGAACCGGCCCCAGCGATGGAGCCCGCGGTCGAGCGGTCCTTCGCCCACAACGGCTCCGCCGCGGCGTAGGCGGACCTTCCCCTTGTTGATGTTCGTGCCGAGCTTGCCGAGCACAGCCGGCAGCAGGGTCAGCGTGGCAGCCAGGACGGCGATCACCGACAACATGATCCCGAAGGCCATGGACCGGAAGGCCGGACTCGGGACGATGAGGATGGCGGCCAGCGAGGCCAGCACGGTCAGGGCGCTGAACGCCACGGCCTTGCCGGCGGTGTCCACCGTCTCGGCCACGGCGGCCACGATCGCCTCGCGGTCGCCCGGTTTCGCCCCCCGCCGCTCCAGGGCGGCACGGAAGCGCATGACCAGGAACAACGCGTAGTCGATCCCGAGGGCCAGGGCGAACATCAAGGCGAAGTTCAGGGCCCAGATCGAGACGGGCGTGAACTTGGTGGTGATCACCAGAGCGCCCGCGGCCACCAGCAGGCCCGCCATGGTGAGGAGCAGGGGCAGACCGGCGGCCACCAGGCTGCCGAAGGCGATGACCAGGATGACGATCGTCACCGGCCACGAGAGCAGCTCCGACTTCAGCATCGCCGAACGGTTGGCCGTGTTGAAGTCGGCCCACAGCGCGCTGTCCCCGGTGAGGGTGACGGAGACCTGAGGGGTCGAGAGTGCCGCCAGCTGCGGGGCGACGGCGTCGGCGGCCTTGACCATCTTGTTGGCGTCGGCTGCCGACCCCGCGGTGAGGACGGCGGTGCGTCCGTCACGCGAGAGCGACACCCCGGCCTGCGGGGGGACCACCGTCGACACCCGGGGATCGCTGGCGAGGACGTGCGATGCCCGGGCCACGACCGCCTGGGCCCGCGGATCGGCGGCGATCGGCCCGGAACGGTCGACGATCACGACCTGGAGGGCGGTGGCGCCGAGGCCGGCGAAGTGCTTCTCGATGATGGCCCGGGCCTGAACCGATTGGCTGCTCGAGGCCTGCCACCCGGCTCCGGCGAGTGCACCCTCGACCCGGACGGCGAAGAACCCGAAGACGACGAGGATCAGGAGCCAGGCGATGAGGATCCGGCGGAAGTGCGTGGCGGTCCAGGCACCGAGGCGGGCGAAGGGGCTCGGGTGGCCCTCGGGCGCGCCGTCAGCGTGCCGACCGGCGTTCGTGGTGGTGTGGGGAGCCGAACCGGGGGAGGGGACCCTGCCCCCTCCTTCGGACGAGTCGAGATCAGTGCCGGGAGTAACGGTCATGGCAGCAGTCCTTTGGTCGAGTCGACGGTTGGCTCCATCGGGCGTTCCCCTGTGCGCAGGTACTGGGGTGGGTATGGATACATGGTAGCAGGATACCCCAAGGGGTATCAATCCGTGACGCCGATCGCCACGGTTGCCCGTCACCGAGTTGCTCGGATGCCCGGATGGGACCCCGACCCGGAAGCGACGGACCATGGTGTGGACGGCGGCGGTGTGGACGGCGGCGACGGCACCGGTTCCATGGACGTCTGACCCCGTTGCGCACACGGCTGGATCACGCGGTCCGACTGATTCGGCGCTCCCCACCGGGACGCGGCGATGCCGGTCGGGCGACGGGATGCTTCCGCTCGGAAGGGTCCGAAGAGGAACCGTGGGTGACCGGTGTTCCGGTCCCATCGGGCCTGACCGAGCGGACCATTCCTCCGCCCAGGTAGTCGGCTGGGAAGCGGCGTGCGACGTGGCCCCGGCGGCGCTCTGATCGGCGTCCGCATCAGGTCATTGCGGCTCAGGGCGTCGGCTGGACGGATCCCGACCGTCGCCGACCCACACTCCTTCGCCCGGATCGGACGAGCGTTGCGCGCCGCGGACCCGGAGTGCCCGTCAGGTGCTGGCCTGCTCCCGGGCCGGCAGGCATGCAGGGGGTGTGGACAACGGCGGTCACCTCAGTGAGAGGCCGTCTACCCGACATGGTGCCGGACCAGCGGAAACATGGCAGTCAGTCCAATGCAGTGGAGGTGCCGAGAATCGAACTCGGGTCCTCCGGCTTCTCAATAGGTCTTCTCCGAGCGCAGCCGGCGGTGGATTGTCGGGACCCGTTCCGCTACCGGCGGCAGGTCGGGTCCGTATCCGACTGAGTTGTCCCTGACGGCCCGTCGGCGCAGTCGTTCAGGTGAGCCCCACTAGATGGCGCCCTGTTCTGACCCGTGGGGCTTAGACCAGGAGGACGTCGCAGTTTCTAGGCTGCGAGCGCGAGCTGAGGCTCGGCGTTTGTTTTTGGTTCCGGCTCTTTAACGTGGCTCCGGAGACCACGGCTCGCTTCTCCTACATCGACGACCGGAGTCGAAGCCTGTCACCCCCTGGGGTACTCCACCGACCGCACACGGCGTGCGACCGGACCACCAGTCTACCGCCCGCCTGTGCCGGCACTCCGCCGGGTGCTCAGTCCCGGTGCTTGGCCGCCGTGCGGGCCTCGCGGGCGGCGTCCCGTCCGGCGTCCCGGGCGGCGATGGCGTGGCGCTTGTCGTACTGGCGTCGGCCCTTGGCGAGGGCCAGCTCGACCTTGGCCCGGCCGTCCTTGAAGTAGATCTTGAGCGGCACCATGGTCAGCGAGTTCTGCTTGGACTTGCCCATCCACTCGTCGATCTGACGCCGGTGCAGGAGCAGTTTGCGCCGGCGGTCGGGGTCATGGGCACCGAAGCCGGTGGCCTGGGCGTAGGGGGGGACGTGGACGCCGAACAGCCACATCTCGCCGTCGTCGATGCGGGCGTAGGAGTCCTGGAGGGCGATGCGGCCCTCACGCAGCGACTTCACCTCGGAGCCCTGGAGCACCATGCCGGCCTCCACGGTGTCGATGATCTCGTAGTCGTGCCGGGCCCGCCGGTTGGAGGCCACCATCCGGTTCATCTCCTTGGGCGCGCCCTTCACGCCTCCCGCCTTGCCGCCCGGGGCGGCGGACTGCTTCTTCTTGGCTGCGGCCACGCCCATCGACGGTAGTCGCCGGACCGTGTACCGGCGTCCTCTAGCGTGAGGGGCGATGCTCACCCTGCCCCGCGCCGTCCACGACCAGATGGTGGCCCACTGCCTGGTCGGCCTGCCCGACGAGGCCTGCGGCCTCCTGGGGGGCGACCTCGAGACCGGCGACGCCACCACCTGCTACCCGACCCGGAACCTGGCTGCCTCGGCCAAGCTCTACACCGTCGACCCGAAGGAGCACCTGCGGGCCGACCGGGACGCCGAGGCCGCCGGCGGCGCCATCATTGGGGTCTTCCACTCCCACACCCACACCGAGGCCTATCCGTCGCCCACCGACGTGGCCCAGGCCCCGGACCCGGCGTGGCACTACGTGCTGGTCTCGTTGCGGGACACCGAGCCCATGGTCCGCAGCTACCGCATCGTCGACGCCACCGTCGAGGAGGAACCGGTCCGCCTGCTCGGGCGGTAGAATCCTCACCTGTCAAGTCAAGTTTCGTGGCCACGTCCGACCGCCCGTTCCAGGCATCCTCACCGGGGTGCCCCACCTTCCCCACCAGCTGTCCGTGCCGCCCTTCCCGACGGGTGAGCAGAATCGCAAAGGAGCACCCGTGTCCGTCCAAGTGAACCTCCCGACCGTGCTGCGGCCCCACGCCGGGGGCGAGCGCAGCGTCTCCCTCGAGGGCACCACCGTGGGCGAGGTGCTGACCGCCCTGGTGGCCCGGTACCCGGGTATGAGCGGCCAGGTCATCGATGACGCCGGCACCCTCCACAAGTTCGTGAACGTCTACATCAACGACGACGACGTCCGGTACATGTCGGGCGTGGACACGCCCGTCGGCATCTCCGACGAGCTCTCGATCCTGCCCGCCGTGGCCGGCGGGGCGTTCGTCGAGGCTGCGCACCAGCCCCGATGACCGCCTACGGCTCCGTCCTCGACCTCATCGGCAACACGCCGCTGGTCGACATTTCGGCGCTGAGCCCCAACCCGGACGTCCGGATCCTGATCAAGCTCGAGGGCCAGAACCCGGGGGGCTCGGTCAAGGACCGGATCGCCCTGGCCATGATCGAGGCGGCCGAGGCCGACGGCACCCTCCAGCCCGGCGCCACCCTGATCGAACCGTCGTCGGGCAACACCGGCATCGGCATGGCCCTCGTCTGCCGGATCAAGGGCTACAAGTTGAAAGTGGTGCTGGCCACCAACGTCTCCATCGAGCGCCGTCAGCTCCTCGAGTCGTGGGGCGTGGACATCATCGAGTCGCCCGGGGCCGAAGGCTCCAACGGAGCGGTACGTCGGGCCCGTGCCCTGGCCGAACAGCACCCCGAGTGGACCTTCCTCTACCAGTACGCCAACCCGGCCAACCCGAAGGCCCACTACGAGGGCACCGGGCCGGAGATCTGGAAGGACTGCCCGGAGGTCACCCACTTCGTGGCCGGCCTCGGTACCTCGGGCACGCTGCTCGGCGTCGGGCGCTACCTGAAGGAGCAGAACCCGGACATCAAGGTGCTCGCCATCGAGCCCCCGGCCGGCGAGCTGGTCGACGGGCTGCGCAACCTCGACGACGGCTACATCCCGCCCATCTTCGTCGAGAACCACGGGGCCGATCTCCTCGACGGCAAGCGGATCGTACGGCCCCGCGAGTCCATCGAGTGGACCCGTCGGCTCATGGACGTCGGCATCTTCGCCGGTATCTCCTCGGGCGCCATCCTGGCCGGCGCGGTCAAGACGGCGGCCACGCTCGAGTCGGGCGTGATCGTGACCGTCTGCTGCGACGCCGGCTGGAAGTACCTGTCCACCGGGGCCTGGACCGACGACCTCGACGTGGTCGAGGCCCGGGCCAAGCAGATCACCTACTTCTGACCGGTTCCTGGACCACCCGGTCGGCGGCCGTGTCGCGTCGTCGGGCGCAACCACCTCGGCCGGTGGAGAGCCGGAACCGCCGGGGTCCGGGAATGCCGAGTGCCCTCCCGGCGGGCGACGGAGCGGGAACCGGGAGCTCCCGGGACGCCTAACCTGGCCCGATGCCCTCGAGACGGACAACGGACCGCAGCGGAACCGCGCCCGATCCCGGTGACGAGGTGGTCCTCACCGTGCTCGGGTGTGACGGCAGTTGGCCGGGCCCCGGCGGTGCCGGCAGCGGCTACCTGCTCCGGATCGGCGACACCACGCTGGTCCTCGACGCCGGACCGGGCACGTTCGCCGTCCTCCAGACGTTCCTCGACCCGTCCGAGATCGACGCCGTCGTCATCTCCCACCACCACACCGACCACTGGACCGACCTGTACGCCATGGACACCCAGGCCCGGTTCGGCGGCCGCCGGGGCCGGCTGCCGATCTACGCCCCGACGGCGGTCGTCGAGCGGGCCGATCCCGAACGCACGCCGGCCCTCGACTGGCGCACCGTCACCCATGGCGACCGGGCCGGCATCGGCGAGGCGTCGTGCGCCTTCCATCGGACCGACCACGCCGAGGAGACCTTGGCCGTCCGCATCGACGGGGCCGGCCGGGCCCTCGGCTACTCTGCCGACACGGGGCCGGAATGGTCCCCCGAGGTCCTGGGCACCGGGCTCGACCTGCTGCTCTGCGAGGCGACCTACACCGCCGAGTTCGAGGGGACGGCCGGGCACCTGAGCGGCCGGCAGGCCGGGGCGATGGCACGGGCGGCCGGCGCCCGGCGCCTGGTCATCACCCACCGGTTGCCGTCCGTCGACGCACGGGCGGTGGTCGAGGAGGCCGAGGACGCGTACGGCGGCCCGGTGGAACAGGCAGCAATCGGAAAGGAATTCACACTGTGAGCGAGACGAACGGGGCCAAGCGGGCCGACGGCCGGGGCATCGACGAACTGCGGACCCCTTCGTTCCAGCGGGACTTCACCGTCTTCGCCCCGGGGTCGGTCCTGGTGTCGATGGGACGGACCCGGGTGCTGTGCACGGCCTCGGTCGAGGAGCGGGTGCCGCCGTGGATGCGGGGCTCCGGCAAGGGCTGGGTGACGGCCGAGTACTCGATGCTCCCCGGCTCGACCGGCGAGCGGGTGACCCGCGAGGCGGCCAAGGGCAAGCAGTCGGGTCGCACCCAGGAGATCCAGCGCCTCATCGGCCGGTCCCTGCGGTCGGTGTGCGACATGGTCGCCCTCGGCGAGCTGCAGATCACCGTCGACTGCGACGTGCTCCAGGCCGACGGCGGGACCCGCACGGCATCGATCTGCGGGGCCTACGTGGCCCTGCACGACGCCCTGACCCGTCTGGTTCAGAAGGGCACGCTCCGGGCCAACCCGTTGACCGAGGCGGTGGCCGCCGTGTCGGTAGGCGTGGTCGACGGCGTGTGCATGCTCGACCTCCCCTACGAGGAGGACAGCCGGGCCGAGGTCGACATGAACGTGGTCATGACCTCGTCGGGCCGGTTCATCGAGGTCCAGGGCACGGCCGAGGGCATGCCCTTCACCAAGGTCGAGCTGGACGAGATGCTGAGCCTGGCCGAGCACGGCATCGCCCAGCTGCTCGACCTGCAGACGGCCACCCTGGCCGAGCCCCCGGCCCCGCGCTGAGGGACGGGGACGCCGTGCCCGAGCGCACCTTCGTGCTGGCCAGCGCCAACCGGGACAAGGCCGCCGAGATCGCCGCCATCCTCGGTACCGTGCCCGGTGTGACACTCGTTCCCCGACCGGACGACGTGCCCGACGTCGAGGAGACAGGGGAGACCCTGGAGGACAACGCCCGGCTCAAGGCCGTGGCCCTGGCCGCCGCCACCGGGCTTCCCGCCGTGGCCGACGACACCGGCCTCGAGGTCGAGGCCCTCGACGGGGCGCCCGGTGTCTACTCGGCCCGGTTCGCCGGCGAGGGAGCCACCTATGCCGACAACGTGGCCAGGCTGGCGTCCGAGCTCGACCGGGTGGGGGCGACGACGCCGGATGCCCGGAGGGCCCGGTTCCGCAGCGTGGCCTTCGTGGCCTGGCCCGACGGGTCCGAACTGTGGGTGGAGGGCGAGGTCACCGGGGTGATCACCCCCGATGCCCGGGGTGACGGCGGCTTCGGCTACGACCCGCTGTTCGCCCCCGACGGGTTCGACGGACGCACCTTCGCCCAGATGACTCCGGACGAGAAGCACTCGGTCTCCCACCGGGGCCGGGCCTTCCGGGCCCTCGCCGAGCGACTGGCCGAGCGGGACGCCGGGTGAGATCGCCCCGGCTGCAGTCGGCCGCCGAGTCGGTGCGCAAGGCCTTGGTCGACCTGGCCGCCGGCCACGACCGGATCCGGGCCGTGGTGGCGCGC
>DATCCR010000275.1:0-4814 GCA_036511155.1 Acidimicrobiales bacterium
GAGAGGCCCGCTCATCGGGCACCCCCGGGGTGATTCACGAGCAAGCTCGCCACGGGGGCCGCCCCCGATGGTGTTCTCACGGGGTCTGGATGGGTGGGCGCGGGAAACTGCATGGCGGGATGGTGTCCCACCGTCGCCCGGGGGTCAAATGCACAGCGGCCCGCCGGGACCGACCAGCCTGGTCTGCTGGCTCAGGAAGTCACGATGCGGAGGATTCGCCCGGTGTCGACGTCGTAGCGCCATCCCTCGACCCGTACGCCCTCGGGCAGCTGGGGGCAGTCCCGCACCAGGGCCACGTCGGACCGCAGGGCCCCGTCGGGGTCCGGCATGGCGAGGAACTCCCACTCGTCCCAGCCGTCGGTCCCCTCGGCGCCCAGCCGGGCCCGCACGTCGGCGTCGCTCTGGTCGGCCAGGGCGCAGTTGGTGTGCTGCATCACGGCGATCTGGGTCACACCGAGGAAGTGGGTGGCCAGTATCAGCGACCGCAGGACATCGGGCGTCACCCGGGCCCCACCGTTCCGGAGGATCTTGGCGTCACCGGGGTGGAGCCCGAGCATGGTCAGCGGCTCGATGCGGCTGTCCATGCAGGTGACCAGGGCGAAGCCCCGGGAGGCGACCGGCGCGATGCCCTGCAGGGCGAACCCGTCGGCGTAGTCGGCGTTGGCGTTGAGGAAGTCGTCGAACATGCGACACGCATGGTACGTCGACACCGGCGCCTTCCGTACCCACCGGTCCCGACGGTCACAGGTAGCGTGACCCGCGTGGTGGCACCCGAGGGGGTGCCGCGCCGAACCGGGGAGCCATCGCGTGGTGGAGAGCGCAACAAAGGGGTCGAGCGGGGTCGGGGCGTCGAGGAGGAGCTTCGGGCCCGGGCGGGTCAACCTCATCGGCGACCATACCGACTACAACCAGGGGCTCGCCCTACCCATGGCCATCGGCCTCGGCGTGTCCGTCACGTTTGAGCCGACGGCTGACGACAGGCTCGAGGTCACCTCAGGCGCCTACCCGGGCGACCGGGCCAACTTCCCACTCGATGTCGACGCCGACGCAGTCTCCTCGTTGGAGCCGGCGTGGGCGCGCCTGGCCGCCGCCGTCGTCTCGCTGGCCCGGCCCCCTTCCGGCGGGCGGGTGCACATCACCTCCACCTTGCCCCTCGGGTCCGGGCTCTCGTCGAGCGCGGCCGTGGCCGTGGCCCTGGCCGACGTCCTCGGGGTCGAGGGCCACGCGCTGGTCATCGCCCGCCTGTGCCAGGCCGCGGAGCACCGGGTCGGCGTGCCCGTCGGCCTGATGGATCCGCTGGTGTGCGCCGGGGGCATAGCCGGGCACGCCCTGATGATCGACTTCGCTTCGCTCGACACCCACCATGTCCCCGTCCCGCCCGAGGCCGAGCTCACCGTGGTCGACTCCGGCCAACGGCGCGACCTCCGCACCTCGGCCTACGGCACTCGGGTGGCCGAGTGCGAGGCGGCCTCGGCCCTCATCGGGCCCCTCGGGCTGGCCGCAGAGGCCGAGGTCGTCGGACTGCGGGACCCGGTCCTGCGCCACCGGGCCCGGCACGTCATCAGTGAGTGCCTACGCGTGCGGGCGTTCGCGGAGGCGCTGGCAGGAGACGACCTGGTCGGGGCCGGACTCCTCATGGACGAGAGCCACCGCAGCTTGGCCGACGACTTCGAGGCGACCACCCCGGAGCTCGACGCCCTGGTGGTGGACCTGAGGTCCCGACCGGGCGTGCTCGGGGTACGGATGACCGGGGCCGGCTTCGGTGGTTGCGTGGTGGCGTTGGGCGAGCCCGGGACGTTGGACCCCGCAGCCCTCGGTACCACGGCGTGGCGGGTGGAGCCGTGCGACGGGACCGTGGCACGGCGGACGGGCGACTGACCCTCGACGGCCCGGACGAGTGCCGGCCCGTTCGGGAGGGAGTCCTGGACGAGCGTCGGCCCGGACGAGCGTCGGCCCGGTCGAGGAGGAGTTCCGGTCGAGATACTCGAAACGGACGGCCCGTGGTATCAGATGTGATACCGCTCCACCCCCGGAATCCATTCGGGTCGGCGGAAGCTCCTGCAGCCCCGACCTGCCGGTGAGACCCTCAGCTGGCCTTCCGGTGGCGGTGGAAGAAGCTCCGCTGGCCCTTGGTCCGACCCGTGTCGGCGGCGACATCCGACTCGTCGAGCACCGGCGTCGCACAGGGCGAGCACGTGCGGACACCGTCCACCATGCGGGTGAGGCGAACCAGTCCGCAGACCTGGCACTTGCGGCCCACGAACACCTCGGCCGACCGCAGCGGCCGGTCGGCGCTCAGGGCGGCAAGGCGTTCCTGGACGTCCTGGCGGAGCACGAAGCTCCCGTCGTCACCCCGTTGGACGAGGTCCCAGGCCACCAGCTCGTGCAGCAGGGGGACGAGGAGGTCGAGGCGGCGCTTCGGATCCTCGAACGGCTGGAGGGACCGCATCCCCCAGTCGCCGTTCGGGTCACCCAGCCCGCGCACTCCTGCCACGTCCACCATCCGACACTCCTTCCGCATCGACCGGGCCCGTGGCTCGAGTATGCGGTCGACTACCCCTCGATTGGCCATACTGACGGATACGCACCTCGGGTACAAGGGCGGGAACGGGACTTTCGCCTTACGGAGCCATATTTCCCGGGCCACGGACGCCCGGACGGGGCCACGGGAGCCACGGTCAGCCCCAGTGGTCCTCGGGCCACACCTCGGGTGGCGGGCCGAGGCGCCGGGTGATGATCCGCACCAGCACCGCCGGCTTGCGGGCGTCCTCCACCCGGTGGAGCACCCCCTGGCCCCACACCGCTACGTCGATCGCGCCGGTCCCGACCAGTCGCCGGAGGGGACTCTGGACGGCGGTGACCCGCTCGATCGAGTCGAGGGGGATGTCGATCTGGTTGCCCGAGGCCGCGCCCCACTGGTCGACCAGACGGTCGGAGGTGAGCATGAGCCAGCACCGCCGCCACCGGACGAACCGGGCGGCGAGCCACACGCACGGGACAGCGACCACGGCGCCCTCGACCCAGTGGATCGTGACCGAGGTGTGGGGGATGGCGACGTCGAGGGTGATCCCCAAGGCCACGGCCACCACGGCGGCCAGGAGCGGGGCGCTCAGAAAGGCCGAGTGGGGCCGGATGTCGATCAGGACCTGCTCTCCGGGGAGCAGCGGAGGGCGCGCCGGCACCTCTCAGCCCGGAGTCGACGGGGTTCGGGGGCGGAGGACGGGCACCGGATCAATCTACCGATGGCGGTCCCCCACCTCGGCGGCACACCCCGACGGTAGCCTCGGCCTCCGTGGAACACCTCGAGCCGATCGCGTCACCCGGGGGCGCCGACCGCTTCGAGCGTGCCTGCGCCGACCTGACATCGGCCCAGCGCCGGGCCGTAGGGTCGACGGCCGACGCCCTGTGCATCGTGGCCGGGGCCGGCTCCGGCAAGACCCGGGTGCTCACCCTGCGGGTGGCCCGGCGCATCCGCGACGGTTCGGCCGAGGCCGACCACACGGTGGTGTGCACCTTCACCCGCAAGGCGGCCACCGAGCTGCGCGACAGGCTGGGGCGCTACGGGGTGCCCGTCTCGACCCCGGCCGGACCGGGCGCCGTCCCGTCGCCCGGCGTGCGGGCCGGCACTCTCCACCAACTCGCCCTCACTCTCCTGCGTCGCCGGGCGGCCGACACCGGCCGGGCGCCACCGGCTCTCGTCGAGCACCGGTGGCGGACCCTCGCCGACGTGGCCGGTGACCGGACGGTCGCCTCCGTCGCCGACACCGAGATCGGCTGGGCCAAGTCCCGATGCCTGACCGCCGACGACTACGGGGACGCGTCGGCCGCCGCCGGCCGCACCGTCCCTCTGCCGACCGACCGGGTGGTCGAGGTCTTCGCCGCCTACGAGGACCGACTGGCCCGACGGGGGCTCCTCGACCTCGACGACGTCCTGCTGCGGGCAGCCGATCTCGTGCTCGACGACGACACCTTCGCCGCCCAGGCCCACTGGCGGTACCGCCACGTGGCCGTCGACGAGTTCCAGGACGTCAACCCGGCGCAGTACCGCCTGCTCGAGGCCCTGGTCGGCCCCCGGGGCGACCTGTGCGCCGTGGGCGACCCCAACCAGGCCATCTACGGATGGAACGGCGCCGACCCGACGCTGCTGGCCACGCTGCCCGACCGGTTCCGCGACCTCGAGGTCGTCCACCTCGACCAGAACCACCGGTGCACGCCCCAAGTGGTGGCTGCGGCCTCGGCCGCGCTGGGGCCCGCGGAGGTGGCCCCGCCCCGGTCGGCCGCCGACGACGGTCCGGTGCCGACGGTCACCGCCTTCGGCGACGACCGAGCCGAGGCCGAGGCGGTGGCATCACGGATCCTGGCCCGCGCCGAGGCCGGCATGGCCTGGTCGGACCAGGCCGTCCTGGCCCGCACCCACGACCTGCTGGCCGGCGTGCGCCTGGCGCTCGACGAGGCCGGCATCCCGTGCCGGTTCGCCCCGGCCCCCGAGTCACCGGACACCGAGGCCCCGGGGCCGGCCACGGGCCGGGCCGCGGCGCGCACCCGGGCAGCGGGGCGCCATGACCCCGGCGGCGGGGTGGAGTTGGCCACCTTCCACCGGGCCAAGGGACTCGAGTGGGAGGCCGTCGCCGTGGTCGGGCTCGAGGAGGGATTCGTCCCCATCGTCCACGCCACCACGCCTGCCGCCCTCGACGAGGAGCGCCGGCTCCTCTATGTGGCGTTGACCCGGGCCGAGCGCGTCCTCGAGTGTTCCTGGGCCCGGTCGCGGACCATGGGGGCGAGCGGCCGGACCATGGACCGACGACCGTCGCCGT
>DATCCR010000276.1:0-10080 GCA_036511155.1 Acidimicrobiales bacterium
CGGCTACCTGACCGGCTCGATCGACCTCGTGGCCCGGGTGTGTGACGAGGAGCGGGGAGACCGGTTCGTGGTTGCCGACTACAAGACGAACCGGCTCACCCGTCCGGGCGTCGTCGCGGCCGCCGATGCCTATGGGCAGGGTCGACTGGTCCAAGCCATGGCCGAGCACCACTACCCGCTGCAGGCTCTCCTCTACGCGGTCGCCTTGCACCGCTACCTCCGGTGGCGGGCACCGATCGACGGCGTCGGCACGCGGGTGAGCGGTGCCGCCTATCTCTTCGTGCGGGGCATGACCGGACCGGATGTCCCGCTGACCGACGGCCAGCCGCACGGGGTCTTCACCTGGGAGCTCCCGCCTGACCTCGTGGTCCGAATCAGCGACCTCCTGGCCGGCCGAGCGGTGACCGGGGCCGGACGATGACGGAGGTGACGTCGCCGTGGTCGACGCAGCGGGTGGACGGCCTGCTCGCGCCGTTCGAGGCGGCCGGTCTGGTCGGTCGGTTCGAGGTCCAGCTGGCATCGGCCGCCGGACGGGCAGTGCCCGATGCGTCCGACGACGAGTTGCTCGCTCTGGCGCTCGTGGCGCGGGCCACCCGGCTCGGGCACGTCTGCCTCGAACTCGATCAGGTTCGACGCCAGATCGTCGCGAGCCAGGATGACGAGGGGACGGCGGCCGACCTGCCGCTGCCCGACATCGCCTCCTGGTCGCGGGCGCTCGAGACCGGACCGCTCGTGGCCACGCCTCATCAGGCGCACGAGGAACCACTCCGGCCACTGGTATGGGATGGGAGGCGGCTCTACCTCCAGCGCTACTGGACCTTCGAGTTGTCCGTGGCCAAGCAGGTCGGCGCGCGCAGCGCGGCCACCCCCGAGGACGCCGATCGACTCCGCGCGCTACAGGTGGAGGCGGCACTCGACGCGCTGTTCCCCCGGGAGGAGGACGGGGGGCGGGACCTCCAGCGGCTGGCCGCCGGTCGCGCGCTGACCCTCCCGGTCACCGTGATGGCCGGCGGACCGGGCACGGGTAAGACCCACACCGTGGCCAGGATCCTGGCCGCGTCGTTGCTGGTGGCCGAGGAACGGAACGAGGCGGTGCGTGTCGCACTGGCCGCACCGACCGGCAAGGCGGCCGGACGCATGAAGGATGCGGTGGACGCCCGGGTGGCCGAACTGGTCACGGCCGGTCTGGTCGACGAGCGCATGGCGGACCGGCTCCGGGGTGCGAGGCCCACGACCATCCACACCCTGCTCGGTTCCAAGGGCCGCTCCGGGTTCCGCCACGACCGGAGCAACCCGGTTCCGCACGACCTGGTCATCATCGACGAGACGTCGATGGTCTCTCTCCCGCTCCTGGCCCGGCTCCTCGACGCCCTCCGGCCGACGGCGCGCCTGGTGCTGGTCGGGGACCCGTCCCAGCTGAGCAGTATCGAAGCCGGCACGGTCCTGGCCGACCTGGTGGGGCCCGGCGGGGATGCGGTCCCCGGCGACGACCGGCCGCTGGCCGGCAAGGTCACCGAACTGCGCGCCGGCCACCGGTTCCGGTCCGGATCCACGACAGCCGCATTGGCGCTCGCCATCGAACGGGGGGACGCGGACGGGGCCGTCGAGCTGCTGGCGTCCCACGATCCCGAGGTGCACTGGGTGCGACCGGGGGACACACGGGCGACGGACGCGCTGCGCCGTCTCGTGGTGGACGCTGCCTGTGATGTCGTCCGAGCCGGCCTGGCCGGTCAGGACCGGGCAGCACTGGACGCCGCCGAGCGGGTCAAGGTACTCGCCGCCGTCCGCCGCGGGCCGTACGGGTTGTTCGAGTGGAGCGATGCGATCAGTGACGGGGTGAGGGATGTGCTCCCGCCGGCCAAGCGGTCCGGCTGGCCGAGGCTCGGGATGCCGGTCATGGTCACCGCCAACGATCCGGCCAACCGCCTCGTCAATGGCGATGTCGGTGTCGTCATCGAGGTCGACGGCGTCCGTAGGGCCGTGATCAGCGGGTCCGGCGACCTCCGCCAGCTAGCCCCGGCCCGGTTGGGGGAGTGGGAGGCATGGTGGGCCATGACCATCCACAAGAGCCAGGGGTCGGAGTTCCCCCATGCGATCGTGTCGCTGCCGACCGTCGACTCGCCGATCCTCACCCGCGAACTCCTGTACACGGCGGTCACGCGGGCCAAGCCGGAGGTGACGGTGGTCGGGAGCGAGGAGATGATCCGGATGGCGATCGCCCGTCCCGTCACCCGGGCTTCGGGCCTGCGGGACCGGCTCTGGCCGGGGGCCTGAGGCTCAGGCCTTCCGGCGGAGGGCGTAGTAGGCCTTGATCGAGGTGTCGGTGGCCGGCAGCCCGTCTTCGTCGACCTCCTCCAGCAGCTCGAACCAGCCGGCCAGCAACCCCCGGACCCGCTCGAGCGGCAGGGCCAGCTCGCCGATCCGCTCGTGGTGGAGCTCGTAGCGGGTGGCGGTGACCCGCTCGAAGATGCGGATGTCCCAGTCGGTGACCCCGAGTCCGTCCGGGTCGAGGGCGAACGATACGTCGATGACCGCCATGCCTCCCTCGAAGTCGTAGACCCACGGCGGCTCCTCGCCGAGCCGGTGCAGCTCGCCCACCGTGTTGACGTCGAGCACGAACAGGCCACCCTCGGCCAGATGCGCGTGCACGCAGGCGAACAGTGAGGCCCAGGAGCCCACGTCGAGCAGGTGGTTGACCGAGTCGAACACACAGGCGATCACGTCGAAGCGCCGACCCAGGTCGAACGAGGACATGTCGCCCTGGACCAGCTGTGCACCGGGCACCTTGGCCGCGGCCACGGCCAGCATCTCGGGCGAGCGGTCCAACCCGGTCAGCTGTGCACCGGTCTCCAACCGGGCCAGGATCGACCCCGTCCCGCACGCCAGCTCGAGGAGCGACGCGGCATCGGGACGGTGCCGGTCGACGGCCGCGTTGACCCGGGCGGCCCGAGGCCCCGGGTCGTCCATGACGATGTCGTAGAAGGCGGCGAAGCGCTCGTAGGCGGCCATGGTCCACCGTGCCACACCGGGGGAGTGCCGGTCGTAACCTCCCGTCCTCCGGCACCGGCCCTGGCCTACAGTGCCCGGCATGGACGAGCATGCTTCCGCCATCGACACCGCCGCCGCCATCCGCGCCAAGGAGGTGAGCCCGCTCGAGGTCCTCGAGGCCACGCTGGCCCGGATCGACGCCCGCAACCCCGACCTCAACGCGGTCATCTGGCGCAATGACGACCAGGCCCGGGTCGAGGCCAGGGCTCTGGGCGAGCGGATCGCCGCCGGTGACACCGACCTCCCGCCGTTCGCCGGGGTCCCGCTCCCGATCAAGGACCTCCTGCCCGTCGCCGGCCAGCCCGTCACCTTCGGATCGAACGGCGCCCCCGACGGACCCGCCGACTACTCCGAACTGGTGGCCACGGCCTTCGTCGGCGCCGGATTCATCCTCTGCGGTCGCACCAACTCACCGGAGTTCGGCTCCGTCAGCGTCACCGAGAACTCGCGGTTCGGAGCCACCCGCAATCCGTGGGACACCCGGTTCACCCCGGGCGGCTCGAGTGGTGGGGCGGCCTCGGCGGTGGCCGCGGGCATGTTCCCGGCGGCCAACGCCAGCGACGGCGGCGGGTCGATCCGCATCCCGGCCTCGTGTTGCGGCCTGGTCGGGCACAAGCCCAGCCGGGGCCGGGTGGCCGACACCGTCCCGGGCTGGTCCGGGCTGTCGGTCGAGGGCGTGGTCACCCGGACCGTGGCCGACACGGCCGCCATCCTCGAGGTGATCAGCGCACCGGATCCGCTGGCCTGGTGGAGCCCGCCGACCAAGGAGCGGCCCTTCACCGAGGAGGTCGGGGCCGACCCGGGCCGCCTCCGGGTGGCCGTCAACACCGTCTCCGCCCTCGGCGTCGAGGCGGTGCCTGCGGCCCTGGCCGCCGTCGAGCACGCGGCGACGCTCCTCGAGTCCCTCGGCCACCACGTCATCCGCCTCGACGCCGACCTGTTCGAACCGTCCGGACTCGGGCACTTCCTCAACTTGATGAACTCCGGATTCGGCGCCCACCTGGACATCGACCCCGCCGACATGGAGCCCCACAACCGGGTCTCCTTCGCCGCCGGCCGGGCTCTCGACAGCCTCGAGTTCTCCCACTCGCTGATGGAGTTGCAGCACCAGTCACGGGACGTCCTGGCCCGCTTCGACGACGAGTTCGATCTGCTGGTGACCCCGACCATGGCCATCGAGCCGCCGCCGGTGGGCCTGCTCGCCCAGGTGCACGCCCAGCCGGACTTCCCGCCGACGGAGATCGTGGCCATGGCCGCCTTCACGGCGCTGTTCAACATGACCGGCCAGCCGGCCGTCAGCCTGCCCCTGTACGTCTCCCCGTCCGGTCTGCCGGTCGGGGTGCAGCTCGTGGCCGGCGCATTCCGGGACGCCCAGCTCATCCGGGTGGCCTCCCAGCTCGAGGCGGCCGACCCCTGGGCCCAGCGCTTTCCGACCTACGCCTGACCGGGCCCCGGTCGGGCGTCGCGCGCCTTCCGGGACGGGGGGCCCGTTCCTCACTATCGTGAGCAGCACCCGCGAAGAGGAGGCACGACATGGCCATCGACGAGTCCGTCCACCAGCACAAGTACCTGCTGGACGAGAGCGAGATGCCGACGGCCTGGTACAACATCGTGCCCGACCTGCCGTCGCCGCCCCCGCCGGCCCTCCATCCCGGCACGCTCGAGCCGGCCGGGCCCGCCGACTTCGCCCCGCTGTTCCCCATGGACCTCATCCTGCAAGAGGTCAGTCAGGACCGGTACATCGACATCCCCGGGGCCGTCCTCGACATCTACCGGCAGTGGCGGCCCAGCCCGCTGTTCCGGGCCCGTCGCCTCGAGCAGGCCCTCGACACCCCGGCCCGGATCTACTACAAGTACGAGGGCGGCTCGCCGGCCGGCTCCCACAAGCCCAACACCGCGGTCCCGCAGGCGTATTACAACGCCAAGGCCGGGATCAAGCGCCTCACCACCGAGACGGGCGCCGGGCAGTGGGGCACCGCGCTGGCCTTCGCCTGCACCCTGTTCGGCCTCGAGTGCGAGATCTGGCAGGTGGGCGCCAGCTTCGACCAGAAGCCCTACCGACGCCTGATGATGGAGGCCTTCGGCGGCAAGGTCCACCGGTCGCCCAGCGAACTGACCGCCGCCGGCCGGGCCGTCCTCGCCGCCGATCCGGACAGCCCGGGCTCGCTCGGCATCGCCATCAGCGAGGCCGTCGAGGTGGCCGCCCCCGATCCCGAGACCCGCTATGCCCTCGGCAGCGTGCTCAACCACGTGCTGATGCACCAGACGATCATCGGCGAGGAGGCCCTGCTGCAGCTGGCCAAGGCCGGCGAGACGGCCCCCGATGTCCTGGTGGGCTGCACCGGTGGCGGCTCCAACTTCGGCGGCCTGGCGTTCCCGTTCATGCGGGAGAAGATGGCCGGCACGATGAACCCGGTGGTCCGGGCTGTCGAACCGGCGTCCTGCCCGTCGCTCACCCGGGGCGTCTACGCCTACGACTTCGGTGACACGGCCGGCATGACCCCGCTGATGAAGATGCACACCCTGGGCCACGACTTCATCCCGGACCCGATCCACGCGGGTGGCCTCCGGTACCACGGCATGGCCCCCCTCATCTCCCACATCTACGAGCTCGGGATGATGGAGGCCATCGCCATCCCCCAGACCGAATGCTTCGCGGCGGCCATGCAGTTCGTCCGGACCGAGGGCATCCTGCCCGCCCCCGAGCCGACCCACGCCATCGCCGCGGCGGTGCGCGAGGCGATGGCGTGCAAGGAGTCCGGCGAGGAGAAGGTGATCCTGACGGCGCTGTGCGGACACGGCCACTTCGACCTGGCGGCCTACGACTCCTACCTGAGCGGCCACATGGTCGACGAGGAGGTCACCGACGCCCGGTTCGCCGAGGGACTGGCCACCCTCCCCTCGGTGGGCTGACGAGGGCAGGTCTCGGGGGAGCGGGATAGGTTCTGGCCCATGGAACCCCTCGATGCCATCGCCGTCGCCTCGTCGACCTTCGTAGACGTCCTCGACCAGGTCGGTCCCGACCGGTTGACCGCCGCCACCCCGTGCGAAGGGTGGGATGTCCGGGAACTGCTCGGACACGTCATCGTCGGCGACCAGATGGCTGTGGCCCTTCTCGACGGGGCCAGCCAGGACGAGGCCAAGGAGTTCTGGGGGCAGACGTTCGGCGACGACATCGTCGACGTGTGCCGGGAGTCCGTCGCCACGGAGCTCGACCGGATCCATGCCGTCTCGGACTGGGATGCGGTGGTCCACCACGTCATGGGCGACATCCCCGCCTCGCAGCTCCTCGGGTTCCGCATCGGCGACCTGACCCTGCACTCGTGGGACCTGGCCACCGCCCTCGGCATCGACGACACCATCCCCGACGATCTGGCCACCGTGGTCTACGAGAGCCTGCTGCCCATGGCGCCGTTCATCGGGGAGATCGGGATGTTCGGGTCCGGCCCGTCGGGCACGGTGGGCGAGGATGCGCCGCTGAAGATCCGTCTGCTCGACCTGACCGGTCGTCGCCCCTGATCAGACCGACGTGTGGCCGGCGACGTCGGACTGGCTGACCCAGGTCTCGTACATCTCGGCGTAGCGGCCGCCGGCGGCCACCAGCTCGTCATGGCTGCCCACCTCGATGATCCGACCCTCGTCGACCACGGCGATGCGGTCGGCCCGCATGGCCGTCGACAGCCGGTGGGCGATCAGGATGGCCGTGCGGTTCTCGAGCAGGACGTCGAGGGCCGACTCGATCTTCGTCTCCGACTGGAGGTCGAGGTTCGAGGTGGCCTCGTCCAGCACGAGGACCCGGGGATGGGCGAGGAAGGCCCGGGCCAGGGCGATGAGCTGGCGCTCGCCCGAGGAGAGGGTCTGGCCCCGCTCGTGCACGACGGTGTCGATGCCCTCGGGCATCCGGTCGATGACGTCGGTGAGGCCCACCCGCTCCACCGCCTCGCGCAGCTCGTCGTCGGAAGCGTCGGGCCGGGCGAAGGCGATGTTGTCGCCGATGGTCCCCGCGAACAGGAACGGCTCCTGGGGGACCACGCCGAGCTGGCTGCGGAGCGAGCGCATGGTCACGTCGCGCAGGTCGTGGCCGTCGATGGTCACCCGTCCCTCGGTCGGGTCGTAGAAGCGGGTGACCAGTTTGGCCAGGGTGGACTTGCCCGCCCCGGTCGGGCCCACGAAGGCCACGGTCTGGCCGGGCTCGATCACCAGGTCGACGTCCTCGATGACCAGGCGCCCCGGCACGTAGCCGAACGACAGGTGCTCGAAGGCGATCCGTCCCTCGATGGCGGGCAGCTCGGCGGCGTCGGCGGCCTCGACGACCTCGGGCTCGGTGTCGACCAGGGCCCGTAGCTTGGTGATCGACGATTGGCCCTGCTGGTAGGTGTTGTACTGCTGGACCAGGAGCTGGATGGGCTGGAACAGGCGGCCCAGATAGAGGAAGAAGGCGACCAGGGCACCCGCCGACAACGTGTGGTGCAGGACCATGGTGCCGCCGATGGCCAGCAGAGCGGCCTGACCGAGCACGCCGAGCAGCTGGGTGCCCGGGCCGTAGAGGGCGTTCACGTGGGCCGTGTAGTTGTTGGCGTCCCGGTAGTCGCCGACCACGTTGCGGTGGTGGATGACGTTGTGACGCTGGCGGTTGTGGGCCGTGACGATGCGCACGCCGTGCAGGCTCTCGGACAGGTCGGCCAGCACGTCGGCGATCCTGTCGCGCACCCGGTCGTAACCCCGCTCGGAGGCCCGCGTGAACCAGATGGACGCGACCAGCAGGGCCGGCACGATGAGGCCCACGGTGATGGCGGCCAGGGTGACGTTGGTGGCGAACAGGATGACGACGATCACCACCATGGTCAGTCCCTGGATGGCCAGCTGCGACAGGCCGTCCTGCAGGAGCTGCTGGAGGTTCTCGATGTCACTGGTCATGCGGGACATGACCACGCCGGCCTTCTCCTCGGTGAAGAAGCTGAGCGACAGGCGCTGGAGGTGGGCGAAGACCTTGACCCGCAGGTCGTTCATCACCCAGGCCGCGAGCCGGCCGGTGACCTGGGCGTTGAACCGTTGGGCCACGGCGGTGACGGCGATGAACACCAGGTAGGCGGCGGCCATGGCGGCGACGACGCCGAAATTCAGGTGGTTGATGTTGCCGTTCTGGGGAGAGGCAGGCGTCATCCCGTAGTTGATGGCGTACTCGGTCAACTTGGGGCCGACCTGTCCGGCCACGGCGATCACCACCACGAGCAGGCCGGCCAGGGCCAACATGCCGGGGTACTTGGTGAGCAGCTGGCGGAGCGAGAGCCGCTTCAGCTCGTCCTCCGAGGCGCTCTGCTCGAAGACCACGTCGGGCTCGGGGTGCTCGGGCTCGGTGGCCAGCAGGCCATCGACCCGGGACTGGAGCTCGCTCGGGATCCCGGCGAAGGGGAGGCCGGGCGCAGCCGGCCGACCGAACCCTCCCGGCGCTCCGCCGAAGCCCATGCCGCCGCCGAAGCTCATCGCGCACCTCCCGTGCGTGCAGCATCGAGCAGGGCGCTGAAGGTCGCGGCATCGGCCGAGGGGTCGGGGGCGGCCTCGTCCTCGTCGCGCGCCGCGGCCGTCTCGTACTCGGCCGCCTGGGCCAGCACCTCGGCGTAGAGGGGGGCCGAGGCCAGCAGCTCGGCGTGGGTACCGTCGGCCACGATCTTGTGCTGGTCGAGAAGGACCACCCGGTCGGCCAGCGAGATGGTCGAGAGACGGTGGGCGATGATCAGCGTGGTGCGGCCCTCCATCTGCACCCGCAGGCCGGCGTGGATGAGCTGCTCCACCTGCACGTCGATGGCACTGGTGGCGTCGTCGAGGACCATGATCGGCGGGTTGACCAGCAGCGTGCGGGCGATGGCGATGCGTTGGCGCTGCCCACCCGACAGCGTGTAGCCCCGCTCGCCGACCACGGTGTCATAGCCGTGGGCGAGCCGGGCGATGAAGTCGTGGGCACCGGCGGCCCGGGCCGCGGCCTCCACCTCGTCTCGGGCCGCCGACGGCTTCCCGTAGGCGATGTTGTCGTGGATCGAGACGCTGAAGAGGAACGGCTCGTCGAGGACCACGCCCACGTTGGCCCGCAGACTGGCCAACGTCAGGTCCCGCAGGTCGTGGCCGTCGATCTCGACCGAGCCGTGCTTCACGTCGTAGAACCGGCTGAGCAGGCGGGCGACGGTCGACTTGCCGCTTCCGGTCCGGCCCACCACGGCCACCGTCTCGCCGGGGGCTACCGACAGGTCGAAGTCGGCGAGCACCAACTGCTCGGCGTCCTCCCGGTAGGCGAAGTCGACGTGCCGGAATCGCACGTCACCCCGGCAGTCGACCAGGTCGACGGCGTCGGGCGAGTCGGTCACCGAAGGCTGCTCGTCGAGGATCTCGTAGATGCGCTCGGCGGATGCGGCGGCCCGCTGGCCCATCATGATCAGCATCCCGAGCATCATGAACGGTGCCTGGAGCATGAAGAGCCAGGCGTTGAAGGCCACGATGGCGCCGAAGCCGAGGGTCCCGTGGATCACCATGTACCCGCCGAACAGGAGCACCAGGGCTAGGCCGACCTGCGGGAGGTTCTGGACCAACGGGGTGAAGCGGGCGCGGAGGTCGGCGTCCTTGATGTAGCCCCACTGCACCCGCTCGGCGGCACCGGCCAGGGCACGCAGCTGCTGCTCCTCGGCGGCGAAGGACTTGACCACCCGCACGCCGTTCACGTTCTCGTCGACGATGGTGGCCACCTCGGCGAGGCGTGCCTGGATGATCCACGACACCGGGAACATCGAGTTCCGCATGCGCACCCCCGCCCAGTAGACGAGGGGCATGGTCGACATGGCCACCAGGGCCAGTGGCACGTTGATGGTCAGCATGAAGATGAAGGCGACCACGGCGATCGAGCACTGCACGATGATCAACGGGGCGAAGGTCAGGTACATCTGGACCGAGCGGATGTCCGAGTTCGCCCGCGAGATGAGCTGGCCCGACTGGACCCGGTCGTAGAAGCCGAACGACATCCTGGTCAGGTGCTCGTAGATGATG
>DATCCR010000277.1:0-2915 GCA_036511155.1 Acidimicrobiales bacterium
CGGCGACCCCGAGCCCTACCTCGGGCTACTGCCTGCCTACGGCGAACGGGCCGACGACCTCGTCGAGCCGTAGGACCCGGATTCGAGGGCCGCTCTAGCCCTGCCCGTCCCTGTCATCGGTCGCCGGGACAGCCGGCCCCACTCCTGCGGCCCGCATCCGGGCATCGAGAGCCGGGTCAACCGGGGCACAGCACGAGCGGGCCCGGACCCTCCCGGTGACGGCCCCGATCGCCAGGGCGATGACGACGAGGCTGACGATGCTTCCGATCACGTACTGCATGCCTCCACATGTACCACGGTCCGATGCCGTGGGGCGGGCGCGAGGAGTGGGCCACCAGACGTTCGGCCTCCGAAACCCCTGTCCACCATCGTCCCCTCGGCGCTCGAACCGGACACCTCGAGCGACGCTCGCTGCGGGGTCGTGGCCGAGCAGTCGAGGGCCTCTGCGGGAGACGTACGCCACACGCCCGTCCGGACCAACGGTCAGCCCTCGCCGACCCCTGGCTCCCGTGGTCCCGTGCCCAGCACGACCGGCGTACCCCGGTCGGTGAACGTGAAGTCAGCAGCGGTGCTGAACTCGGTCAGCCGGACGTCGTCGGGCACGGGCAGCTCGTCGTCCCCCCGGACGACTTCGACCACCAGCTCGTCGGGTCCGTCCTTCACGATGACGCACCGGTAGTGGCGGTCCACCGCCCCGACGATGGCGTCGAGCGGCTCCAGGTGGCCGGCGCCCAGCAGCGTCGGCCACGAGCCGTCGCCGGCCGCCGGTGCCGTCCGATCGATGCGGACCAGGAGCCGCTCCCCCAACTCCACCCGGCACCCCGTGTAGGTGGTCGGGAGGAGCCCCGGGCTGAGGGACAGGACCTCGGCCACGTCACCGAGGTCGGCGCCGAGCCCGAGGGCCGCCCGGATGCGCCCTGCGGCCACACCGGCCACGCCGGTGAACTGCCTCCGGCTGAACGACCGGGCCTCTTCGTCGGTATCGACGTGGTTCCGGGTGCTGGCCAGGAACGACAGGGCGAGCAGGTGACCCTGGATGCAGACCTCACCGGCGATGCGGCGGAGGGCGGAGGCCGACCACTCGCGGAAGTCCAGGTCCGAGAGGAGGGGGCCGGAGTACTCGTGGAGGCCGGGGTCGTCAGGGTCGATCGGATCGAGCTGATGCCTGGCGGCGGCCGTGGCGGCGATGGCCACCGCCTGGGCCGGCACCTGGAGTTCGGGATGGCTGGCGTCGATGATGACGGTCCAGGCGCAGTGCGGGGCCCGGTCGGCCGGTACCCGGGGCGGACGGTGGACCGGGCGTACCTGGGCACGGGGGTTCGAGGCCGTGGCCGTGGCGTCGAAGGTGGGGTCCTCGATGTCGTGGCACATGGCCGTCACGTAGTCGGGACCCATCGGCTCGACGTCCATCAGGGCACCGCAATGGTCCAGCCAGAACTCGCCGTGGTCCCGGTCGGTGACGTGGAACCGGAAGTCCATGAACTGGGGCGGCGAGCCGATGTCGATCTGGATGTTCTTGAAGATGGTGACCACGGAGTCGCCCTCGAACCCGAGCGCGCGCTGCATCCTCTTGGAGTAGACCGGGCTCGCTCCCATCCACTCGTCGATGGCGATGTCCCGCATCACGTCGCGTCCGAAGGCGCCGATCAGGTGGGGCATGCCGGCCCGGTCGATGACGTGGCCGGCGAGCAGCAGCTCGGGGACGAGGACGGCCAGCTCCGCCCGATCCCGGTCGGCCAGTCCGAGGTGCCGGGTGCCGGCGTCGGGGCTCATCGGAGGCGCTCGGTCAGGACCCGCCCGTTGTCGCGCATGACGACCCTGATCTCGTCCTCGTCGAACCCGTTCCGGCGGAGGTCGTCGGCGAAGGCGCGGGGCTCGGCGAGGCCCTCGGCGTGGGGCCAGTCCGAGCCGAACAGCAGATGATCCAGGCCGATCAGGTCTTTGAGCTCGGCCAGGTCGTCCTCGTAGAACGGTGCGACCCATACGTGCTCGCGGAACGTGGCCACCGGGTCCGAGCTGAAGCCCATCGGGCTCTGGCCGTGGACCTTCTTCAGCTTCTTCAGGAGGTCGGGCACCCAGTCGGCACCGGCCTCGATGCTGGCCACCCGTACCCTCGGGAACCGGTCGAACACGCCTTGGCAGACCAGGGCGGCCATGGTCTCGTACGGTGCCCGACTCCCGCTCAGCACGATGCGCAACGGCGAGTAGGCGAAGGCCCGGAAGGCTCCCACCTGTTCCCAATCGTCGACGTACCGGTTGTAGCCGGCATCGCCCGAGTGGATCCCGACCGTCACCCCGGCCTCGTCCACCCGGGCCCAGAAGGGGTCGAACCTGGGGTCGCCGGGGGACACCCGCCCGTCGCGTGTCACCGCGGGGCCGCTCTTGATGCAGACGATGCGGGCGTCCTTGGCCAGCACGACGTCGAGTTCGGCCACCGCCGCGTCGACGTCGACCAGGGGGATCATGGGGGCGCCGAAGATCCGCCCCTTGTAGGCGTAGCCCCAGTCGTCCTCGAGCCAACGGTTGAAGGCGTGGAAGGCCGCTACGGCGGCCTCGGGGTCGTCGGCCAGGGCCTCCTCCATCCCGACGCCGAGGGTCGGGAACATGAAGCAGCCGTCGATGCCCTGGGCGTCCATGACGGCCAGCCGGGCGTCGCGGTCCCGGTACTCGGGCCGGATCGGCTCGAGGTCGCCGAACAGCGCGGCGATGTTCTCCCCCCGAGGGTTGCGGCCCCGGAAGTACTCGTCCAGGCTGCCCGGCTTGGCCACCGGGTCGAACGTGGGGTTGGGGATGAAGCGGTTGACGGCACCGGCCACGAGCAGGCGCTGGCGCCCGTCGATCTCCGCCCACTGCATGGTGCGGCGGGCCATGCCCTTGTCGAGGTACCGGGTGAAGGCGTCGGTGGCCTCGTAGTA
>DATCCR010000278.1:0-14797 GCA_036511155.1 Acidimicrobiales bacterium
TCGAGGGCGAAGATCGTTTCGAGGTACTCCTCGACCGGCGGGTGGAAGCGGTCCAGCACGAGCCGATCCTACGGCACGGCCGCCGCCGACGGGTCGGCCGAGCGGGGCGGGCGGTACCGTGGGTGGGTGGACACCGACCCGGGACCGGAAGGCCGCGCCCCCGTTCCGGACGGGCCGGCGGAGCCGGGGGCCGACGCCGGGCCCCGCCAGGACGGCTCTCCGGCGACCGACGATGCCGTCACGTCGGACGACCCCGGGGACCCGGAGGTCCACGTGCCCCACGAGCCGCTCCCGTTCCAGCAGTGGATCAAACGGTCGACCTCCGGTGCCGTGCTCACCGGGATCGCCCTCGGGCTGCAGCAGGTCTACCAACCCAAGCGGGAGCTCCCGGCCTTCGTCATGGAGGCGCCGGGCGAGCCGGAGGATCCCGACGCCCCGATCACCCTGCACTTCGACCCCGACGACCCGACCAAGACGGTGGCCGTCATCCGCACGCCGACCTCCGGGGCGACGCCTGACCGGACGCCCGAGCCGGACGTCTGAGCCGGACGTCTGAGCCGGAAGGCGGAGCCGGACGTCTGAGTTGGCCGTCTGAGCCGGCAGCGCGGCCTCAGCGGATGGTCTTGACGTCCGGCGCCAGCGACGAGCCGTCCGGCCCGGTGCCGAGCACCCACTCGTCGAGCACGGTGAGGGCCTCCGACCGACCGCTGGCCACATGGAAGCTGTGGTCGAGGGTGGGCACGTAGGCGATCTCGAAGATGCCCGAGCGGGCCACCTGTCGGAGCTCATGGGTCCGGCCCCGGCCGATGCCCGGCCACTCGTCGGGCCCGAGCACGATGCAGACGGCGGCCCCGCTCTCGACCACTTCTCGGATCGAATCGACGGGGTCGCGCCCGCCCTTCAGCAACTGCAGGACCCACCACGCCCGGTCGGGCATGCGGCGGGTGATGGGGCGGAAGGCGCCCCTGTCGCGCAAGCTCCCGAGGAACCGCCGACGGGGGGAAGCCGGCTCGGTCGGAGAGGCGGCCGCGGCGGATTCGGCCGGATCGGCGGTCCGGGTCACTGGGGCACCCTCGATCAGGTCGCCCATCGAGCCCGACTTCAGCGCGCCCGGAGTGGGGAGGCGCAGCGGGTTGAGGACGGCGACGCCCCCGACCCCGGTGGACGGGGCGGCCAGGAGTGCGTGGAACGCCCCGGCGCACAGGCCGAGGAGCACGACGTCTTTGGGATCCTCGGGGGCCAGGTAGCGGACGCCCTCGGTCACGTCGTCGAGGGCGCGGGGCGGGTAGCTCGACAGTTCGCCCGGTGGGCCCGTCAGTGGGCTGTCCCCCACACCGCCGATGTCCATGCGCAGGCAACGGATCCCCTCGGCCGACCACCGCCGGCTCAGCTCCACCCACTGGCGGCCGGGGCCGACGTGATGGAGGCTGCCGGCGTTGAGGAAGAGAGCCGACCCGAACATCGGCACCGGGCCGCCGGTCGTGGCCACCCGGGTCGTACCGGCCAGGAACGGGCCGTCGGTGGGCTCCCCCGGCTCGGACAGGATCCCGAAGAGCCCGGCGTCCCCGAAGACCACCGGGCGCTCCACGACGGGCACCCCGCCAGGAGTCTCCACACGGGCAAGGGCGCGGACAACCGGCTGGATGTCCTCGGGCTGCTCGGGCACCTCCTGGTCGACGATGTACGTGGCGATGGCAGCCACGTCCCGTGCGTCCACCGTGGCCCGCATGAGCTCCACCCCGAACAGCGCGTCGACCCCGGTGCCGCTGCACCGGACGCACCCTTCGGGCCCGAACGCCGGTCGGCCCGGCTCCCCCGTGTCCGGGTCGGCGGCGTCGATGACCAGCACCGCTTTGGGATAGGTACGCGACGGATCACCGGTGTTGAGTGCCTTCAGGTCCCGGGTGAGGCCGGGGTCGAGCACGAAGCCCGGGATCTCGGTGGAGCCGTCGACCGCGTCGGGCGCCTCCCCGACCGCGTACATCCGGCGTAAGGCCCGCTGGTAGCGGACGAACTGACTGCCCTTGGTCCACGGGTACCACAGGGTGAGCGACGCCACGTCGTCCCGGTCGGCCGCGGCCCGGGCAGCCAGCGCAGCACCCAGCCGGGCGCCGACCAGGTGGAGATGGACCGCCCCCGCGTCGCGCAGGTAGTCGAGGCCGAAGTCGATGCTGGCGATCCAGGCGTCGAGCCGATCGGGGTCGTCCGGGGCGCCGACCGAGTCGCCGGTGCCGTCGTAGTCGAGCCGCAGCACGGCGCAGCCGGCGTCGGCCAGGGCCACGGCCAACGTGCGGTAGGCCAACTGGGTGGCCTCGCCTTCGATGCCGATGGAGGGGCACAGCACCACGCCCTGGCCCCCGGGGAACTCAGGCACGTGCACCCAGCCGAACAGGGAACGGTCCTCGGGGCCGAACCAGGTGGGGACGGCCTTCGATCGGGCAGCCGGGGACGCGTGCTCCGAGGGTGTGTGCTCCGGCGACGGGGTCGGGTGCTCCGACGGCGGCGGCGTCATCGGCGGCCGGCGGGTCGGCAGCGAGCGGGTGAGCGGCGCGACGGTTCCCGCACGTCGCTGCGGGTCCCCCCGGTGTGCCTCGTTGCGGCCATCCCCGGCGATGGTAGCCCCACCGGTCAGCGGCCCCTGCGACGCAGGCGGGTCAGGACCGTACTGCGCATGTCGGGCTCGATCCGCAGGGTGACGACGGCCATAGTCGCCCACGCCCCGAGCACCACGACGGCGGCGCACACGACGGCACGCACCCCGGCCCGGAAGACCGGAGCGGCGTGGGGGGCCGGGAACAACCAGAGGATGGCGACGGCCAACGCGCCGGCGACGGCGACGGCCGGCAGCACCGGGACCAGCGCGTCCCGCACGTACCGTTTCGACGGCAGCTCGAGGTAACGGCACACGATGATCGGGAGGATGGTGAAATCGATCACCAGGACGGCGGGCAGCGACCCGATGGCCGGCCCGATGGGCCCCAGCCAGAACGTGGCGATGACGCTGCCGATGAGGTTGACGGATGCCCCGAGGACGGCCATACGCATCATCAGCTGGTTCCGGCCGACGCCGGTCAGGAAGACGAAGCACTGGTGGCCCGGAAGCTCGAGGGCGGTGACGAAGCCGAGGGCGATCATGATCGAATACGTCTTCGGCGGGACCTTGCCCAGCCACAGCGTGAGGATCGGTTCGCCGAAGGCGGCCAGGGCCACCAGGATCGGCAACGAGATGGCCAGTGTCGCCATGACGGTCCTCGAGAAGAGCCGGGCCTGGCGGTGCGGGTCCTTGATGCTGTCGAGGTGCGCGTACGTGGGCAGCAGCAGGTCGGAACCGTAGGTCGTGAGGTTCCGGGTCAGGTTGGCCGTGGAGAGAGCGATGTCGTAGGGGGCGACCTGTGCCACCGGCAGGATGATGCCGATGATGAGGGCGTCGAGGCTGTAGGAGACCATGCCGCTGATGGCGATGACCGTGTTGCGCCCGCCGAACTTCAGCAGGTCGACCAGGATCTGTCGCTCGAAGCGGCCCGACGCCACCGAGAACCCGGTGATCCGCCGCACCAGGAAGCTGGTGAGCCCGAAACTGAAGATGGTCCCGGCCAGGGTGACGGCACCGAGCCAAACCAACCCGCCGCCCATCAGGACCACCACCACCTGGGCGATCTGGGTCACGAACATGCCGGCCAGGCCGATCTGGGACTGGCGGTCGTTGCGGCCCACCCCGAACAGGACGGCACCGGGCACGGCGGCGATGAACTTCGTGGCGATCATCACCCCGAGGAGCACGAGGGTGATCCCGGCCACCTTGGAGCTGATGCCGCCGAGATGGACGATGTTCGCCAGGAACGGCGCGATCACGATGGTGAAGACGACGGCGATGGCCCCCGACGCCGAGAAGAACACCGACGCCGTGCGGATCACGTTGGCCAAGCCGGCGTGGTCGCCCTCGGCCGTCATCCGGGCCACCCGCTGCACGACCGCCGTCGACACCCCCACGTCGAGCAGGGCCAGGTAGCTGACGATCGACAGCAAGACGATCCACAGGCCGTAGGTGCTGGTCCCGAGGTGGACGAGCAGAACCCGCGTGAGCACCAGGCTCAGAATGATGCCGAAGACCAGGTTGGCGTAGGACGAGAGGGCGTTGCGCAGGAATTGCCGGGCGCTCGCGTTGGCGTGGGGCTGGTCCGCTGCAGTCACGACAGCTGATCTGAGGGACGCATGCGGGTCGAAGCGTACCGTGTCCGGCCCGCTCCGCCGGACCTCCGGACCGGATCAACCGGGCTGTCGGGTCCCGATCGGCAAGGCTTCAGGCCTCAACGGGCAGGGCTTCGGCCCCGATCGGCGGGACCCTGGGGACAAAGGTGGTGAGGAGTGCCCTGGTACCGTGCGGAATGGTGCGCGTCCTCCACGTCCCCCTGCCGCTGTCCCGCCAAGGGAACACGCTCATGGGCGTCGTGTCCGAGCTGGCGCGGTGCGAGACGGCCGACGGTGCCATCGTCGGGGCCGTCGTGAGCGACAACCGCGATGTCCATCTCGACGGCCTCGACAATCTGGCTGTCGACTACACCGCCTACTGCCCCCGGCAGTGGTTCACCCGGACCGAGCGGCTGCAGGACGACCTCTCGGCCCGGCTCGGCCTACGCCGGCGACACACCGGTGACCTCTATCTGCCGGCCATAGAGGCGGCAACTTCGTGGCGACCCGACCTCCTCTTGCTCTATGAGGGCATGTCCATCGCGGCCACCGTGCCGGCGTGGCGCCGCGCCTTCCCCGACGCCCGCATCGTCCTCTACATGCACAGCCCGCTGTCCCGCTCCTACGGACGTGCCGAATTGGTCCGGGCCCTGGCCGACGCGGACGTCGTGGTATTCGTCTCGCAGTTCCTCCGGTCGCAGTTCGTCGAGCGAGCCCCGGCCCTGGCGGCCAAGGCCGTGGTCGTGGAGAACGGCGTCGACCGGGGGCTGTTCCATCCGGGAACCGTTGGTGCCGGGCGTGACGGGTCGGCCGGGCGTGACGGGTCGGCCTTCGAACTGCTCTTCGTCGGCCAGGTGGCCCCCCACAAGGGTCCCGACCTGATGCTGCGGGCCATGGCCGCGGCACGGGCGCTCACCCCGGTCCCGTTGCGGGCATCGGTCGTGGGATCGAGCGCCTATGACGCCGGTGACGACCTGACCGAGTACGAGCGGTCGTTGCGTGATCTGGCATCGTCGGAGGGCCTGGACGTGGAGTTCGTCCCGTTCGTCGCTAAAGCGGAGCTGGCCGACCGCTATCGGCGGGCCTCCGTGTCATGCGTCCCCTCGACCTTCGACGAGCCCTTCGGCCTGGTGGCCATCGAGGCCATGGCCTGCGGCACGGCCGTGGTGGCGTCCCGTCGGGGCGGGCTACCCGAGGTCGGGGGCGACGCCGCCCGGTACGTGGACCCCGCCGACACCGCCGGGTTTGCCGCCGTCATCGCCGACCTGGCCGACCACCCGGAAACCGTCGCCCGGATGAGCGCCGACGGACTGCGCCGGGTGGAGCACATGACGTGGGAGAAGGCGAGTCGCCGCATCGCCGAGGTGGCCGGGCCGGCCTGACGCCCGGCGTCGTCGTGGGGGTCGAGCGGATCGAGCGGGTCGAGCGGCGTCCCGTGCGACGGCATGCACGCAGCGGGGCGAGCGGGACCCGTCAGTCGTCGAGTCTGAGGGCGGAGACGAAGGCCTCCTGGGGGACCTCGACGCGGCCGATGTTCTTCATCTTCTTCTTCCCCTCCTTCTGCTTCTCCAGCAGCTTGCGCTTGCGGGTGATATCGCCGCCGTAGCACTTGGCCAGCACGTCCTTACGCCGGGCCTTGACCGTCTCCCGGGCCAGTACCCGGCCCCCGATGGCGGCCTGGATGGGGACCTCGAACATCTGGCGCGGGATCAGCTCCTTGAGCTTCTCGGCCATCCGCCGCCCGTAGTAGTCGGCCTGCGACTTGTGGACGATGGTGGAGAAGGCGTCGACCGGCACGTGGTTGATGAGCAGGTCCACTTTGACCAGGTCGGCGGTTGCGTAGCCGTCCGGCTCGTAGTCGAGGCTGGCATAGCCCTTGGTCCGGCTCTTCAGCTGGTCGAAGAAGTTGACCACCACCTCGGCCAGCGGGATCACGTAGACGAACTCGACCCGCTCGGGCGACAGGTAGTCCATCTTCACCATCTCGGCCCGCCGGCCCTGGCACAGCTCCATGATCGAGCCGGTGTACTCCGACGGGGTGAGGATGGTGGCCCGCAGCATCGGCTCGTCGACATGGTCGAGAGTGGTCGGCTCGGGCAGCTCGGAGGGGTTGTCGACGTCCACCTCGCTGCCGTCGTTCAGGAATGCCCGGTAGGCGACCGACGGGGCGGTGGCGATCAGGGAGAGGTCGAACTCCCGCTCGAGGCGCTCGCGCACGATCTCCATGTGGAGGAGTCCGAGGAAGCCGCAGCGGAAGCCGAACCCGAGCGCCCGCGACGACTCGGGCTCGTACGTGAAACTGGCGTCGTTGAGCCGCAGCTTCTCGAGGGCATCGCGCAGGTCGGGCAGCTCGTCGCCGTCAATGGGGAACAGGCCGCAGAAGACCATCGGCTTGGGGTCGCGGTAGCCGTCGAGGGCCGTGTGGGCCGGGTGGGTGGCCGTGGTTACCGTCTCTCCCGAGCGGGCGCCACCCACGTCCTTGATGCCGGCGATGAGATAGCCGACCTCACCTGGGCCGAGCTCGGCGACGGGCACCATCACTGGGGTGCGGACGCCGATCTCCTCGATCTCGTGGTTCGCTCCGGCCTGCATGAACCGCAGCCGGTCGTTCGTGGTGAGGGTGCCGTCCATCACCCGGATGGAGCTGACCACCCCCCGGTACTGGTCGTAGGCCGAATCGAAGATGAGGGCCCGCAGCGGCGCAGAAGGGTCGCCGGCGGGGGCCGGGATACTGGCCACGATGGCGTCGAGCAGCGCCGGCACCCCCTCGCCGGTCTTGGCCGAGATGTGCAGGATGCCGGCGGCGGGCAGACCGAGGACCGTCTCGATCTCGGCCGCGCACCGCTCGGGGTCGGCGGCCGGCAGGTCGATCTTGTTGAGTACGGCCACGATTTCGAGGTCGTTCTCCAGGGCCTGGTAACAGTTGGCCAGGGTCTGGGCCTGGATGCCCTGCGAGGCGTCGACCAGCAGGACGGCACCTTCGCAGGCGGCCAGCGATCGGCTCACCTCGTAACCGAAGTCGACGTGGCCCGGGGTGTCGATGAGGTGGAGCGTGTGGTCCGCCCATGACACCCGCACGTTCTGGGCCTTGATGGTGATGCCCCGCTCGCGCTCGATGTCCATCGAGTCCAGGTACTGCTCGCGCATCTGGCGGGGGTCGACCGCCCCGGTCAGCTCGAGGATGCGGTCGGACAGCGTCGACTTGCCGTGGTCGACGTGGCTGATGATGGAGAAGTTGCGGATACGGTCGATGGGGAGCACGGGTCGCCCAGCGTACCCAAGGCCGGCGGAGGCCGACCCCCAGTGGCCCGGACGGCGGCCGGTGGGCCTCGGACGGCGGCCGGCGGGACCGATCCGGCCCGAACTGCTATCCTTACTTGTCTCCCGCTAGGTGATCCCATGAGGATCCCCGGGGGATCAGACACAGCCCGGGCCGGTGGTGCACGTCTCCGCCCGGACCCGACGCACGAGGACGACGAGGACAAGCAGTGGCCAACATCCGTAGCCAGATCAAGCGCAACCGCCAGACCATCAAGCGCCAGGCCCGCAACAAGGCCGTCCGGTCCGAACTGCGCACGCGCACCAAGAAGGCCAACTCGGCCATCGCCGAGGGCGCCGAGAACTCCGAGGAGTCGATCCGGCTCGCCATCAAGCGGATCGACAAGGCGGCCGCCAAGGGCGTCATCCACAAGAACCAGGCCGCCAACCGCAAGTCCCGCCTGATGAAGCGTGCCGCCAAGGCGCCCGCCGACGCCTGAGCCCCACCGACACGGCTCCACGTGAGCCGGACGATCGATTGACCCGAGTCCCGCCTCCGGCGGGACTCGGCGCGTCCAGGGTCGGCGCTGGGACCTGCCGGGGTCGTGGCGGGCTCCGCCGCGACGGAACTCAGTCCTCGGCGGGCTCGGTGAGCTCGGGGCCGTCGTTGCGGACATTTCCGACCGCCCTGCCGACCGGCCGGTGGATGAGGGTGCCGGCCGGCGACGGCACCAGCAGCGACTCGAGCTCAGGCTTGTCCCGGTTGGCCGGGTCGAGCCACTCGTCGAGCGTGTCGTCCTCCAGAACAACCGGCATCCGGTGGTGGACGTCCCCCCTGTCCGGGCCCGCCTCGGTGGTGATCACCGTGCAGGTGCGCAGGGGCGGCAGGTCGGCCTCGGCCGTGCCGCGGGCGTCCGGCCCGCCCCACCACTGCTCCCACAGCCCGGCCAGGGCTAGCGGCCGGCCGTCGGCCCGGGTGAAGTAGAAAGGACGCTTCGTGTTCCCCGTTCCCGCTTTCCACTCGTAGAACCCGTCGGCCACCACCACGAGCCGGCGGGCCGTCAACGCCGACCGGAACGACGGCTTCGACGCCACCGTCTCGGCTCGGGCGTTGAACATGCGGCTGCCCACCGCCGGGTCCTTGGCCCACGACGGCACCAGCCCCCACTTGTAGCGGCCGAGCTCGCGGTGGACCGGTGCCGCGGCGTCGCCCGCGTCGACAGGGGCGTCGGAGTCGGGGACGTCGGCCACGGCCAGGATCGTCCGGGACGGCGGGATGTTCCAGCTGGGTCGGGCATCGGGGTCGACGTCGGGGCCCAGCTGGGCGTCGAAGATGCGGGCCAGGTAGTCCGGGTCCGAATAGAGCGAGATCCGTCCGCACATGACCGTCGAGCCTACGACGCGGAACCCCGGGTCAGCAGGGCCGTCCGGTTGCTGCTGCTACTTGGGCGGGTAGTAGTAGAACTTCCCGTCGCACCGGTAGCCGTGCTGCGGGCCATTGACCGGCGGGTCGTCCAGCCGCTGGATCTGGCCGTTCTTGATCTGGGCGATCACGTAGCAGTACGCCGGGGACTTCTGGGCCGGGTTGGAGCTGGCGATGAGGTAGTTCCCGTTGAAGACGGTGATCTTCTTGAGCTGCTGGAGCACCGAGCCCCGCGTGGGATTCTTCCCGGCGGCTTGGAGTGCCTGGGTGAACAGCTGCCCAGACAGCCAGCCGAACAAGGTGTACAGGTCGGGCTTGAACCCGGGGGACGCCTTCTGGACCCAGGTCTGGAAGGTCTGGGCCGCTGGCAGCTGGTTGGCGTCTTCGCCCAGGAACAGTGAATTCACCATCTCCATGTAGGCCCCGTCGACTGCCGACGCGCCGCCGGAATCCGGCACCAGCTGCTCCGAATACGTCGAGGCACCGAAGACGAGATGGGGGTGGAAGTCCTGCTGGTTGAGCGCCTTGATGACCGAGGCCGCGTAGTTCTCGGGCATCTGCTCGAGGAACAGGATCTTCACCCCGGCATTGCGCATGGCCACCACGTTCTGGGTGAAGTCGGTCTGGGTGATGCCGAACTGCTGGTCATAGATGACCTTGTAGCCGAGGGACGTCATGGCCGCCTTCTCGCCCCCCCACTTCGTGATGGCTGACGGTTGGTCGGCCACGAGTGCGCCGGCATGCTGCACGTCCGAAGGGAACTTCTGCTTGAAGTACTGCAGTGGGCCGGTCGGCCACCCGATGGCTGCCGGGTCGGGGCTGAAGCTGTTGGGCAGGTCACCTGCCACCTGGCTGAGGGAGACCGTCACGTTGGGCACGCCGGGGTTGGCGGCGAGCACCGTCGCGCCGTAGGTGTCCTCGAGGGTGAACCCGCCGACCGCCGCGAAGTCCTTCTGCACGACCTGCTCCGTGGCCTGCTTGTTCGGGGCGCCCTGGTAGCCGTCGTCATAGGAGTCGACAAGTACCTTGCGGCCGTTGATCCCACCGGTCGAGTTGACATAGTCCGCCCACGCTTCGGTACCGATGTTGGCGCCCTTGAACAGACCGAATGCAAGCGTCGACACGTTGCCCACCGTCACCGACGACGGGGTGAGGCCGGTGGTATCGCTGAAGGCCGTCGACGGGACACCCGACGAACCTCCCGACGAGCCGTTCGACGAGGTCGTGGCCGGCTGCGCCTTTGTGGACGAGCAGGCGGTGAGCGTGCCGGCCAGCACGAGGCCCACCAGGGCCACCGCCACCGTCCCGGACCGCCGTCGGACCGTCGTCCCGCCGTCGCTGATGGAGTACCTCATGATCGTCTCCCCCTGTTGTTCAGGTGCCCGGCAGGCCCACGGCCCGTCCCCCCGGCACGACACAGTGCTGCTGACTCTAGAGAATGCCCGGCGGTCACGCGTGGCAGTCGCGTCACCCGCTGGCCTCGGCGCCCTCGGCGCCCCGGTCCCGGTGCATGGCATTGATCCGGTCGCGCGACAGGTTGACGAACTCCCCTGTCGCCTCCACCTTGACCACACCCCCCTGGATGAGTCGGCCGACACTGTGGGTCCGCCGATCGGTGACCTCGGTCACTTCGGACTCGAACTCGGTGTCGACGCCGACGATCGTCGGCTTCAGGTAGCGGATGGTGAGCTCCACGGTCGGCCCGGCGGCGTCGGCCACCACGTTGGCCGCTGTCAGGATGATGTCGAAGGCGGCGGCGATGGCCGCGCCGTGGACGCAGCCTGGTGCACCCTCGTACTGCGGGGAGAAGACCACCTTCCCGAAGGCCTTCGGTGGGTCGAACCAGAGCTCGATGGGCGGGGCCACCGGATTGCACGACCCGACCACCATGTCGAAGGGCATAGCCGCCGTGAGGCCGGACAGCTCCCCGGACCCGACCGACTCCTCGGCGAACCGCCCGACCGGCTCCGGCCCGTCGTCGGGGACCTCGGCGGCGAGCTCGTCGCACAGGGCCTCGATCCGCGCCGCGGCGTCTCCGAACACGCCCGGCGCCGGCGTCGAGGTGACGGTGAGCTGCATCAGGCGGCGAACGGCGGTAGCCATCTCCTCCCGTCCGCCCCCGCTCCACGGGCGTCCGAGCGTGCCCATCCGGCGGGGGGCCTCCGGCAATGTCTGCTCAGACATCGGACCCGGCGAGTCGTGCGACGTGGACGGCATGGGCGTCGAGCACCTCCAGGATCTCGGTGCGGGACCCGGACGGCACCCGCAGCACCACTTCGTCGAGGCCGAGGCGCGCGAAGTGATCCAGCTTGGCCTCGGAGGGTACCGTCCCGAACGGCACCACCCGGGCTAGGTCGGGGTCCCGTCCGGCGTCCTCGAAGGCCCGCCGCAGCTCGGGCACGGCCTCGGCCAGCCCGGACCCGCCGATCGGCATCCATCCATCGGCATAGTCGGCGATGGCGGCGAAGTTGCCCGGCGTGGCGGCTCCGCCCAGTAGGACGGGCACCCCGGGCCGCTGTACCGGCTTGGGACGGCTCCAGCACGGGCCGAGGTCCACGTACATCCCGTGGAACTCGGCCGGATCGTCGCGCCACAGCGCCTGCATGCAGAGCACGTGCTCGCGGGCGATGGCCCGCCGGTCGGCGAAGGCCACCCCGTGGTCGGCCGCCTCCTCGCGGTTCCAGCCGAAGCCGATGCCGAGGACCACCCGCCCGCCGCTGAGGTGGTCGAGGGTGGCCACCTGCTTGGCCAACACGATCGGGTCGTGCTGGGCGACCAGAACCACGCCCGTCCCGAGGACCAGGTTCGTCGTCACCGAGGCTGCGGTGGCCAGGGCCACGAACGGGTCGAGGCTGCGCTTGTAGTCCTCGGCCCGCACACCCTCCACCAGCGACGGCGGGGTGTCGGCCCGGACCGGCAGATGGGTGTGCTCGGGCAGGTAGAGCGAGGTGAAGCCGCGCTCCTCGGCCGCCCGGGCGAGATCGGCCGGGGCCATGTCACGGTCGGTCAGGAAGCAGGTGATGCCCAGCTGCACGGGTCTCAGTCCCCCAGCCCGGCGGCCAGCTGCTCGCCGGGGTTGACGTCGGGGTCGGCGAACAGGGTCGCAAACGCGGCCTCCTCGCGCCGGCGGGCGTCGGACACGGCCGGCCCACGGGCCTGGAGCATGAGGTGTTTGATCCGTCGGGTGGCGTGGGCCGGGAACGAGGCGATGGTCCGGGCCAGCTCCAGCGTCTCGGCCAGCACGGTCCCGTCGGGACACACCCGCAGGGCCAGACCCGAGGAGACGGCCTGCGGAGCGGTGATCCACTCCGAAGCCAGCAGCGCCAGCGAGGCCTGCTGCCACCCCATCCGGGCAGGCAGGAGGTAGCTGCTTGCCGCCTCGGGCGGGACGCCCATCTCGGCGAAGGGGGCGCGCAGGCGGGCCGACTCGTCCATCAGGACCAGGTCGACGTGGCCGAGGATCGAGCAGCCGAGGCCCATCCCCACGCCGTGCACCGCGGCCAGCAACGGCTTGTCGAAGCGCATCAGCAGGTCGAGGAGGTCCTGGAACCCCGAACCGGCCTCGGGGTCGGCGTCTCCGGTGGCGATGGCCACCATTTCGCGGAGGTCCTGGCCGGAGGTGAACGCCTTGCCCCGGCCGGTCAGTACGACGGCGTGGACGTCGTCGTCGCCGAGAGCGCCCGACAGCGCGCCGGCCACGGCCCGGTACATGGCCCGGTCGAAGGCGTTGCGGGCCTCGGGCCGGTCGAAGGCGACGACCAGGACGTGGTCGAGGAACTCCAGCTCGATCCGGTGGTCGGCGTCCCCGTGGTCGGCGTTGTGGTCCGCCGCATGCGTCACGGGCGGACCACTTGGCCGCCGTCGACGTTGAACACGTGCCCGGTGATCCACGACGCCTCGTCGGACAGGAGGAACAGACACATGCCCACCAGGTCCGAAGTCTGCCCCATCCGCTTGAGGGCCAGGCCGGCCAGGATCGGCTTCATGAAGGCGTCGGGCACCACGGTCCGGGACGCCTCGGTATCGGTCGGGCCGGGGGCGATGGCGTTGGTCCGGATGTTGTCGCCGCCCAGCTCGTGGGCCAGCTGCTGCGTGATCGAGTTCACCCCGGCCTTGGCCAGCCCGTAGAAGCCGGCGTACATGTAGGCGGCCGTCGACGACTGGTTGACGATGGCGCCGCCGCCCCGGGCCTTCATGGCCGGCCAGCAGGCCCGGACGCAGTTGAGGGCACCGAGCATGTTCACCGACAGGAATCGGTTGAGGTAGTCCCAATCGACGGTGAGCAGCAGGTCGAGCTTCATTCCGCCGAAGATGGCGGCGTTGTTGACGAGGTAGTCGATGCCGCCGAACTCGTCGATCGTCGCCTGGGCCAGGGCCTGGGCCGACGCCGGGTCGGCCACGTCCACGGTGACCGCCAGAGCCGAGCCTCCGGTCGAGCGGATGCCGGCAGCCACAGCTTCGGCCTTGCCGGCATCGATGTCGGCCACGACGACCGAGGCGCCCGCCGCGGCCAGGGCCTCGGCGTAGGCCTGGCCGATGCCGCCGGCCGAGCCGGTGACGATGGCCACCTTGTCATGGAAGTCGAACGTGGTGGTGGGGGCGGCCCCCGTGGCTTCGGTCATGTCAGGACTCCTCGGTCTCGTTCGTGTCGGCGGCCGCGGCGGTCTTCGCCGCTTTGGCCCGTTCGGCGATGATCTTCTCGGCGGCGGCGTTGGCCCCGGTCGACAGCGGCCAGCCGACGTAGTGGGCGAGGTGGAGGACGATCTCCCGGACCTGCTCCTCGGTCAACTCCTCGCGCTGGAGGGCGGAGCGGAACTGGATCTCCAACAGGTTGGCCTGGCCCAGCGCGGCCAGCACCCCGATGGTGAGCATCCGTCGGTCCCGGGTGTCGAGCGCCTCGCGAGTCCAGATGGCACCGAACAGGTGGTCGACGGTGACGTCGACGTAGGGGCCGGAGATGGTGTCGGGATCGACACTGAAGCCGTAGACCTCGTCCATCTTGGCCATGCCGGCGGCACGTGCCCCGTCGGTTCCCTCCGTCATTTCGCCTCCCGTATGTCGTCGATGGTGCGGTCCGGGTAGATGGTCACGCCGGCTCGGCCAACGACTTGATCTCGAGGTACTCCTCGAACCCGGCCACGCCCGACTCGCGTCCGACTCCCGACTGTCTATACCCGCCGAAGGGCATGTCGGGGCTGAACCACAGCCCGCCGTTGATGCCGATGGTGCCGGTGCGGATCCGGTTGGCCACTCCGATGGCACGCTCCCGGTCGGCCGACCAGACCGAGCCGGACAGGCCGTAGGCCGAGTCGTTGGCCAGGGCCACCGCATCGTCGTCGTCGTCGAAGGGGATGACGACCAGTACCGGGCCGAAGATCTCCTCCTGGGACACCCGAGCTTCGTTTCCGACCCCGACGATGAGGGTCGGATCGACGAAGAAACCGCCGTCGAGTCCCTCGGGCCGGCCGCCGCCGAGGGCGAACGACCCGCCCTCCTCGATGGCCAGCTTCAGGTAACCCTCGACCCGATCGCGTTGGCGGGCGCTGATCAACGGCCCGCAGATGGTGCCCGGATCGGTCGGGTCGGCGGCCGGCAGCTTGGCCATCACCCGCGACGTCGAATCGACCGCCTCGTCGAACAGCGACCGGGGGACGAGCAGTCGGGTGGTGATGGCACACCCCTGACCGGCGTGGGTGCACACGGTGAATGCCGCCGTGGCGCATGCACCCCGCAAGTCGGCGTCATCCAGGATGACGAACGCCGACTTGCCCCCGAGCTCCAGGAAGACCTTCTTGACCGTGCCGGCGGCCGAGGCCATGACCTTGCGGCCGGTGGCCGTCGACCCGGTGAAGCTGACCTGGTCGACGCGGGGGTCGGTCGAGAGCATGGCACCGACGGCATGGTCGGACGACGGGACGATGTTGACGA
>DATCCR010000279.1:0-7265 GCA_036511155.1 Acidimicrobiales bacterium
GGTTCCTGCCACTACCGCACCGAGGGCGGGGCCCCGCTGCCCGACCCGTCCTGCACGCCCGGGGCGGTCAACCCCCAGGTCACCCAAGCCGACCTCGCCACCACCATCTGCCGGTCGGGGTGGACGGCGACCGTACGTCCGCCGGCCTCGGTCACCGGGCCCGAGAAGGTGGCCTCGGCCCGGGCCTACGGGTACGCCGGGTCCTTCACGACCGGCGAGTACGACCACCTGATCCCGCTCGAGCTCGGAGGCGACCCCAATGACCCAGCCAACCTCTGGCTCCAGCCCAACGACAATCCGAACGCCACATCCACCCGCAACGCCAAGGACGGCCTGGAGAACACGCTGAAGGGCCTGGTGTGCTCGGGGAGCCTGACGCTGGCCGCGGCCCAGCAGGCCATCGCCACCGACTGGGTGGCGGCCGCCGCCCGCTACCAGGGCTGATCGCCCGGGCCGGGGCGGCACCGACCGCTTCCCGGCCCCTTCGGGCACGGATGCCCGGGCGTCCGGTGATACAACATGTGCCCGGGGGCATCCGGAGACCAGGGGCGCGACACCGTGCACCCGGAGGAGTGGGGGACTGACACCGATGGCGATCACGTTCGAACGCGAGACGACCGAGGCGGCCCCCAAGCGGCGCCTCCCCATCCAGATCGCCAACGAGGCCAAGATGGTCCGGGCGACGATCGAGCTCCTCGGGACCCATGACGTCGGCCAGATCACCAGCCGGATGATCGCCGACGCCTCGGGCACGGCCACCAACTACATCTCGCGCTACTTCGGCGGGCGGGACGGCCTGCTGGCCGCGGTGGCCGACGAGCTCGGGATGCGGATCGCCACCCAGATCGACGGGTTCGAGCACCAGCCCGGGCTCGACGCCCCCGGGGCGTTCCTCGTCCACGCGGTGGCCATCCCCGAGGCATTCCTGTGGTTCAAGCTCTTCCGCCACCTGGCCGGTCGGAACCTCCCCTCGAGTGCGCACCCCGGCGGCAAGCCCCCGCTCATCGAGGCCTGCGAGTCGGCCATGTCCCGCATCTTTCGGATCGAGGGCGACGACGTCCCCTTCTGGTCCAATCTGGTCGTGACCTACATCATGGGCAATCTGGCCTTCGGGGCCCTCCTCGGCACCACCGCCGAGGAGAACGACCGGACGTTGCGGAAGCTGGCCGCCGTGGTCGAAACGCTCCGGGACCGGCAGATCCCCGTCATCCCCTGAACCCGGGTCCTCTGGCACCGGCGACGCGCAGACGATCGCCGCCATCCCCGAGGAAGTCCTGCTGTGCACGTGCTGCCGCCACCCGACCGGCCGGAACGTGGCGGACAACGCCATGCACCCGGGCGCGGCGCTGATCGCGACCAGCGGTCAGGAGGCCCGGAGCAGCACCGTCTGGGCGTCCGACCAGAACCGATCGCACGACCGGCACTTCCAGCTCGTCGAGGACCCGGCCACGAGGCGCGGGTAGACGACCAGCTTGGGTACCTCCTGCGTAGCGCAGTAGGGGCAGGTCCTGAATGCTTCTGACTGACTCATGTGCGTCACCTCCGGACGGGGACCGTCCCCGGTTGCATCGGCACGTCAGCCGAAAGCTTGAGCCCGGGTCATGCCACCCCGGAGGTCCCGGCTCATGCCGCTGCCGGGGTCCCGGCCCATGCCACCCCCTGGTGTCCCCGACGATCTACCGTGCTCGGTAAGGCGGGTCGCGGCAATGGAGGAGGAGCAGTCCATGGGGAGGAATTGGAGGCGGTACGCCATCGCAGCCGCCGTGGTGACCGGCGCTGGCGCCGTGGGGATCGCCCCACCGGCGGGGTCGGTGGTGCCGCTCGGGCAGCCGGCCTTCTACACGTGGCAAGCCCCCTACGGCGAGGCCACGGCCGGCCAGCGGGTCGTGGCCCTCACCTTCGACGACGGGCCGAGCATCTACACCCCGCAGGTGATGGCCGTCCTCGAGCAGTACCACGTGCCGGCCACCTTCTTCGAGGTGGGCTACGAGGTGGCCGCCCACCCGACCATGTCGGCCGACCTGGCGGCTGCCGGGTTCTCGGTCCAGAACCACACCTGGGACCACCCGAACCTGGCCACCCTTCCGGTATCCCAGTACCCGTTCGAGATCGACCAGACCCAGAACATGATCACGTCCGTCATGGGCCGGGCACCCATCTGCGTCCGCCCGCCGTACGACGCGTGGAGCGGCACCACCCTCCAGCAGTTGGCCATTCGCGGCCTCACCACCATGAGCTACTCGGTCGACTCCAGCGACTACAAGCGCCCCGGCGTCCAGGCCATCGTCAACGCCGTCGTGGGGTCCTCCTTTCCGGGGGCGGTCATCGGCCTGCACGACGGGGGAGGCGACCGCAGCCAGACGGTGGCGGCCCTGCCCCAGATCATCTCCCAGCTGTCCGCCCAGGGCTACGGCTTCGTGTCGCTGTGCCAGGCGCCGGCACCTCCGCCGCCTCCCCCGCCACCCCCGCCCCAGACCAGCGCCGTCTACGCCTTCGGCACCGCGCCGGTGCCCGGGGCACCCGCCACCACGCGACTGCGGTTCACCGGGCTGGCCGCCGACCCGGTTCCGGGCGGCTACTGGCTGTCGGCGGCCGAGGGCGGGGTCTTCTCCTATGCCGGTGCCCCGTTCCTCGGCTCGCTCCCGGGTCTCGGCATCACACCGGCCCTCCCGGTGGCCGCCATGGCCGCCTCCCCCACCGGCCAGGGCTACTGGATGACCGGCGCCGACGGCGGGATCTTCACCTTCGGTGACGCCGGGTTCTACGGGTCGATGGGGGCCAAACCGCTCAACCGCCCTGTCGTGGGGATGGCCGCCACACCGGACGGGAAGGGGTACTGGGAGGTGGGCTCGGACGGGGGTGTCTTCACCTTCGGTGACGCCGGCTTCTTCGGGTCGATGGGGGGCAAGCCGCTCAACCAGCCGGTGGTGGGGATCGCCTCGACCCCGGACGGCCAGGGCTACTGGGAGGTGGCCTCGGACGGCGGGGTGTTCGCCTTCGGCGACGCCGCCTTCCACGGGTCCATGGGAGGCACGCCGCTCAACCGGCCGGTGACGGGACTGGCCTCGGACGCGGCGACCGGCGGCTACTGGATGGTCGGCACCGACGGCGGGGTGTTCGCCTTCGACGCGCCCTTCTACGGCTCGCGCGGCGGCGCCGGCGGGCCCGACCGGTTCTACGCCATCGCCTCCACCTCCGGCGGCAACGGCTATCTGCTCGCCGGCCAACACGACGCCTGATCCGAAGGCGGGCGCGGCCGCTCCGGGGCCGCTACCGTCTCGCCAGGGGGAGGATCCCGTCGGGCTACCGGCGGAGGGGGAGGACTGTATGCGTCGTTTCATGAAGGGTGCCCACCGTGCCGGCCGACGACGGGCACTCGTGGCCACCATGGCCGTGGTGGCCGGCACACTGGCCGCGTGCTCGTCGACGGCCAGCCCCGGCGGCCCGTCGACCGGATCGACCGACCCGGTGCCGGCGGCGGCCTTCAGCGACCACACCGGAGTGACCCCCACGTCGGTCACGGTGGCCAACATCTCCACGCAGACCGCCGGCCTGTTCAAGGGCGGCCTGGTCGGCGCCCAGGCCTACGCCGCGTACGTCAACTCGACCGGTGGGGTCAACGGGCGCAAGGTCGTCGTCGAGGGCCAGGACGACGCGTTCAGCGGCGCCACGAACAAGCAGCTCACCCAGCAGGCCGTGAACACGGACTTCGCCACCGTCGGGGACATCTCGCTCGAGGACGGCTTCGGCGGCACCGTCCTCGCCGCCAACCCGCAGTTCCCCAACGTGTCCGAGTCACTCGACCCGATGACGCGCAAGCTGGCGAACACGTTCAGCGCCATGCCGACCGGCCAGGGGTGGCCCCTCGGCCCGCTCGTCTACTTCGCCAAGCGGTTCCCCACCCAGATCAAGCACACCGGCACGATCATCGCCGACCTACCCTCGACGGTCCTGGCCTGGGGCAACGAGAAGTCGGCCATGACCCACGAGGGCTACCAGGTCGTCTACTCGCCGGCGTTGCCTCCCACCCAGACCGACTTCACGTCCCAGGTGGTGGCCATGCGCAACGCCGGGGTCCAGATCGTCTTCCTGGAGCAGATGCCCCAGAACTACGCGTCGGCGTTCATCAAGAATCTGACCCAGCAGAACTTCCACCCGGTCGTGGTGCTGGGCTCCCCGGCCTACAGCGCCGTCCTCGTCCCCAACTCCGGTGGGGCAGCGGCCATCGACGGGTCGTTCTTCGAGCAGCAGTCCGCGTTCTACCTGGGCGAGGACGCCCCGGCCATCCCGGCCGTCACCACCTTCGACACCTGGGTGGCGAGGACGGCACCGGGCTTCCAGGCCGACCTGTTCACCTTCGAGGGGTGGCTCAACGCCGAGCTGTTCGTCCAGGCGCTGCGCAACGCCGGGTCCGACCCGAGCCGCGGCTCGCTCCTACGGGCGCTGCACCGGATCTCCGCCTTCGACAGCGGGAACCTCATTCCGGTGAGCAACCCGGCCAAGAAGGTCCCGATCACCTGTTACGTGCTGGGCGAGCTCAGGGGGGGGAAGTTCGTCCGCATGGACGACCCCCCGATCTCGTCGCCGACCCACGGGTACCGGTGCGACCAGCCGTACTACACGGCCGGCTGAGCAGCCCCGTTCCGGGTCAGCCAGCGCACCAGCTGGCCATGGCGGCCGCCTCGAGCTGGAGCTGGCGGGTGAAGCCGCCGAAGATGGCCTTCTCGGCCGCCCCCGACACGAGCGGGACCTTGACCTCGAGGCGACCGGCGACCGTCTCGACGGTGGCGCCGTCCGACTCGGCCAGGGAGAGGGTGCCGCGGCAGCGCAACATCCCCTCGTAGTTGTCGGGCACCACCACCAGGGTGCCGGCGTGGGTGGTGATGTCGTAGTCGGTCTCGATGACCCAGGACAGCTTGTCGACGTCCACGACCATGGCCGCCGGCCCCGTGATCGTGCCGGCGAAGGCGTAGCGGACCCGGACCCGGACGGACCCGCCCTCGGTGGATGCAGACAGCAGTTCGGGCGCCCGCACGGACGACGAGGCGTCGCCCAGGCTGGCGTAGTAGTCGGGGTCGCCCAGGGCGCGCACCACATCGTCGCGGGAGGCGGCGATCATCTCGGTCACGGTGAACTGCACGGATCCTCCCCCGCTGTCGGTCGGACGCCAGCGTACGGCGGCGCACCCCCGCCCGGCGGGGACCGGGGCAGTCAGCCGAGCACGTTGCAGGGGAACGGCTGGGCCCGTCCGGTCAGGGCCAGCGCCAGAGCCCGGGGGTCGGCCCGGTCGGCCAGCTCCAGGAGGAACGGATTGACCACGGCCAGCGCCGTGGCCGGGCCCTCGATGTCGAGGCCGCAGGCCAGCTGGAGATCGAAGGTGTGGAGGACGAGCTCGGCCACCCGGGTGACCAGGTAGTCGTCGAACCGGAGCCACCCGGCGAAGTGGACGACTGCGGTGTCGTCGGCGGTGGTGGCGGCCCGGGCCAGCATGGCGGCCGACACCCCACGGGCCCAGGCCACCAGGTCGTCGGGGGCCGAGCCGGCTGCGTCCGTGGCCCGCGCGAAGATCCCGTCGTGGATGCCGTCCATGGCCAGGGCGGTGCGGAAGTAGTCGGCGGCGCCGGCCAACGGCGGACCGGTCGGCTCGAGACCGGCGTCGAGATACTCGGACAGGACGGACATCCCCCGCACCACGTGGGCGAAGAGTTGGCGCACCGTCCACCGGTCGGTGGCCGGTAGGTCCCAACGCTCCGGGCCGATGGCGGCGCCGGTGGCCAGGAACTGGGCCACCGCGTCCTCGAGGGCCGGGCGGACGGCAGTCGGGGCGTAGGACGTCACCGGGCCATCCTCGCGGCACACCTCCGGACGGGCAAGCACGACGGTCTCATCGGGCGGTCAGCCGCAGGCGGCGGTGTAGGCCGGCGTGCCCGGCTGTCTGGCCTGGCCGGAATCGGGGAACTCCTGGAGGCACGACTCGTCGACCGCCTCGAAGGCGGTGGCCGGCACCTGCTTCAGCTGGTTCACCTGCGTCGCCGTCCACCGGGCGTCGGCCGTGCCCTGGAAGAACCAGTTCGACCCGTTGTCGGCCAGGATCATCCCGTACGTCCGCAAGGTGGCCAGCACGGTCTGGCACGCCGAGGCGCACGACGACGACGGCAGGGTGAACGTCGGGCGGAGGCGGAACCGTGCACCCATCGGCGGGCACGACAGGTTCGCCTGGCCAGCCTGGTGGCGGGCCGGCCACAGATAGGACCGCTGGGTGCACGCCACGGTGAACCGGATGGCGTGGTCCATGGCCCCCGACGTCACCTGGTCGTAGCCGACCAGTCCCGGCAGGATCGGCAGGCCGGCCGCGTCGGCCGAGGTCCAGCCGGCCGGGCGCAGGGCGTCCGACGCCAGGTTCCAGATCGCCCCCGACCCCGCCCTGGAGCGGCCGTTCGGGTGGAAGTGGGTGCTCCACGTCTCGTACAGGATGCAGGACGCCGGGTCCACCATGAGGGCGTGACGGTCCGATCCCCTCTCGACGGGCGTCGAGACCGACAGCGGGTACGGGCCGGGATCGCTTTCTGCGGCGTAGGTGAACCGGATGGGCACGAGCGGCGTCCCGGGGAGTACCACCTGCCAGGGGATGCCGTAGGGCTTGGACGTCCGGCCCGACGGCCCGTAGTCCGGGTGGAGGAAGGTGGTCGACGATCCCATCGACGCCAGCCAGGTGGCGCTGCGCGAGTCGACCGGGAGCCCCGTGACCGGGGTGTTCCACACGTCGTCGGCCGGAAGCACGGGGCACGGCGTTCCGGGCAGCAACGCCGCGGCGGTGTGCTTCGGCGGAGCGCCCGAGACCCTTCCGACCGGGTCGACCGGCAGGGCCGCGGCGAGGGCGACGCCCGCGGCCACCGTCGCCGCCCTGCGCATCACCCGGTCTCGCGTACGAGCCATGCCGACCCCTTCCGCTCCCCGGCCGACGACCGTCCGGGCCACCCTGCCCCTGGGCACGAGTGTAGGACCGGCCACGTGCGGGGCCCATGCCCGGGTCCTACAGTGACGTCGTGACCGATCAGATCCGACCGTTCCGCATCGACGTCCCCGACGCCGACCTCGTCGACCTCCGCGACCGGCTGAAGCGCACCCGGTGGCCCGAGGCGGAGACGGTGGACGACTGGACCCAGGGCATCCCCCTCGCCTACACCCGCGAGCTCTGCGACTACTGGGCCGACAGCTACGACTGGCGGGCCACCGAGGCCCGGATCAACACCCACCCGCAGTTC
>DATCCR010000280.1:0-5540 GCA_036511155.1 Acidimicrobiales bacterium
GGGCGACCAGCTCTTCGCTCACCTGCCACAGACGGGCAGCGGCAGCCTCGTCCCGGGCGTTGGCCGACGGGACCTTCTCCTTGCATTTGGCGAAGTACGTGCCCGTCACCCCTTCCGCCTCGGGTGACGAGCACAGGTACACCGACGTCCGGGCGCCCTTCTCGGGGGTGAGGCTGATGGGGAGGAGGTTGTAGACCTTGACGCCCCAGGCCATGAGGCCCGTCGTGTCGCCGTCGCGGGCGTAGCCCGTGGACACCGAACCGGGGTGGAGCGAGTTGGCCGTGACGCCGGTGCCCTCCAGTCGCTTGGCCAGCTCGACGGTGAACAGGATGTTGGCCAGCTTGCTCCGCCCGTAGACCTCCATCGGCCTGTAGGACCGATCGGCCATGAGGTCGTCGAAGACCATGCCCCGCCGGGCGAAGTTGTGGGCCGTCGACGCCACGTTGACGATGCGGGACGGAGCCGATGCCCTCAAGCGGTCGAGCAGCAGGTCGGTGAGCAGGAACGGGCCGAGGTGATTGGTGGCGAAGGTGGCCTCGTAGCCGTCGGCGCTGAGCTGTCGCTCGGACAGGATCAGGCCGGCGTTGTTGAGGAGGACGTCGATGCGCAGGCACCGCTCGAGGAGGTCGGCCGCGCCGGCGCGCACCGAGGACAAGTCGGCAAGATCGAAGACCGAGAGCTCGACCTGCTGCGAGCCGCTGGCCGCCGCGATGTCGGCGACGGCGTCCCGGCCGCGCTGCTCGTTCCGGGCGGTGATGACCACCCGGGCGCCGGCGGTGGCCAGTGCGGTGGCTGCGGCCTTGCCGATGCCGGAGTTGCCGCCGGTGACGATCACGGTCTTGTCGGCCATGGAGGGGGCGGGCGGGGCCTTCGGGCTCATGGGGGATCCTCGGCGTCGGTCGGCGGGCCCGACCTTCGGGTGCCGGTGCCGACGGTAGTGCGTCGCCGGCCCCCCGGGTAAGGGTCAGGCCCGAGGCGGGGCGGCCGACGTGGTCGCCGATCCGGCGGTCGCGACCGGGACGGCGGCAACCGGGCTGCCCGCCGTGGCGGCACCTTCGGCGACAGGCGCGACGGCCGGTGCGGCTGCGGCGGTCTGACCCCGGCGCCCCCTGACGACGAAGGCGGTGGTGGCGACGCCCAGATAGGTCACCCACACGATGGCCTGGAGCACGGTCGGGTGGTCGGCGTAGCCCAGCAGGCTGTGGAACACGTCACCGATCGAGCTCGACTCGGACAGGTAGCTGCTGGAGTTCCACATGGCGTGGTCGAGGAAGGGGAGCCAGCCGAGCTGCTGCATGTTCTCGACGGCGTCGACCAGCAGCCCGGCGGCAAAGACCATCAGCACGATGCCGATGACCCGGAAGAAGAGGCCGATGTTGACCCGCTTGCCCAGCTTGAAGATGGCGTAGGCGATGGCGAGTGCAACGGCCAGGCCGAGCACGGCGCCGAGCAGCAGGCCGTGGCCCGTGGCCGCCGTCGGGGCCTGGCTGGTGGAGGCGAACACGATGGCCAGGGTGAAGACCATGGTCTCCAGGCCCTCGCGCCCGACGGCCTGGAAGGCGAGCAGGCCGAGGCCCCAGCGGGTCCTCCCCTCGAGGGCGCCGTCCGACCTGCGCTTCAGGTCGGTCGACATGGTCCGGCTGTGGGACTGCATCCAGAACGTCATGTAGGTCAGGACTGCAGCGGCCAGCAGGTACGTGACCGTCTCGAAGACGGTCTTGGCCGTCGAGTCGGCATAGTGGTCGATGGCCAGGTAGGCGGCCACCCCGCCGACCACCATCAGCACCATGGCGACGGCCACGCCGAGGAAGACGTCACGGAAGTAGCGGCGCTGACCGATCTGGTCCAGGTAGGACAGCAGGATGGCCACGATCATGCTGGCCTCGACGCCCTCTCGCAGGAAGATCACGAACGTGGGGATCACTGGCTGCAGACCGGGGGTAGGGAGCACATAGCTATCTAATTAGGCTTCCCTAATTCTGACGCGCTGTCAACCGTGTGACCGGGCGAGGTGCCCGGGCACTCGAACCATGGCCGCGCCGCGCCGCGCCGCGGGGCGCCGGCGAACCGACGCCCCGTGTCCACGGCCGAACGTGTCGGACGAAGGTGTCAGCCGACCTTGTGCATCGTGTTGTGGTCCGTGTGCGGGAGCAGGTCCGGGAACTCCTTCATCCGCAGCATGGTCGTCTCGGCGTATGACCAGGTGTCGTCATCGTGGAGCGTGATGGTGACGTCGTAGCTGACCGAGCTGGCATTGGCCGTGAGGTACTTGCCCTCGCCGATCGGGTACTGGGCGTCGCCCACCGTGGCCTTCAGCGTGAACTCCTTGGCGTCGGCCGAGGCCTGGCCGCCGGCCAGCACCGTGATGCCGCGCGGCGCCACGAAGCCCCGCATGAGCTCGTCGGTGGCGCCGTCCCACAGCCAGTAGCCGACCTCGGTGTGGAAGGGGTTCTCCTCGTCGTTCCGCCACATGGCCGTCTTGTAGTCGAGCCCGTAGAGGTGCTGGCTGCCGTTGTCGACGGGACCGAAGGGCTTGAAGGACACCTTCTCCAGGTAGGGGGTACCGACGACCTCGCTCTTGGCATGGGAGTAGGAGGTGTCGAGACCGCCTTCGCCTTCCCACTCGCCGACCAATGCCCCGAGGGGGCCCCATTCCTTCGACATGTCGTCATCCCATTTCTTCCGGCGGACAGGTACGGGCCAGAGCCTATGCGGAGCGACCGGGCCCCCGGCACATCCGGACGACTGCAGGCGGCCCGGCCGACGGCCGCCGCCGTCAGACGGCCAGGACCGTGACCGAACCGAGGGTGACCGTCCGGTCGTCGGACCCCACGTCGTGGATCTCGATCCGCACGGTGGTCCGGCCGGCCCGGGTGCCGAGGACCCGGCAGCGGGCCTCCACGGGGCCCACCTTGACCGGGCGCAGGTAGTGGAGCACCGCGTCGGCGGCCGCCACCCCGTTGGGGCCTAGTGCCGCGGGCGAATGGGCCACGGCCGCCCGGCAGGCAGCCTCGTCGGCCAGCATGGCCACCGCACCGCCATGGAGGATCCCCCACGGGTTGCGGAGCCGGTCCTCGAGGAGCAGCCGGGTCACCGGGCCCTCTCCCGGTTCGATGCAGAAGAACTCCTCGGGTGGGGACGGGTCGGGCTGGGGCGGGGGCATGGCCAGGCTGAACGGGCGCTCGAAGTCGAGCACCATGGCCCCCGGGTCGAGGATGGCACACGTCATGGTGGCCGCCGCCACGTGGCGGTCGTCCGCCCCCTCGTCGACCACGTCGAGGGCGGTCACCACCGAGGAGCGGCCGAGGCGCAGGACATCGGCCCGGAACCGGAGCGGGCCGACGTGGTCGAGCTCGGACACGGTGGCCAACAGCGACGTGGTCACGATCCACCGGGGCAGGGCGGCCAGCCCGCTGGCGAAACCGCCGAGCGAGTCCAGGTTCGTCAGCAGCCCACCGGTGCGTAGACCGCCACCGGGGCCCCGCTGATGGCCGTCGATCGGGGCCCGGCCGCCGAGCGACGCCGGCCGGTCGTCGCCCCCGTCCGATGGGAGCTCCCAGCGCTCGAGCCGGAAGTAGTCGCTGACGTGGCGCCGATGATCGATTGGCGCGTCGACCGGAGGGTGGACCTTCCCGTCGGTCGGCTCCTCGGTGGTACCGGCCGTCACGTCGCCGCCCCGGCCAGGACGGCCGCCGGCGCGCCCGACACGTTGACCACGGTCATCAGCCGGTCATCGGCCCCGGAGTCACGCAACTCGACCACCGCGCCGGCCCGCCCGTCGGGGCCGGACCCGAGGACCCGGACCGTGGTGACCACCGGGCCGACCCGGCCGAGGGCCAGGTAGGCGATCTGGAGGTCGGTGATCACGAAGGAGGCACCGTCGAGGCCGTGGGCGGCGCCCAGCGCCTCGGCCCCGGCGGCCTCGGCCAGCAGGGCGATCACGCCGCCCTGCACGGCACGGAACGAGTTGTAGAGATAGGGACGCACGCCCACCGACAGCCGGCCGGCCGCGGCGTCGAGCACCTCGACGGGCAGCACTTCGAGGATGGGCCGGTCGAGCCCGCCCCCCTCGAAGGCCCACCGCACCGGCAGCTCGCCCGCCGTCTGGACCGAGGACGACGGGTTCTGGGCGGGTAGGACGGAGAAGGTCATCGACGCCCAGGCCACCGGGTCGGCGGGCCGGCCGTCGACGAGGGTGTCCGCGCCGTCCTCGTCCACGCACACCACCAGCGCTTCGATCACCAGGGTGGTCCGGCCGCGACGGGCGACTGTGCCCCGGGCCTCCACCCACGGCCCGTGGACCGGCCCGACCAGCTGCAGGGCCATGTCGGCGGTGGCCATCCAGTCGGGGCGCAGCACCCGGGCGGCGATGGCGCCGCCGACGATGTCGACCAGGGTGGCCAGTACCCCGGACCGCACGCCGCCGTCGGCCGTGGTCACGAACGGGGTCACGCGCGTCCTCACCTTGGCCGTGGTCTCGGTGGTCAGCTCGGCCTCCATCCCGAGGTCCCCCAGGATGTGCTCGGGGGGCGGGTAGTCGTTGAAGGTCACTCAGCGTTCCTGTTCCGTCGGGCGCACCAGCACCTCGTTGACGGCCATCCGGCGCGGGCGGGTGACGGCGAAGGCGATCGAGTCGGCGATGTCCTCCGGCCGGAGGATCTCCATCGGGCCGAAGGTGGCGAGCATCCCCTCGAGGACTTCGGGCCGGAGGTGGGTGGCCAGCTCGGTGGCCACGGCCCCGGGCTCGACGACCGCCACCCGGACATGGCGACGGGTGACCTCCTGGCGCAGCGACTCGGAGAACGCCACGACGCCGAACTTGGTGGCGTTGTAGACGCCGCTGCCCTGGCGGGCGACCCGACCGGCCACCGAACTCACGTTGACGATGTCGGCCACGTTGCGCGGGCCGCTCTCGGCGGCGGACAGCACGTGGGGCAAGGCGGCGTGGGTGCAGTAGAGGAGGCCGAGCAGGTTGAGCTCGACCATCCGGCGCCATTCCTCCACCGGGGCGTCCACGATGGGGCCGAGGAGCATGACGCCGGCGTTGTTGACCAGGGTGTCGAGCCGGCCGAACCGGGCGACGGTCTCGTCCACCATGGCCCGGGCCTGGGCCTCGTCGGTCACGTCGGTCTCGATCACCAGTACCCGGTCGCGGCCGATTCGATCGGCGAGGGACTCGAGGCGGTCGCTGCGGCGGGCGGCCACCGCCACCTGGGCGCCGGCCTCGGCCAGGGCCACTGCGGTGGCCTCACCGATCCCGCTGGACGCACCGGTCACCAATGCCACGGTGCCGTCGAGTCGTTCCGTCATGGTTGGATCCCCCGTCACGTTCGCCCCCGGGCCCGTCCGGCCCGGTGTCAGCGACGCAGTGTACCGAGGCACCTCTCGGCGACGACAGGTGGCCACCCGGGGGCGGCCCGGTCAGGCGGACCCGCCAGTCGGACCCGTCAGGCCGCCGTCTTCTGCTGGTTGCGGCGGCGGCTGTTGCGGCGGCGTCCCCGGGGGCGCACCGACGTGTCGAAGGCCCGGCCGGTGGCCGA
>DATCCR010000281.1:0-4241 GCA_036511155.1 Acidimicrobiales bacterium
CCGCAGATCCCCGGAGCACACCATGCCCATCGTCACCCATCAGAAGCGGCCCGGCATCGCCGAGGTGGTCATCGACCATCCCCCGGTCAACGCCCTCGACGTAGCCGGCTGGTTCGGCCTGGCCGACGCACTGCTCGCCGCCGGCCGCGTGCCGGACAACAGGGTCGTGATCCTGCGGGCCGAGGGCAAGGGGTTCTGCGCCGGGGTCGACATCAAGGAGATCCAGGCCAAGGGCGACGACGCCCTGATCGGGGCCAACCGGGGGTGCTTCGCCGCGTTCGCCGCCGCCTACGAGTGCGAGGTTCCGGTCATCGCCGCCGTCCAGGGCTTCTGCCTCGGCGGTGGGGTGGGACTGGCCGGCAACTCCGACATCGTGGTGGCCTCCGAGGACGCCACCTTCGGCCTTCCCGAGGTGGACCGGGGGGCACTCGGCGCCGCCACCCACCTGTCGCGCCTCGTCCCCCAGCACCGCATGCGGTCGATGGTCTACACGGCCAAGCCGGCCACCGCCGCCGAGCTGCACCACTACGGCTCCGTCCTCCGGGTCGTGCCCCGGGACCAGCTGGTCGATGCGGCCTACGAGGTCGCCGAGGACATCGCGTCCAAGAGTCCGACCATCATCCGGCGGGCCAAGGAGTCCCTCAACGGGATCGACCCGGTGGACGTACGCCGGAGCTACCGGTTGGAACAGGGATTCACCTACGAGCTGCACGTGGCCGGTGTGGCCGACGAGCAGCGGGCGGCCTTCGTCGAGAAGCGCGACGCCGACACCACCCGATGACACCGTCCGCCTCTGCTCCGTCCGACTTCGACCCGTCTGCCACTACGCCGACGACCACTCCCCCGGCTGACACGCCGACCACGCCACGACGCCCGGGCCGGCGCACCGCCGCCCGGCAGACAGGACCCACCCATGGCTGACAAGCGACTGAGCCTCGACGAGTTCGTGTCCGAGCTCGACTCGGGCATGACCATCGGCATCGGGGGTTGGGGCTCGCGGCGCAAGCCCATGGCCGCCGTGCGGGCCATCCTCCGTTCCGACCTCACCGACCTCACCGTCGTCTCCTACGGCGGCCCCGACGTCGGCCTGCTGGCTGCTGCCGGCAAGTTGGCCAAGGTCGTCTACGGCTTCGTGACCCTCGATTCGATCCCGACCGACCCCCATTTCAAGGCGGCCCGCCAGTCGGGTGCGGTCGAGGCCATGGAGATCGACGAGGGGATGTTCTACCTGGGCCTGCTGGCCGCCTCGCAGCGCGTCCCCTTCCTGCCGACCCGTGCCGGACTCGGGTCCGACGTCATGGTCGTCAACCCGTCGCTGCGCACCGTGCGCTCCCCGTACGACGACGGCGAGGAGTTGGTGGCCATGCCGGCCCTCCGCCTCGACGCCGCCGTCGTGCACGTCAACCGGGCCGACGCCGCCGGGTCCGGACAGATCCTCGGGCCCGACCCGTTCTTCGACGAGCTGTTCCTGGGTGCCGCCGACCGTCGGTTCGTGACGGCCGAGCGTGTGGTGGCCACCGACGAGCTCGCCGCCGGTGGTCCGCTCCAGTCGCTGTGCATCAGCCGGTTGCTGACCGACGGCGTGGTCGAGACGCCGGGCGGGGCCCACTTCACCGCCTGCGTCCCCGACTACGGGCGCGACGAGGGGTTCCAGAAGGAGTACGTGACTGCGGCCGGGGACCCGGACGCATGGGCGGCGTTCCGCGAACGGTTCCTCGCCGTCGACGAGGCCGGCTACCAGGCGGCCACCCGCGAGGCCGCCGACGAGCGGGCCGCAGCCAAGGCAGCCAAGGCAACCAAGGCAACCAAGGAGGGCGCATGACCGACACCACCGACACCGGGGTCACCCGGGCCGAGTACTGCGCGGTCGCCTGCGCCGAGGTGTTCCGCGGCGACGGCGAGGTGATGGCCAGCGCCTTCGGCACCGCCCCCGCGCTCGGGGCCAGGCTGGCCCGTCTCACCTTCGCCCCCGACCTCGTCCTGACCGACGGCGACGCCGCCCTGGTCGACGGCGCGCCTCCGCTGGGCGCTGCACCGTCGTCCCTGGTGCTCGAGTCGCACATGCCCTACCGCCGCGTGTTCGACGTGGTGTGGTCGGGCCGGCGCAACCTGATCATGATGGCGTCGCAGATCGACCGGACCGGCAATCAGAACATCAGCGCCATCGGGCCCTGGGCGCAGCCCAAGGCCCAACTCATCGGCGTGCGCGGCGCGCCCGGCAACACCGTCAACCACACCACGAGCTACTGGGTCCCCAACCACTCGACACGCTCGTTCGTGGAGCAGGTCGACGTGGTGTCGGGGGTCGGGTACGCGCGGGCCGAGGCCGCCGGCCCGTCGGCCACGAAGTTCCACGAGATCCGGTACGTGGTGTCCAACCTCGGCGTGTTCGACTTCGCCACCCCCGACCATGCGATGCGACTCGCATCGGTCCACCCGGGCGTGACCGTGGACGAGGTCGTCGACGCGACCGGGTTCGCCCTGGTCGTCCCCGACGACGTACCCGCCACCCGGGACCCGACGCCCGAGGATCTCGACCTGCTCCGCACCGTGCTCGACCCGAGGGGACTGCGCGACCGTGAGGTGAAGGCGTGAGCCATCCCGCCCTGCACACCGCGTTCTGCGACCTGGTCGGGGTGCGGTACCCCATCGTCCAGACCGGCATGGGCTGGGTGGCCGGGCCCCGGCTCGTTGCCGCCACCGCCGAGGCCGGAGGCCTCGGCATCCTGGCGTCGGCGACCATGACCTATGACGAGCTGGTCACCGCCATCGCCGAGGTGCGCTCCCGCACCGACAAGCCCTTCGGCATCAACATGCGCACCGACGTCGCCGACGTCGGCGACCGGGTCGCCCTCATGATCGAGCACGGGGTGCGGGTGGCCAGCTTCGCCCAGGCCCCGAACCCCGCGCTGGTCGACCGCTGCCGGAAGGCCGGACTCGTGGTCATGCCGACCATCGGGGCGCGGCGCCACGCCGAGAAGGTGGCCGAGTGGGGCGTCGACGCGGTCATCGCCCAGGGCGGCGAGGGTGGCGGCCACACCGGCACCGTCCCCACGTCGCTGCTCACCCCGGCGGTGGTCGATGCGGTCGGCGACAAGGTGGTCGTCGTGGCCGCCGGCGGCTTCTTCGACGGGCGGGGCCTGGTGGCTGCGCTCGCCTACGGGGCCTCGGCCATCGCCATGGGGACCCGCTTCCTCCTGACCCAGGAGAGCCGGGTGCCCGACGAGGTGAAGCAGGTCTACCTGCGGACCCCGGTGACCGGGACGGTGGTGTCCACCGCGGTGGACGGCGCCCCCCAGCGGGTCATCCGCACCGACCTGGTCGACCACCTCGAGAAGTCGGGCTGGCTGCGGGCGCTGCCTCGCGCCATGGCCAACGCCCACGCGTTCCGCAAGGAGACCGACACGACGCTGCTCGCCCTCCTGAAGGAGGGCAACGCCATGAAGCAGGGCAACGATCTGTCGTGGCCGCAGGTGGTCATGGCGGCCAACGCACCGATGATGACCAAGGCCGCGCTGGTCGACGGGCGCACCGATGTCGGCGTGTTGCCGACCGGCCAGGTCGTCGGCGAGATCGCCGAGCTGCCCACCGTCGAACAGCTGATCAGCCGGATCATGGCCGAGGCCGGGCGCGTGCTCGACCGCCTCGGCGCCTGACCGCGCCCGCCCCACCGCGGCCGCCCCGCGCCACACGGGACACCATCGACTCGCGCCACGTCGCGCCAGAGGCCATGGGAAGCGCGCGACGCCCACCGACCGGCTCGCAACTTCCTCGCGACGTGGCCGACAACGCGTGACGCACGACGCGGCCAGCACATGGCGGTGTTGCCGTTGGCGACACAAACGCGCGCACGCGCGCGCAGCGTGCGGAAACGGAATTGCCCATTGTTTCGCCTATGAGGGTGGGCCATACTTTTGAACCAGCGGTCAGTCGATACGGCACAGCGGCACACCGACTGGAACAGCGCACCAGCGATCCCACGAGACCGAGGAGGCCAGATGTCCGAAGCAGTCGACCGCTCCTCGTCCGTACGGCCCGTCCGCCGCCACGCCCCGACGAACATCACCGGTGTCGGGGCGGTCACCGGGTACGGCTGGGGCCGCAAGCACGTGTGGGACGGCTTCCTCCTCGGTGAGAGCGCCGTCCGTCTCACCGGCGGTCTCGAGGGCTTCGTCGACGGGGGCGAGGCGTACCTCGCCACCATCACCGACGAGGGGGACCGCAAGGACGGGCCGAGCCGG
>DATCCR010000282.1:0-2939 GCA_036511155.1 Acidimicrobiales bacterium
CGCCGCGACTTCGATCGAGCAGTCTCGAGCACGTCGGCAGAAGTCATCGGACTCGTCGATCGCCACGGCTTGGTCGCGACGGCGATGGTGGGATACGACGGACATCGGGGTTGGGTGTACTACGTGGCCGTCGAGGAGCGATCCCGGGGACTCGGGGTGGGGACGAGGGTCATGGCCGCCGCCGAAGACTGGCTCCGCAGGGTCGGTGCCCCCAAGGCTCAGCTGATGGTTCGCAGTGGGAACGGAGATGCTTCGGACTTCTACCGCCACCTCGGTTACGAAGATGCCGAAGTCACCGTGCTCGGCCGCTGGCTGGATCGCTGATCTTCGGCGCCCTCTCCTGCCGAGGACGATCGATGGGTGCCGGTACGAACCCGAGGGACGGGCATCGTGGTGGGCATGGGGGGCTCGCATGCGGTGCACTCCCCCTCATCGACCGACACCCTCATCGACCGACACCCGCAGCGCGAGGAGCAGGTCAGGCGATCCCGTCGATGGTTCCAGGTAGGTGCTGCGGTCATAGGTGTCGCATGTGCGCCGCGAACACCGACGTGCGCCGGTTCGGACTCGAGGGGCAGGGACTCTGCACGCGACAGGAGGTCGCCCGCCCCCTGTGGACCGATCGGAGTGGCCGGGAGTCGGACGCTGTAGCGTCCCTCCGATGAGCGAGCCCCTGGACCGTCAGGCGTGGGTCGACACGGTGATCGCCGACCCACCTCCCGTCCACCCCGAGAAGCCCACTGGCGTCGTCTGGAGGACGCAGACCAGCTGCTACCGGTTCATCGCCGATCAGGTGGGCCGGGGATCGAGGACCCTCGAGACCGGCGCCGGCCTGTCGACGGTCCTGTTCGCGGCATGGGGTTGTGACCACCTCGCGGTGGTCCCCTTCCCGGACGAGGCCGTCGCCGTCGAGGCCTACTGCGACTCGCACGGCATCGACCGGACCACCCTCCGCTTCGACCTCCGTCCCTCCGAGGTGGCGCTCCCGACCCTGGTGGGCGACCGGGAGCTCGACCTGGTCTTCGTCGACGGCTGCCACGGGTACCCGATGCCGGTCGTCGACTGGTTCTACGGAGCCGGCATGCTCCGCAGCGGCGGGGTGCTCGTGCTCGACGACCTCCAGCTCCCGCAGGTGCGGAACCTGGTCGATACGTTCCTCGACTCGGATCCACGCTGGGAACGCCTCCGGGCGACCGACAAGTGGATCGCCTTCCGCCGGACGACGTCCGGCCCGCTCGCCGAAATGGAGTCCGAACAGGCGTTCTTCCCCCTGCCACCCCGTTCGGTCGCCGACCGCATCAAGGCCGCCGTCCCACCGAAACTGGTCGGACTCGTCAAGCGGTAGCAGCGGGCACGACCCATGGGCAGTGCCCGGTCCGCCGTGGACCGGTCAGGCCCTCGCCCACCGGGGCCGGCGCTTCTCCACGAACGAGATCACGGCCTCCCGCTGGTCGTCGCTGTCGAGGCACAGGACCTGCGTCCGGTTCTCCATGGCGACCGCCGAGGCGAAGGCCGGAAGGTCCGCCGTGGCCCACATGGTCTCCTTGGTCAGCCGCACGGCGAACGGGGCGTTGGCCAGGACCAGCTCAGCCTCGACCATGGCGGCCGACTCGAGGTCGGTATCGTCGACCACCCGCAGGACCAGCCCGATTCGCTCGGCCTCGTCCGCCTCGACGACCCGGCCCGTCAGCATCATCTCGTGGGCCCGGCCCATGCCCACCAGCCTCGGCAGCAGCCACGACGTCCCGATATCGCAGCCCGACACACCGATCTTGATGAAGGCCGCCATGAATCGGGCGCTGCGTCCGCCCAGCCGGATGTCGCTCGCCAGCACCAGGGCCAGCCCTCCGCCGGCAGCCACGCCGTTGACGGCGGCGATGACCACCTGGGGCAGTCCACGGAGCCGCTCGACCAGTCCCACGATCTCCTTCTGGGTGCGTAGCGCCGTGCTGACCGCATCGTCCCCCGGTCGATAGCCCGTGGGCGTCCCGTAGCCCTTGAGGTCCAGACCCGCCGAGAACGCCCGGCCGGCGCCGGTCAGCATCAGGACCCGGCAGTCCGGGTCCCGCCCCACCTCGTCGAGGGCGGCGTGCAGTTCGGCGACGAGGGTGGCGTTCATCGCGTTCATCGACCCGGGGCGGTCGAGGGTGATCCGCGTGATCTCCGTGCTGAGGCGCTCGAGGCGCAAGGTATCGGCCATGCCGGCCAGCATGGCACGGGCACGTCGGCCGGATCCGCCCGCGGCGGCCCGCCATCGACCCGGCACGCGCATCGTCCGGCGTGCCATCCTCGGGACATGGACGACCAGCGGATGGATGGGACGACCGGCAACCTGGCGGCCTTCGTGGCGGCCACCTCCGGCCGGCGCGGCACGGTCGGCCAGGTGCCGGGCGGCGTCGTCGTGGCCAGCCCGGTCGCGGTGGCCAACGGCTACGTCAACGCCGCCTTCCGGACTCGTGTCGACGGCGCGCCCGACGCATTCCTCGACGGGGCCCGGTCCTTCTTCGCCGAGGTGGGCCGTCCCTTCGTCGTCTGGGTCGCCACGGGCGACACCGACCTCCTGGCCGAGGCGGCATCCGGCGGGACCCCGGACGACACCGACACACCGGCCATGTGCCGGACGGAGCCCGTCGACCGCCCGTCGGACCTCCAGATCCGCGAAGTCGGGGGAGCGCAGGACCGCGACCTGTTCGGACGGCTGTGCGAGTCCGGCTACGGACAGCCGGGCCTGGCCTGGCTCCTCGACCACCACGGCAGCTACGACGTGCCCGGAGCCACCTGGGTCATCGCCGCCGACGACACTGGCGACCTCGGTGTCGGGTGCGGTCACCTCGACGGCACGACCGGCGGCATCTACTACGTCGCCACGCCACCCGAGCACCGCGGCCGGGGGGCGGCGGCGGCGGTCACCACCTGGCTCGTCAACCACCTCCTGGAGG
>DATCCR010000283.1:0-4311 GCA_036511155.1 Acidimicrobiales bacterium
GGGTCGTCGATGCGCTGGGCGAGCCCATCGACGGCAAGGGAGCCATCGTCGGCTCCGAGCTCCGTCGCATGGAGGTCCAGGCCCCCGGCATCGTGGGTCGCCAGCCGGTGCACGAGCCGATGCAGACCGGCATCAAGTCGATCGATGCCATGACCCCCATCGGTCGGGGTCAGCGTCAGCTGGTCATCGGTGACCGCAAGACGGGCAAGACGACCGTGTGCATCGACACCATCCTGAACCAGAAGGGTCAGGACGTGAAGTGCATCTACGTCGCCATCGGCCAGAAGGAGTCCTCGGTCGCCCAGACCGTCGCCACCCTCGAGCGCTACGGCGCCCTGGAGTACACCGTGGTCGTGCTGGCCGGTGCCGCCGACCCCGCCCCGTTCAAGTACCTCGCCCCCTACGCCGGCTGCGCCATGGGCCAGCACTGGATGGACAACGGCGAGCACGCCCTCATCGTCTACGACGACCTGTCCAAGCAGGCCGAGGCCTACCGCCAGATGTCGCTGCTGCTGCGCCGCCCGCCGGGTCGCGAGGCCTACCCGGGCGACGTGTTCTACCTGCACAGCCGGCTCCTCGAGCGGGCCGCCAAGCTGTCCGACGAGGCCGGCGGCGGGTCGCTCACCGCCCTGCCCATCATCGAGACCAAGGCCGGTGACGTGTCGGCCTACATCCCGACCAACGTGATCTCGATCACCGACGGCCAGGTGTTCCTCGAGTCGGAGCTCTTCTACGCCGGTGTGCGCCCCGCGATCAACGTGGGCATCTCGGTCAGCCGGGTGGGCTCCTCGGCCCAGATCAAGGCCATGAAGGCGGTGTCCGGCACGCTGAAGCTCGACCTGGCCCAGTTCCGCGAGCTCGAGGCCTTCGCCACCTTCGGCTCCGAGCTCGACAAGGTCTCCCAGGCCCAGCTCGACCGCGGCTACCGGCTCACCGAGCTCCTGAAGCAGGGCCTCAACCAGCCGGTCCCCGTCGAGGAGCAGGTGCTGGTGATCTTCGCCGGCTCCGAGGGCTACGTCGACGACGTGGCGGTGGCCGACGTACAGCGCTACGAGGCAGAGGTCCGCGCCTTCTTCCGCGCCAACCACGCCGACATCCTCGACGTCATCCGCACCTCCGGCAAGCTGCCCGAGGGCGACGTGCTGGCCGACGCGCTGCGGAAGTTCACGGACGCGTTCGATACCGGGAAGGTCGACTGACCTATGGCAGGTGGCCAGGAGCGCATCCTCCGTCGACGGATCAAGAGCATCAAGTCGACACAGAAGATCACCAAGGCGATGGAGCTGATCGCTGCGTCGCAGATCGTGCGCGCCCAGGGCCGCATCGCCGCCTCCAAGCCCTACCAGGACGGCATGGCCCGCATCGTGCTGGAGACCGCGCTGGGTGACCCGACGGCCGCCGGCCGCCTGCTCGGTACCCCCGAGGAGGTCGCCAAGGTCCTGGTGCTGTGCGTCGTGGCCGACCGCGGCCTGTGCGGCGGCTACAACACCACCGTCTTCCGCACCACCGAGCGCCTGCTGGCCTCGCTGGCCGCCGACGGCGTGGAGACCCGGCTGGTCACCGTGGGCAAGAAGGCCCTGGGCTACTTCCGGTTCCGCGGCCAGGCGGTCGAGCAGTCGTTCCTCGGCATGAGCGAGCGTCCCGCATTCGCCGATGCCCGGGACGTGGCCTCCGCCGCCGTCACCCCGTTCGTCAACGGCGAGGTCGACCAGGTGCTCGTCGTCTCCACCCGGTTCATCAGCGCCGGCAGCCAGAAGGTGGAGGTGCGCCAGCTCCTTCCGCTGGTCGATCCCCGGAACGGTGAGCAGAAGGCCGACCACGAGCACGAGCCCGGCAGCCGCGACATCGCCCCCCACGACGTCGACGTCAAGCACGGCTACACCGAGTTCGAGCCCGACGCCGCCGTGCTCCTCGTCGACCTGGCCCCGCGGGCGGCCGAAACACAGATCTTCGCCTCGTTGCTCGAGGCCTCGGCCTCCGAGCTGACCTCCCGCCAGCGGGCCATGGCCGCCGCCACCGAAAACGCCGGCGAGCTCATCAAGAAGTACTCGCGGATCATGAACCGTGCCCGCCAGGACACCATCACCACCGAGATCATGGAGATCGTCGGCGGTGCCGAGGCACTGCGGGCCGGGTCTGAGGGCGACGAGGGCGGCCTCGTCATCGAGACGAGGGTCTGATCCGTGCCCGCCACCACCACGCACTCCGTATCCACCACCACTGCAGTATCTGACGACCTCAAGGGAGCCCGACGCTCATGACCACCACCGCCCCCCAACCCACCGAGCCCAAGACGCTGGCCTCCGGCCGCGTGGTGGCCATCGCCGGGCCCGTCATCGACGTGGAGTTCCCGCCCCACGCCCTGCCCGAGATCAACGGTGCCGTCGAGGTCGACGTCGAGCTCGAGGGTGCAAAGCTGACCATCACCGCCGAGGTCGCCCAGCAGATCGGCGACGGTCGGGTGCGGTGCATCTGCCTGAAGGCGACCGACGGCCTGACCCGCGGCGCCGAGGTGCGCAACCTCGGCCACGGCCTCCAGGTGCCGGTCGGCGACGCCGTGCTCGGCCACGTGTTCAACGTGCTGGGCGAGCCGCTCGACACCGACGACATCGGGGCCGTCGAGGACCACTGGGACATCCACCGCAGCGCCCCCGACTTCGACACCCTCGAGCCCCGGGCCCTCATGTTCGAGACCGGCATCAAGGTCATCGACCTCCTCGAGCCTTACGTGCAGGGTGGCAAGATCGGCCTGTTCGGCGGCGCCGGCGTGGGCAAGACCGTGCTCATCCAGGAGATGATCAACCGCGTGGCCATCAACCACGGTGGCGTGTCGGTCTTCGCCGGCGTGGGGGAGCGCACCCGTGAGGGTACCGACCTGTGGCTGGAGATGCAGGAGTCGGGCGTCATCGAGAAGGCCGCCCTGGTCTACGGCCAGATGGACGAGCCCCCGGGCGTGCGCCTGCGGGTGGCCCTGGCCGCCTTGACCATGGCCGAGTACTTCCGCGACGTGAAGAACCAGGACGTGCTCCTGTTCGTGGACAACATCTTCCGGTTCGTGCAGGCCGGCTCGGAGGTCTCCACCCTCCTCGGCCGCATGCCTTCGGCCGTGGGCTACCAGCCCACCCTGGCCGACGAGATGGGTCAGCTCCAGGAGCGGATCACCTCGACCCGGGGGCGTTCGATCACCTCGCTGCAGGCCGTGTACGTGCCCGCCGACGACTACACCGACCCGGCGCCGTTCACCACCTTCACCCACCTCGACGCCACCACCGAGCTCTCCCGTGACATCGCCTCGCTGGGCATCTACCCGGCGGTGGACCCGCTGTCCTCGACCTCGAACATCCTGGCCCCCGAGATCGTGGGCGAGCGCCACTACAACGTGGCCCGCCGGGTCCAGGGCGTGCTCCAGCGGTACAAGGAGCTCCAGGACATCATCGCCATCCTCGGCCTCGACGAGCTGTCGGAGGAGGACCGGGTGACCGTGTCCCGGGCCCGCAAGGTCCAGCGCTTCCTGTCCCAGCCGTTCAACGTGGGCGAGGTGTTCACCGGCCTGAAGGGTGTGACCGTGTCCGTCGAGGAGACGGTCGAGTCCTTCGAGGCCCTGGTCAACGGTGAGCTCGACGAGGTGCCCGAGCAGGCGTTCTTCAACGTCGGCGGCGCCGAGTCCGTGCTGGCCAAGGCCCACGACCTCGCGAACAGCTGATCGGACGTTAGGGCCATGGCCGACGAGTCCCTCTTCCAGATCAACCTGGTCACTCCGGAGCGCATCCTGCTCGACGGGATGGCCTCCGAGGTGATCCTCCGCACGGGGGAGGGTGACGTCACCTTCCTGGCCGGCCACACCCCCCTGGTGGGCACGGTCCGGCCCGGCGTGGTCCGGGTGGTCCGCCCCGAGGGCGACGACGTCCGCATCGCCGTCCACGGTGGCTTCACCCAGGTGGAGCAGAACGTTGCCGTCGACGGCGACGAGGGCACCACCGGCTCCCGGGTCACCCTGCTGGTCGGCGTGGCCGAGCTGGCCGAGGAGATCGACGTGGACCGGGCCCGTGTCGCCCTGGAGGCCGCTGAGGCCCGGGTGGCCGAGTTGGGTGGCACGGCCAATCGCACGCCCGCCGAGGGCGAAGAGGCCGATCCGGAGTTGGTCGAGGCCGAGGCCGCCGTCCTGCGTGCCCAGGTGCGCCTGGAGGCCGTCGACGCCACCGCCACCAGCGCCGCCTGAGCCGGACCGCCCACCGGCGCTGGGCCCGGCGGTCGTCTTCCCCCGCGGCGTAGGGCACATCAGTTGTGGACCTGACTCAGGTCGCGACCGAG
>DATCCR010000284.1:0-8714 GCA_036511155.1 Acidimicrobiales bacterium
CGCGGCGTAGGTCGGTCCGGGTCGGGTCCGCCGGGGAGGGGCCGTCCGGCAGAATTCGCGTTGGCCCGCGATCCACCCGGTCGGTACTATCGAACGTATGTTCGCAATCAAGCCGGATCAGCGGCTGTCCCGGGATCGGGACCCGGCGGCCCTCGCCGTCCTGGCCGCCCTGGCCGAGCGCACCCGGCCCGTAGCGGCCAGCCGGACCCGCCTCCTCCCGGTGGCCCCGGCCCTGGCCGGGCTGCTGCCGGACGGGGCGCTCCGACGGGGCACCACCCTGACCGTCGGGGGCCCGGGCGACGACGGCGCCCTCAGCGTGGCCCTGGCCCTGGTGGCGGCCGCCTCGGCGACCGGGTCGTGGTGCGCGCTGGTCGGCCACCCGGGCCTCGGGGCCGTGGCCGCCGGCGGCCTCGGCATCGACCTCGGCCGGCTGGCCCTACTCCCCCGCCCCGGGCCGGCGTGGGCCGAGGCCACCGCCACCGTGCTCGAGGGCGTCGACCTGGTCGTGCTGTGCCCGCCGTTCCCGCCCCGCCAGGCCATGGCCCGGCGCCTGGTGGCCCGGGCCCGCGAGCGGCGGGCCGTGCTGGTGGTGATTCCGGGGCGGGCGGGCTGGCCCGAGCCGCCCGACCTCCAGCTGCGGATCGACGACGTGGCGTGGGAGGGGATCGACGCCGGCGAGGGCCACCTCCGTCGGCGCCGGATGACGGTGACCGCCGCAGGGCGCCGGTCTGCGGCGCGGCCCACCCGGCGCCGGCTGTGGCTGCCCGACCCCGTCGGGGCCGTCTCCGCCGCCGACGACCCCGACGGTCCCGGCCGCACCGACCTTCCGGAGCATGCCGGGGCGGGGGCCTGAGGTGGACCGCCTGCTGGTCGTGCGCTGCCCCGACCTCCTCGTCGAGGACGAGGGCGGGACGACCCTGCGCACCTTCGCCGAGGTGCTCACCGCCGTCGAGGCCTACTGCCCGTGGGTGACCCCGGTGCGCCCCGGCATCTGCTCGCTGCCCGCCCGGGGCCCGGCCCGCTACTTCGGGGGCGAGGAGACCCTGATCGACCTGGTCCACGAGGCGGCGTCGGGCGTCACTCCAGCCGAAGTAGGTATCGCCGACGGGCTGTTCGCCGCCGTGCTTGCCGCCCGACGGGGGGAGGTCGTCCCGGCCGGGGAGACCGGTGCGTTCCTGGCCCCGCTGCCGGTCGGCATCCTCGGCCAACCCGAGCTGGCCGAGCTGCTCGACCGCCTGGGTATCCGCACCCTCGGGGAGTTCGCCGCGCTCCCCGACGCCGACATCCTGGGCCGGTTCGGGGCCGACGGCGCCCACGGCCACCGGGTGGCCGGCGGCCGGAGCGGCGAGCTGGCCGACCTCCGCCAACCCCGCCTCGCCCGGTTGCTGGCGGGCGACGACGCCCCCGACGGCCCGATGGTGGCCGAGGTCGGGTTCTGGGGCGGGGTGAGCGACGCCGACGCCCGGGCCGCCCGCTGCCTGGTCGCCGCCCAGGAGCTGCTGGGTCCGGACGGGGTGGTGACCGCCCACCTCCAGGGTGGCCGGAACCCGGCCGAGCAGTCCCGCCTCGTCACCTGGACCACCGGGACCCGGCGAGGGGGCGGGACACCCGGGGCGGGACAGGCCGACGCGCCGTGGCCCGGCCGGATCCCCCCGCCGGCGCCGGCCGTGGTCCACCCCGACCCGGTCCGGGCCGACCTGGCCGACACCCGGGGCGAGCCGGTGCGGGTGTCGTCCCGGGGCCTGCTGACCGCGGCGCCCGACCGGCTGTCGGTCGAGGGCGGGCCGTGGGAGCCGCTGTCCGGGTGGGCCGGCCCGTGGCCGGCCGACGAGCGCTGGTGGTCACGGTCACGCCGGCGGGCCGCTCGACTGCAGGCCGTCACCGCTCGCTCGGCCCACCTCCTCCTGGTCGAACGGGGCCGGTGGTGGGTCGAGGCGACCTACGGCTGAGCACGACAGGACGACCATGCCCTACGCGGAGCTCCACGCCCACTCCAACTTCTCCTTCCTCGACGGTGCCAGCCACCCCGAGGAGCTGGCCGCGGAGGCGGTGCGGCTCGGCCTGTCGGCGGTCGCCCTCACCGACCACAACGGCCTGTACGGCGCGGTGCGGTTCGCGGTGGCGGCCCGGGCGTTCGGGCTGCCCACCGTGTTCGGGGCCGAGCTCACCCTGTCCGACGTCGACGGGCCCCACCTGCGCACCGGCATGCCCGACCCGGACGGGACCCACCTGGTGGTGCTGGCCCGGGACCCCGAGGGCTACGCCCGGCTCAGCCGGGCCATCGCCGAGGCCCACCTCGAAGGTGGGGAGAAAGGCCGGCCCGTTCTCACCCTCGATGCCCTGGCCGACCGGCACGGTGGGCACTGGCAGATCCTGACCGGGTGCCGCAAGGGGGCCCTGGCCGCGGCCCTGACCGACGAGGGCCCGGCGGCCGCGGCCCGGGCCCTCGACCACCTGATCGACCGCTTCGGACGGGAGCACCTGGCCGTCGAGCTGTGGGACCACGGCACCCCGGTCGACGGCCCCCGCAACGACGCCCTGGCCGTGCTGGCTGCAGGCCGGGGGGTGTCGCCGGTCGCCACCAACAACGTCCACTACGCCACCCCGGCCCGCTTCCCGCTGGCCACCACCCTGTCGGCCGTGCGGGCCCGGCGGACGCTCGAGGACCTCGAGGGGTGGCTCCCCTCCTCCGCCACCGCCTGCCTACGGGGCGAGGCCGAGCAGCTCCGGCGGTTCGCCCGGTGGCCCGGAAGCGTCGAGCGGGCCGGCGAGCTGGCCGCCGAGTGCACCTTCGACCTCCGCCTGGTGGCACCCCGCCTCCCCGACTTCCCGGTCCCCGAGGGGCACACCGAGCAGACCTGGCTGGTCGAGCTGACCCGGCGGGGGGCGGCCGAGCGCTACGGGCCGCCAGGGTTCGAGCGGGTGCCCGGGTCCTATGACCAGATCGGCCACGAGCTCGAGGTGATCGGCGCCCTCGGCTTCCCGGGCTACTTCCTCACCGTGTGGGACATCGTCCAGTTCTGCAAGCGCCAGGACATCTTCTGCCAGGGTCGGGGATCGGCCGCCACCTCGGCGGTCTGTTACGCGCTCGGCATCACCAACGTCGACGCCGTGTCGCTCGGGCTGCTCTTCGAGCGGTTCCTGTCGCCGGCCCGTGACGGCCCGCCGGACATCGACGTCGACATCGAGTCGGGACGGCGCGAGGAGGTCATCCAGTACGTCTACGGGCGCTACGGGCGGCTGCACGCCGCCCAGGTGGCCAACGTCATCACCTACCGGTCCCGCTCGGCCCTGCGCGACGTGGGCAAGGCCCTCGGCCACACCACCGAGGAGGCCGACGCCTGGTCGTCATCGACCGAACGCGGCCAGCCGCTCGATCAGCGCGAGGACCTGCCGCCCCTCGTCCGACAGCTGGCCACCGAACTCCTCGGCTTCCCCCGCCACCTCGGCATCCATTCGGGCGGCATGGTCATCTGCGACCGGCCGGTGGTGGAGGTCTGCCCGGTGGAGTGGGGGCGGATGCCGGGGCGCAGCGTGCTGCAATGGGACAAGGACGACTGCGCAGCGGCCGGCCTGGTCAAGTTCGACCTACTGGGCCTCGGCATGCTGACCGCCCTCCACCACATGGTCGACCTGGTGGCCGGCTACCACGGGGTGACCGTCGACCTGGCCCACCTCGAGCAGGAGGACGAGGTCTACGACCTGCTGTGCCGGGCCGACACGGTGGGCGTGTTCCAGGTGGAGTCGCGGGCGCAGATGAACACCTTGCCCCGGGTGCAGCCCCGCTGCTTCTACGACCTGGCCATCGAGGTGGCCCTCATCCGGCCCGGGCCCATCCAGGGCAATGCCGTCCACCCCTACATCCGTCGCCGCAACGGGACCGAGGCCATCTCCTACCTCCACCCACTGATGCAGCCGGCCCTGGAGCGCACCCTCGGGGTGCCGCTCTTCCAGGAGCAGCTGATGCAGATCGCCATCGACGTGGCCGGGTTCACCCCGACCGAGGCCGACGAGCTGCGCCAGGCCATGAGCGCCAAGCGGTCGGGCGAGCGGATGGCCGCCCTGCGCGACCGGCTGTTCGCCGGCATGGCGGCCCGGGGGGTGTCCGAGGCGGTGTCCGAGCAGGTGTACACGGCACTCGCCGCCTTCGCCAACTTCGGCTTCCCCGAGAGCCACTCGGTGGCCTTCGCCCACCTGGTGTACTCGACGGCCTGGTGCAAGGTGTACTACCCGGCCGCCTTCACCGCCGGGCTCCTCAACGCCCAGCCCATGGGCTTCTGGTCCCCGCAGAGCCTGGTGGCCGACGCCAAGCGCCACGGGGTGGTGGTCCGCCGGCCCGACGTCAACGCCGGCCGGGCCGACGCCTCCCTCGAGCCGGAACACGGGGAGGGGCACGGGGACGGCCCGACCCCGCCGGGGTCGACGGCCCTGCGCCTCGGGCTGTCCTCGGTCCGGGGCATCGGGTCGGAGACGGCCGCCCAGATCGAGGCCGGTGCTCCGTGGTCGGGGATGGAGGATCTGGTGCGCCGGGCCGGGCTGTCCCGGTCCCAGCTCGAGGCGCTGGCCACCGCGGGCGCCCTGGACAACCTGGGCGACCGGCGGGGGCGCACGTCGCCACATGGCCGGCGGGGGCTGGTGTGGGGTGCCGGGGCGGCCTCCCAGGCCACCGCCGACCGGCTGCCCGGCGTGGTCACCGGGGGGCGGCCTCCGCCGTTGCCGCCCCCCACCCCGTGGGAGGAGGTGTCCGACGACCTGTGGTCGCTCGGCATGGCCCCCGACACCACGGCCATGGAACTGGCCCGCGGCGGGCTCGACCGACGGGGGGTGATCCGGGCTGCCGCCCTGGCCGGTCGCCCGGCCGGGGACCGGGTCACGGTCGGCGGTGTCGTCACCCACCGCCAGGCCCCCGAGAGCGCCCACGGCGCCGTCTTCCTCAACCTGGAGGACGAGACCGGGATGGTCAACATCGTGTGCTCGAAGGGGGCGTGGGTCCGGTGGAAGCCGGTGGCCCGGGCCTGCCCGGCGCTCCTGATCCGGGGACGGGTGGAGCGGTCCGAGGGGTCGATGACCCTGGTGGCCGAGCGGTTCGAGCCGCTCCCACTCGGCCCCGTCCCCGGGTCCCGGGACTTCCGCTGACCCCGGGAGGTCCAGATCACCAGGGCCGGCCACCACCCGACCGGATTTCCACTGAAGGCGACCGCGAGGGGCGCCGATGCCCCTGGTGACAGAAGTGTGACCAAACCACTTGACTACTCTGGGTGTTGTCGTCAACACTTACAGTGGTAATCCAATCACGGGGAGCAGTCGTGGACGACATGGGGCAGGGAAGCAACGGATGTCGGGGACCGGGCCGGCGGGCAGTGCCGCCGCCCTCGAAGGAACGGCCGCAGGCCACGAGGTGCGGGGGGTGGCGCACATGACCGGGTCGTTCGCCGAGATGGTGAATGTCTCGCTGAGCCTCATCGCCGGGATCATCGCCGTCTCCATGGTGTTCGGCGCCGTCGACCTGCTCCGCCAGCCCACCTGGGCATGGCGGGCGGCGGGCGAACCCAAGATCATCTGCCTCCTGATGGTGCTGCTCCTGCCCGGCGTGGGCCTGGCCATCTACGTCTTCGGGGCCCGCCCGAAGGTCGTGGAGATCGCGGTCAACGGGCGGGCCGCCAGCCTCCCCTTCGAGCGCTTCGGCGACCGGGCCAACAACGCGGTGGAGAGCGACCGGGCCATCCAGGCCCTCGTGGCGCCCACCACGTGGGGCAGCTTCGGCGAACCCATCGCCAGGTCCATCCGGGCCACCCATGCCCCGGCCGGTGCCCCCGCCGGGGCGAGCTTCTTCGACGACCCCGACGTGGTGTCGGTCGGTGCAGCCGAATTCTTCGAGACGGGCGGCATGGCCCCGGCCCAGATGGTCACCGAGACGGTGACCGACCCGCCGCCCGACTCCCCCATCCGCATCCCGGGCCAGGCCGGCAGGCCCTACAACCCCAGGCAGCGCGCCTCCCTCGACGAGGGACCCCTGCGCGGGCCGTCGCTGGCCATGGTGGCCGCCGAGATCGCCGAGATCGCCGGCGGCCGGATGCCCGCCGGCGGGCCGGCGTCCGCCCGACAGCCCGTGCCCCAGCCGGTCGGCGCCAGCGCAATGGCGGCCGGCCTGCCGTCCATGCCCGCACCGCGGGTCGGTACGTCCGCCCCGGAGATCTTCCGGGCCCGGCCCGAGACGGTCGCCCCGATCGCCGGGTCCGGCGCGGCCGCCACCGCTCCTCTGGCCTCGATGGCCGCCCGGTGGATGAACGACCCGACCGGGCGCCACCAGTACCGCTACTGGGACGGCGGCCAGTGGGCCGAGAACGTCTACGACGCCGGCGTCGAGTCCCGGGACCCGGTCGGCACCTGAGCCGGCCGCCGCCCTCGGCCGTCGGTGGCGACGGCGTGATGCCTAACGGCCCTGGCGCACCAGGCGGCTGAGCCGGGCCACCAGCACCTCGGCCACCAGCTCCCCCGGAAGCCCCGTGGTGCCCCGCAGCTCGAGGTCGGCCTCGGCCAGCAGCCGGACGGCCCGGGCGGTGCGCGCCGTGCCCAGCCGGTTGGCCTGGGCCAGGGCCTTCTTGGCCGGGAAGGCGCTCTTGATCCCCAGCACCTCGGCAGCCTGCTCCGCAGACGTCACCCCGGCACCGTCCAGCCGCAGCATCTGGCGGTAGTGCTTGTGGAGCAGGGCCAGGATGACCAGCGGGTGCGACTCCCCCGCCGACAGCATCCGGTGCAGCACCTCCAGGGCCGGCGCCGTCCTGCCGGCGTCGACGGCATCGGTCAGGTCCCACGGAGCCAGCGCCCCGGCCTCGCCCAGGAACGGCTCGAGGTCGGCGGCGGTGACGGTCGCCCCCTGGCCGTATGCGGAGGCCAGCGTGTGGAGCAGCCCGGCCAGGCGACCCATGTCCGAGCCCAGGTGCTCCGCCAGCCGGACCTGGGCCGGACCGTCGAGGCGGACCGGGCCGCCTTTCAGGTGGTCGGACAGCCACTGCGACCGGGCCTTACCCGTTCCCACCGAGGTGTCGACGACTTCGCCCGTGGCGCCCACCGCCTTGGTGAGGGTCTGGGACACCGCCCCGCCTCCGGCCACCAGCACCAGGGCCGTGGTGTCGAGCGGGTCGGCCAGGTAGGCGGCCAGACGCTTGGCGTCGCCGGCCACGATCTGTCCGGCCTCGCGGACCACGACGACCCGGCGGTCGACCAGGAAGGGTGGTGTGGTGCAGGCGTCGATGACCGCGCCGACGTCGAACTGGTCGACCCCGGGCCCGCCGAACTCTTCGACCATCATCGACGGGTCGCCCCCGGCCACCAGCTGCTCCACCAGGGCATGGGCGGCCTGGGCCACCAGAGAGGGGTCCGACCCCTTGACGAGGTAGGCCGGCCGATGCCCGGTGGCCGTGGCCGGAGCCGCGCTCACGTCGCCGCTCGCTCGTGGGAGCGGGTCCGGGTGATGGCCGCCACGGCGTCGCAGGCCCGGCGGTGTGCCCCGACCTCATGGACCCGCATGACCCGGCAGCCGAGCACGGCGCCCAGGGCCGAGGCGCCGATCGAGGCCTCCCGGCGCTGGCCGATCTCGAGGCCCAGCATCACGCCGAGGAAGGTCTTGTTGGAGGCCGACAGCAGCAGCGGGTAGCCGAGGTCGGCCAGCTGGTCCGAGGCCCGCAGCAAGGTGAGCGACTGCTCGGCGGTCTTGCCCAGGTCGAGGCCGGCGTCGACGATGATCCGGTCGGGCGTCAGCCCGGCGGCCATCGCCCGTTCGGCCCGCTCCACGAGGCATGTCCGCACGGCGTCGACCACGTCGTCGTAGACGGGATTCGGGTCGGGGATGCGGGGCCCGAGGCGGATGTGGGTGGCCACCACCGTGGCCTCGGCCTCGGCGGCGGCCGGGAGATAGTCGGGGTCGGCAAACCCGCTGATGTCGTTGCCCACCACCGCGCCTGCCACGTAGGCGGCACGGGCCACCGAGGCCCGCCAGGTGTCGACCGACAGGGCGATGTCGAACCGTGCGGCCAGCGCCTGGATGGCCGGGATCACCCGCTCCAGCTCCTCGGCCTCGCCGACTTCGGGCCCGGGACCGGCCTTCACCCCACCCACGTCGAGCACGTCGGCGCCCTGGTCGACCAGGAGCCCGGCCCGTCGGACCAGGTCGTCGAGGGCGAACGTGGCGCCCTTGTCGTAGAACGAGTCGGGGGTCCGGTTGAGGATCCCCATGACCAGTGGTCGGTCGGTGATGTCGAACGTCCGGGGCCCGAGGCGGAGGGAGGTGGCGCGCACGGGATGACGCTACCGGAGGGCGGTGACCGGTGACGCGGCCGGCGACGTCAGAACAGGCGGGAGGAGAGCGCCTTGCGGTACCCCAGGGTCCGTGGGTCGTCCGGGCCGAGCGTCTCGAGCAGGTCGAGGAACTCCTGGCGGGCGTCGGGGTCGCCCTTGACCCGATCCAGCAGACCGTCGAGCAGGGTGGTCACGTCGGCACCGGCCACGTCGTCGCGCTGGGCCAGGCGGGCTTCGGCCAGCAGTCGACGGGTCTCCGGGGTCTCGGGGATCCGGCCGAGCAGCGTCGTCGCCTCGTCGGTGTCACCCCGGGCGATGAGCAGGGCGGCCAGTGCGGGGACGGCCACCGGGTGGTCCGGCTCGAGCTGCAGAGCCCGACGCAGGGGCTCCTCGGCGCCGGCGTCGGCTCCGGCGGC
>DATCCR010000285.1:0-8688 GCA_036511155.1 Acidimicrobiales bacterium
TGGCCGGCTTGGCCACGATGGCCCTGGCCACAGGAGCATGCGGCAGTGGTGCCGCATCGTCCGGCACTCCCGCCCCCAAAGCGGGCCAGACGGCCGTTGCCGCCTCGCCCGCCGCCGCCGAACTCCGCTCGGCGGCCCACGCGCTCGCCGGGGCGACGAACTTCACGTTCGCCAGCACGGTGACCGTGGGTGCGTCGTCGTCGCAGATCTCCGGGCAGTTCCAGGCCCCCGACCTCGTGCACCTGACGGTCAAGGGCGCATCTGCCGGCACCACCGAGGTGCTGTTCGTCGGCACGAAGTCGTTCGTGCGGGCCAAGGACGGCACCTGGCAGAGCAAGCTGTCGACCTCTTCGGCCTCCGCCGATCCACGGTCCACGTTCGCTGTCCTCGACACGGCGACATCGGTCACGGCCGGGCCGTCGACCACGCCGGGCGCCGCCACCTACGGCTTCCAACTCACGGCCGCGGCGGCGGCCCGCATCGTGACGGGAGCTGGATCGCGGGCAGGCTCGACGCTGACCGGCACGGCCGCGGTCCACAACGGCGTGCTGGCCAATCTGACGCTGCACTCGCCGTCCGGCGGGTCACCGTTCACGGTGTCGATCGACTATTCGGCCGTCGGGACCACTCCGGCGATCCCGCTCCCACCCGGCGTCTGAGTCGACGTCGCCCGCCTCACTCCCTCTCTGGAGGGACGATCACCACCGGGCATTCGGCGTGCTCGGCACACTGCTGGCTGACCGAGCCGAGCAGGAGGCCTCGCAGGCCACCGAGGCCGCGCCGGCCGACCACCACCAGGTCGGCGTCCCGGGAGGCGGCGAGCAGCGCCTGAGCGGGCGGCACCTCCACCGACTCGGTCTCCACCTCGACTCCCGGGGCCACCCGGGTCGCCGTGGCGGCGGCCTGGCGGAGGTGCTCGGCCGCCCGTTCCGGGTACGACCCGCGCAGGTCGACCAGCATCGGCACCATCGGTGTGGGCGGGAACCACGCAGCCAGGAGCCGGAGCACCGCTCCGGACTCTCGGGCGTGACGTGCGGCCCAGGCCACCGCATGCAGTCCGTCGGCAGAGCCGTCGACCCCGACGACGATGCGCGGCCGACCGCCGCCTCGTGCGCCCTCATCTGTCCGATCCTCGTCCATGACCTCACCTCGTGGATCAATTGTCCGCCCGGACCGGAGTTCGGCACAGGGTCGTTGGTCCCATGGCAACGGCCGGCAGGCGCCGTCCGGTCCGCCGGGACTCAGCCGCGGTGGATGTAGGCGGCGGCCTCGGTGCGGGCCACGGCCACCAGGTCGCCCAGGGCGATGTTCACGTCCACCAGGTGGAGCCCCCAGGTCGCCCCCAGTGTCTGCTGCACGATCTGGCGGGTGTCCCCCGGCATGATCGGGGCGGTGACCTGAAGCCAGGTGGCCCCGCCCTGCGACAGGCACTGGCCGGAGTAGAGCTGGGGCTCGGTCGCCCACGGGGTGGGGAGGACCGGCGGCGTCAGCCCGGCCAGTCCGCCCAGTCCGGAGATCAGGGAGCGGGTGGGGAAGTAAGGGGAGAGCGGGGTGGCGGCGTTGGCCGCCAGGTCCGCCGGGTTGGTGCACAGCACCTGGAGGCCGGCCACGGACGTGCTGCCCGACAGGTTGCTGACCCCGAGGCCCGGGCGACCGAACAGCGAGTCGGGCGGCGGGGCCTGGTCGAAGCTCGAGTAGGCGACGACGCAACCGACCTGCGCGTTGGCCGTGCACGCCGGGATGTGGTGGAAGCTGCCGCCCACCGTCCGCCCGGTGGGCACCGTGACGTTCCCGCCGAGCAGCATCGCCGACACCAACAGCTTGCGCTGGGACGGGTCGGCGTCGACCTGGCGCTCGAGCAGGCTGATCAGCATGCCCGCGCCCTGCGAATGGCCGATGACGATGACCCCGCGCCCGTGGTTGTAGTTGGCCAGATAGTCCTTCCACGCCGACTGCACCCCGGCGTAGGCGGTGACGGCGGCGGCGGCGGTCCGGGCGCCGGCGGCCAGGCCCTGCACCGTGATCTGTGGGTACATCGGCGCATACACCTTGCACACCTGTGAGAACCGGGAGGCCTGGATCCGGGCCACGGAGGTCTCGGCCGGGTCGACGTGGAGCGTGGCGTTGACCCCCGACTGGAGGCTGACGGTCGGGTAGACGTAGAAGCAGTCGATGGGCGGGTCAGCGGCGACCGAGGCCCGTTGCACCGTCGGCGCACCCGACGGCGGCAGGACCGTGGTCGTGAGGTCGGCCGTGCACGGGTCGACCGCGGCGTCGGGCTTGCACAGCCACTCGATTCCGGAGGCGTCGGTCCGTGACGACGAGGCGCCGGCGGCCACCGCGGCCTGCACGGCGGCACCGGGTCCCGTGGTGGTGGTCGACGCCACGCCAGACGACCCGCAGGCGGCGGCCACGACGGCCGTCACGCAGAGTGCGGCCACGGCCAGCGGGCGTGCGGCGTGACGGACGGGCCGGAAGGGCCGGAAGGGCCGGAAGGGGCGCATGCCCCGATCGTACGGCCGGTGCGTCGGCCTGCGGTCCGAACCCACTTGACCACCCCCGACCACCGTTCTAATCTACAACCTAATGGTTGTAGATCTGCAGGAGCGGCCGATGACCGGCGAGGACAGGGCGGATCTCGTCTTCAACGCGCTCGCCGACCGGACCCGCCGCGACATCCTGCGCCGCTCGATGGACGGGGAGCTGTCGGTCTCGGCGCTCGCCCGGCCCTACGCCATGAGCTTGGCCGCCGTGCAGAAGCACGTGGCCGTCCTCGACCGGGCCGGCCTCGTCACCAAACACCGCCGCGGCCGCGAGCAGCTGGTCCGGACCGATATGGCCACCGTGCAGGCCGCACAGGCCCTGCTCGACGAGTTCGAGGCGGTCTGGCGGGCCCGGATCGACCGCTTCACCGATGTCCTCAACACACCGAACGAAGGAGCAGCCCCATGACCGTCACCGCCGTCGACAAGGACCTCGAGCAGCTGACCATGTGCGTGACCACCGAGCTGGACGTCCCGGTGACCCGCGCCTGGCAGCTGTGGGCCGACCCCCGCCAGCTCGAGCGGTGGTGGGGACCGCCGACCTACCCGGCCACGTTCGTCGACCACGATCTCACCCCGGGTGGCCGATGCACCTACTTCATGACCGGACCGGAGGGCGACCAACCCCGCGGCTGGTGGCGGATCCTGACGATCGACGCACCCAACAGCCTCGAACTCGAGGACGGATTTGCCGACGAGCAGGGCAACCCGAACGACGACCTGCCGGTCTCGACGATGCGACTCGACCTGACCGAGCGGGCCGGGGGCGGCACCACCATGACCATCGTGACCCGGTTCCCCTCGGTCGACGACATGCAGCGGATCCTCGACATGGGCATGGAGGAGGGAATCACGGCCGCCATCAACCAGATGGAGGGCATCCTGGCCGGCTGAGCTCGGCACCTCCCGCCGGGGCACGTCGGCTCGGGCGGAAGGTGCGAAGCTGATGCCGTGGAGACGACGGCCCCCGACCCCTCATGCGGCTGAGCGAGACCGACCGCCTGGAGGCGTTCAGCGACGGGGTCATGGCCGTGATCATCACGATCATGGCGTTCAGCATCCCGACGCCCAAGGGAAGCACGGTCGCCGACCTGCGCAGCCTCCTCCCCCACCTGCTCGTCTACGTCCTCAGCTTCGTGATGGTCGGGATCTACTGGAACAACCACCACCACCTGCTGCGGGCCACCGAGCGGATCGGTGGCTCGGTCATGTGGGCCAACCTGTTCCTCCTGTTCTGGCTGTCGCTGTTCCCCATCGTGACCGCCTGGGTCGGCCTGTACCCGAGACGACCGCTACCAGCCATGTCCTACGGGCTGGTCGGCCTCGGGGCGGGCTGCGCCTACTCGATCCTGGTCCGCATGATCATCCGGGTGAACGGGGCCGACTCGACCGTCGGGCGCTCGGTCGGCGCCGACGTGAAGGGCTACGCGTCCCTGGTCCTGTACGCCGCCGGCATGATGCTGGCCTTCGTCTCGCCCTGGATCGCCTACGTCTTCTACGCCGGCGTTGCCGTCCTGTGGTTCATTCCCGACCGTCGGCTCGTCGTCAACGCCGACGACGGATCGTGACCGGCCGGGCTCAGCCAGGCCGCCACACCCGTCGGAAGGCCCCCGTGGACGACAATGTCCGGACCCACACCCGCCCCAAACGGAGGTCCACCCCATGGCCCAGCAGGTCGTCCTCATCACCGGCGCGTCGTCCGGTATCGGCCGGACATGCGCCGAACACCTGACCGACCGGGGCTTCCTGGTGGTCGGGGCCAGCCGCCGCACCACGCCGGACGTGCCGTGGCCCCAGGTCGTCATGGATGTCGACGACGACACCTCGACCGTCGACGGCGTCCACCAGGTGGTGCGTGACCACGGCGGCATCGACGCGGTGGTGACCTGTGCGGGGTGGGGCCTGGCCGGCTCGGTGGAGCAGACGCCCATTGCCGATGCCCGGGCCCAGATGGAGACCAACTTCTTCGGCACGGTGCGCACGGTGCAGGCCGCCCTCCCCACACTCCGGGAGCGCCGCGGGCGGATCGTGCTGATGAGCTCCATCGGGGGTGTCATCGGCCTGCCCTTCCAGGCCTACTATTCGGCCGGAAAATTCGCCCTCGAGGGATGGGCCGAGGCGCTGGCCTGGGAGGTCAAGCCCTTCGGCATCGGGCTCACCCTGGTCCAACCGGGCAACTTCCGGACCGGGTTCACCGGGAGCCGCCGGACCGTCGAGGTCACCGGAGACGACCCCTACGCGGCGGCCGCGGCCATGGCCATCGGCAAGATGGAGCGGGACGAGCTGGGCGGAAGCGACCCGAAGGCGGTGGCCGAGGTGGTGGCGAAGGTCCTGACGACGGCCCGCCCGCCACGGCGTCTGTCGGTCGGCCCGGCCGGCGAGCGGGTGGGGGTGCTGGCCAAACGCCTCTTACCCCATCGGTTGTTCGAGGCCGCGTCGGCGTCGAGCCTCGGCGTCTAGTCTGCCCGCATGTCCGGACCGCCCGAGCCGCCGTCACCGATGGGCGAGAGCACGGTGTCGGGCCTGCCGGGCTCGCCCCGCCGGTTCCCCCAGGGGAGGTTCACCGCACCTCCCGGGGCATGCGAACTCCTCCTCGTCCGCCACGGCCAGTCCGAGGACGCCGTCGAGGGCGAGCCGTTCGCCCGCATGGAGGGCCACGCCGACCCTCCGCTGTCCGAGCTCGGCCGCGACCAAGCAAGGCGGGTGTGCGCCCGACTGGCCACCGAGCATGTCGACGCCGTGTACGTCACCACGCTCCGCCGGACCGCCGAGACGGCGGCGCCGCTGGCCGGACTCCTCCGTATCGAGCCGGAGGTCGAGCACGACCTCCGGGAGATCTACCTCGGTGAGTGGGAAGGGTGGGTCTTCGAGCAGAAGTTCGTCGACCGCGACCCGGTGGCCCTGCAGATGGTGCGCGAACAGCGCTGGGACCTGGTCCCGGGGTGCGAGCCCATCGACGGGTTCGCCCAGAGGGTCCGGGCCGGCATCGGGCGCATCGCCGACCGGCACCCCGACCAGCGCGTGGTAGTGGTGGTCCACGGAGGTGTCATCGGCGAGGTCCTGGCCCAGGCCTCGGGCTCCGAGGCCTGGGCGTTCGTAGGCGCCGACAACGCGTCCCTCTCCCACCTCGTGGTGACCGGGAGCCGCTGGGTGGTGCGCCGGTTCAACGACACCACCCACCTCGACCCCCGACTCAGCGTCGAAGCCGCCCCGCTCATCTGAGCGGCGGGCCGACGGGCCCGGTCAGGGAACCGACGCGCCGGTCGGGATGGTGACGATCGTGGCGTTCTGGGGAATGGTGAATGCCGAGGCCGGGGGCGAGGTCGTGTAGCTCGTCAACTCGAAGTTCTGCCCGCCGGACGAGCCGCTCGAGGACTGGACCCTGGCCAGGACCCCGGCCGACGTCACGCAGTAGGTGGTCTGGTCGCCGCCGTGGCTCCAGTGGGCGCAGGTCGCATGCTGCCCGGCGATGGTCTCGTCCGAAAAGGTCAGGGACACGCCGGCCACGTGGGCGGCGATGGACGACTGCCACGCCTTCAGCACGGACAGCGCCGCGCTCCCGTTGTAGACGCCGATCAGACTGGTGAGCGCCGAGCCGGCCAGGCCCCCGCCGATCCCGGTGCAGGTGGCGCTGCCACCGCTGTCGGCCGAGCACGAGTAGGTCGTGGACCCGGTGTTGACCATCGAGGTGGTCGAGCCCGAGGCATCGGTGGTGCTGAACAGCTGCTTCGGGGGTGACTGGGCCAGCGTGATCGTCGAGGTCGATCCGCCGCTGGTGGACGTGTAGACGGCCTCGAACGTGGACTTCTGGGCCGCCTTCACATTGCCGGTCAGGGCGCCCAACTTCGAGGAGGCGTCACCCGACCCGGACGCCGTGGTGGCCGTGGAGCCCGACGCTCCCGTGGTGGTGGTCGATGACGACGAACTGCCGCATGCGGCGAGCAGGGACGCACCGGCGAGCGCGGCAACACCCACACCGACCGCCCGCTCCACCCTCGTCCTCCATCCTTGCCTACCGCTCATCACGTTCCTCCTCGCGCTCGACACTGGGTCCGCCCTTCGGCGGACGGCCTCACCGCCACCCTGACATGCGGGATCCAGGGGACCAAGAGGCCTTGGCCCCTACTCTGCCACGGCCGTTGTCAGGCGCCGTTCCCGCTCCGGAGCTCGGGCACGATCGAGTCCACCCAGGCGCGTACGCGGACGTCGTCGCGCCAATCGCCGGCGTGCTCCTTGGCCATGGCCCCGGCCATGAGCCCGTGGGCGTCGTCCGGGAGCCGACCGCCGAACGTCACGTGGCCCCGGGCGTGGACCTCGTCCATCAGGGCCTGGACGCCCTTGACCGGGGGGATCTCCCCCGCCGAGGCCGAGTCGTCGAGGGGCCCGCTCGAGAACAGCCAGGTCGGCCGCTCGGCCAACTCGCTGGCATGGTGCTTCACGAACCGGCGGGCGTCCTTGTGCCAGCGGAACTCGTAGAGCGCTCCACCGACGATGACCGCGTCGTAGGTGCCCACGTCACCGACGTCCCTGGCCTCGGTCACGTCGACCTCGAACCCCTGGGCCCGCAACTCGTCGCCCACGGACTCGGCCAAGCCTTCGGTCCCGTGCATCTTCGTTCCGTACGCCACCAGGATCGCCATGTGCACCTCCTTGTGACGCTCCATGGTGACCCCCGGCCGGCAACCCCCCAGGGGCGATGGTCGCCCGTGGTCGCACCCGGTCCGGCGACCGATGGTTGCACCGCGAAGCAGGAGCGACGAGGATCTTCGGACAGGACAGTGGGCCCGGGTGGGCCGCCGAGTGTGGGAGGGGAGGTGGGGTGCATGGCGATCAGCAGCTCGCACCGGTTCTCGTTCCTGACCGGGGCGCCCCCCGAACGGGTGTGGGCCGCTCTGACCTGTCCGGACACAACGCCCCGGTTCCTCCACGGAATGCGCCTGGAGTCGGCGTGGGTCCCGGGCTCACCCGTGGAGCTGCAGGCCCCCGCCGGGCACTCGGTCTCCGGCGAGGCGATCCGGGTCGACCCGCCCCGGTCGCTGTCGTTCGCTCTCGAACAGGGCACGGCGCCGTGCCGCATCATCGGCTGGGAGCTCCGACCCCACCCGGAGGGCACCGTCGTCCGCCTGAGCATCGACGACGTCGACGGCGACTGCGAGGAGGAGGTCGAGGACGTGTGGCTCCCGGTGGTGGCCGCCCTCCAGGGCCTGCTCGACACGCCCGCCGCCGGCGACTGACCCGGCCCGGCAACCTCGCTCCTGGGTAGTGTCGTCGCCATGTGCGACACGCTCGTGGTGGTCGCCCCCGACCGGGTGCTGTTCGCCAAGAACAGCGACCGGAACCCCAACGAGGCCCAGTTGCTCGACTGGCAGCCCCGTCGCATCCACCCGGCCGGTGATCGACTCCGGTGCACGTGGATCGAGATCGACCAGGTGGCCGAGACCAACGGCGTCCTCCTGTCCAGGCCCTTCTGGATGTGGGGCGCCGAGATGGGCGCCAACGAGCACGGGGTGGTGATCGGCAACGAGGCCGTCTTCACCGACCAGCCCTACGCCCCCACCGGGCTGACCGGCATGGACCTCCTGCGCCTGGCCCTGGAACGAGCCGACACCGCGCACACCGCCGTCGAGGTCATCACCGCACTGCTCGGCCGCCACGGCCAGGGCGGCGGGTGCGGCCACGAGGACCGCAGCTTCACGTACCACAACAGCTTCCTGGTGGCCGATGCCACCGAGGCCTACGTGGTCGAGTCAGCGGGCGCACTGTGGGACGTCGAGCGGGTCACCTCGGGCCTGCGGTCGATCAGCAACGGGCTGACCATCCCGGGGTTCGCCCATCACAACGCCGCCCTCCCCACCTACTTCGCCAAGTCGAGGGTCCGCCAGGCCATCACCGGGTCGTGCGCCGCGTCGTCGCCCCGCGACCTGATGGCGGTGCTGCGCGACCACGGAGCGAAGGGTCCCGCACCACGCTGGGCGCCGGTGATCGGGGCCAAGGCCGCCCCGTGCATGCATGCCGGCGGCGGCATCAAGGCCACCTCGCAGACCACCGGCTCGTGGGTCGCCGAGTTGCGCCGCGACGGCGACCACCGCCACTGGGCGACGGCCACGTCGGCGCCGTGCACCAGCTTGTTCAAGCCGGTGCGGGG
>DATCCR010000286.1:0-16892 GCA_036511155.1 Acidimicrobiales bacterium
GATGACGGGCTTCAGCGAAGTGGGTGGGGCGGCAAGCCCCACCGAGCCGGCGGTACCTGCTGGTGTATCGGGCAACATGTCTCGTCTCGTCAGGGACAGGGCCCCCACCTGTCGTCACCGCCCATTCTACCGGGACGCCACCGCCACCGCCGTTCGGCGGGATTGCCGTCCACCGGCCGAGCTGGGAGCATCCACCCGTGCCCGCCGAACCCGCCGCCGGACCCGCCGCTGGACCGGTCCTCAATCCGGAGCACGTCGCGGTCCTCGGTCAGGCCCGGGCGTACTTCGAGGAGTTCGCCGCCGGTTACGACGAGGCGGCAGACGAGGCCGATTGGCGGCTCAACGGACGGCTGGCCGCGTCGCTGGTCGACGTCGGGCCGGTCACCGCGGTCCTCGACCTGGCGTGTGGCACGGGGACCACGCTGGCCGAGCTGCAACGGTCGCTGCCCGGGGCGGAGCTGGTCGGGGTGGACATCTCGGCCGCCATGCTCCGGCTGGCCGCCGACCGGGTGCCCGCCGCCCGGCTGGTTCGTTCGGACGCCGCCTCGTTCGTGGCCGCGGCCGCAGGCCCCTTCGATGTGGTGACGGCAGTGGGCGGCTTCGAGTTCACCCCTGACCTGCCCGGGCTGCTCGACGGGGTCCGGCGGCTCGTCCGTCCCGGTGGGCACCTCGTCTTCACTTACGAACCGGTCCTCGACGCCTGGCCCCCGCAGTCGCTGCGGGTCGAGACGAACCTGGGTAGCAGCGGGCTCGAGCTGACCACCTTCCGGTGGGAGCCGGGCGAGGCCACGGGAGGGTTCGACGGATGGCGCCTGGAGCGTCACCAGCTGCTCACCGCCTACCTACGGGACGGGCTGCCCACGGTCTATGGCTGGGTCCACTACCGCCGGCCGGGACCGGAGACCGCCACGACGTGATGCCGGAGGGACGGACCGGAACGGGATCGTTCGAGAATCAGTTCCCGAACACCGAGTTGATCCCGCCGGACAGGTTGAAACCACCACCGCTTCCCTTGCCGCCGGAACCGTCGCCGGGAAGGTAGTCACCGACCTCGGCGGCCAGCTGGCTCATGCTCATCGACTGGAGCCAGATCCGGCCGGGCCCGGTCAGAGTGGCCACGAAGAAGCCGTTGCCGCCGAACATCTTGTTGGCGATGCCGGGGATAGTGGCGATGGAGAAGTCCACCCCCTCGCTGAACGCGCCCACGTGGCTCGGATGGACCCGCATGGTCATCCCGGGCTCGAGGTCGTAGGCGAACATCTCACCCGAGAGCTCGAGCCACGCCTGGCCCTGGCCCGTGAGGTGCTGGAGGAAGAAGCCCATGCCCCCGAGGAAGGCGCCCCCCAGCTTCTGCTGCATGGCCACCGACGCCTCGATCCCGTCGGTTCCGCACAGGAAGCCGGACCGGTGGACGAAGTAGGAGTGGTCAGGGGTGACGTCGACACTCATGATGTTCCCGGGCAGCTTGGTCGGGAAGACCACCGTGCCCGGCCCGCCCTCGGAGGTGTAGCGGGTGAGGAAGAGCCCGGCGCCGCCGACCACCCGCTTGGCCGCCTTGAGGAACCCCTTGCCGCCGGTGGTCTGGCTGAGCTGGATGGTCGGAGTCATCCACCCGAGGTCGCCGTGGGTCGAGATCAGGGTCTCGCCCGGCTGGAGGGTCGCTTCGAGTACGGGGAGCACGGTCCCCTTGACGACGAAGTCCACGGTCGAGCCTCCTGCGTGCGGGGCTGGCCGATCGGCGGTGCCCACCGGCGTCGAGACTACCGACCCTCCCGGCGCGGGTCGACGACCCTTGCTCGAACGACGTCGGGTCCCCGGTGCCACGCCATGGGCACACTGGTACAGTCGCCCCCGATATGACGGCGCGTCAGATTGAGGGGGAGCACCCCACGCTGGTAGGCGTGCTGCGGGCTGCCGGTCGGGTCAATGCCGATATCGAGGCCTATGTCGAACCGGCCACCGACACCCGCCCCCGGGCAGCCCTCACCTTCGGTGCGTGGGACCGCGCCGCCGACGGCGTGGCCGGGCTGCTGGCCCGCCATGGTGTCGGTCCCGGCACGGTGGTCTGCCTGCTGCTGCCGAGCTCGATCGACTACATGGTCTGCTACGCCGCCGCCCTGCGGCTCGGGGCCATCACGTCGGGGGTCAACCTCCGCCTCGGCGCTTCCGAAGTGACCTCGATCCTGGAGCGGACACGACCGGCCGTCACCGTCATCGACGACGGCCTGGCCGCCCCGGACGGGCCGGCGGGAACGGTGCTCCTCCGAGCGGACTGCCTGGCCGCGGCCGGTGGCCCAGCCCCCGAGACATGGCCGGTGCTCGCCCCTTCGGACCCGGTGGCGGTGGTGTGGACAAGCGGGACCACTGGGCTGCCCAAGGGAGCGGTGTTCGACCACGACAGCCTGCGGGCCGTGGCCGAGGCGGCCGACGTCCTGTCCCAAGCCGGGGACCGCCGCCTGTCACCGCTGCCTTTCGCTCACGTCGGCTCCATGACCCGAGTGTGGGACGAGGCGGCCAACGGGGTCACCACCGTCATCACCCCGACGCCTTGGAAAGCGGCCGATGCTGTCGCGGTCATGGCGGCCGAGCGGATCACCGTGGCCCAGGGGGTCCCCACCCAGTGGGCCCTGGTGCTGGCTCGGCCGGAGCTCGCCGATGCCGATCTGTCGTCGCTGCGGATCGCCGGGACCGGAGCGTCGAGGGTGCCGGCCGAGCTCGTGGCGGCCATGCGGGAGGCCCTGGGGGTGCCCGTGGTGGTGCGCTACACGTCGACCGAGGCCTCGCTCGGCACCGGCACCGTGCCCGGCGATCCCGACGAGGCGGTGGCCACCTCGGTGGGTCGTCCGGTGCCCGGGGTGGAGCTGCGGGTGACGGACGACGACAGGGCAGACGACGGCAGGGGAGCGGTGCCCGCCGGCGAGGTCGGCCGGGTCCGACTGCGGTCGGCCGCTGTCATGCGGGGCTACTGGGGCGGGCCGCCCACCGGTCCCGGCGCGGCCGGCCTGGTCCTCGACCGGGCCGCCACCGACCCGGTACTGGCTGCCGACGGATGGCTGACCACCGGCGACTTCGGGTACCTCGACGATGACGGGCGGCTGCACCTGGTGGGCCGGGCCAACGAGCTCTACATCCGGGGCGGCTACAACGTGTACCCGGCCGAGGTCGAGGGTGCCCTGGGTGACCACCCGGGCCTCGTCCAGGTGGCCGTGGTGGGAGCGCCCGACCCGGTGCTGGGGGAGATCGGCGTGGCGTTCGTGGTGCCCGAGTCCGGCACCGACCCGGACCCCGGCGAGCTGCTGGCCGGGTTGCGGGAGACGGCGGGCCGGACGCTGGCCGACTACAAGGCGCCCGACCGGGTGGTGGTCGTCGACTGTCTCCCCCTGACCTCGATGATGAAGGTAGACAAGAGGGTCCTGGCCGAACGGGCCGCCCGGGAAACGAACGGAGCACATCAGCCATGACCGGCCACTCGACACCCGCCCAGGGCGGTGTCACCGACGACCCCATCAAGATCGGGACCATGCTGTACACGCTGGTCGAGCCCCACCGGGGCCACGAGGTGGACTACAACCGCTGGTACGAGCGGGACCACTTCTACGCCGGCTGCCAGATTGGCGCATTCAACTTCGCCGGAGCCCGGTTCGTGGCCACCGCCCCGATGAAGGGGCTTCGCTACCCCGCCGGCGAAGGTGCCCTGGTGGCCGATCCGGCTACCGGCAGCTACCTGGGCGTCTACTACGTGCTGGACGGCCATCACGACGAATGGAATCGTTGGGCCGTCGACCAGGTCAACGTGCTGCACGCCGCGGGCCGGATGTTCGAGCATCGTGACCACATCCACACCGGCCTCTACCGGCTCGAGTGGGAGCACCGCCGCGACGCCGACGGTGTGCCGGCCGAGCTCACTCTCGACCACCGGTTCGCCGGTATGGCGTCCGTCTTCCTCGAGCCGGCCGACGGGGTGACCGGCGAGCAGGCCGGCACATGGCTGCGCGAGCAGTACCTGCCGGGCGTGGTGCCCGGCTCGCCGGTGGCGACCGTGCTCGGCTTCAGCCCGCTGCCGCTCCTGGCCGATGCCCCGGGCGACGTTCCCCGGGGGGAGACACTCGACGAGCGGGTGCTGGCCCTGTGTTTCCTCGACGAGGCCCCTGACGGTTGCTGGGACGAGGTCTTCGCCCCGCTGGGCCAGGCCGCGGCCGACGCCGGGATCGGCACGGTCATCTGGGCGTCGGCCTTCGTCGGCACGGTGCCTGGCACCGACACGTACACCGACGAGCTGTGGTCGGACCAGTAGCCACCACCGACCCACCACCACCGTTCCCACACCACCGACCCGACCCGTCAAGACGGACGTCACGACGGACACCACCCCCGACACCAGGAGCAGCGACCGCATGAACGACGAGGCCTTGGCCCAGATGGAGCAACGGGCGGCGACGAGAGGGTGGGTCTTCGCCCCCACGCTGTGGCAGCTGATCGAGGCACGGGCGGCAGCCACCCCCGATGCCGTGTTGGCCCACGAGGACACCGGCAAGGAGCTGACCTTCGCCGGCTACCGCGACGCCTGCCTGCGGGCGGCCGCCGGCTTGTCCACCGACCACGGTGTGGCGGCCGGCACCAGCGTGAGCTGGGAGCTCCCCACGTGGAACGAGTCGCTGGTGCTGGTGGGGGCGCTGTGCCGCCTCGGCGCCCGACAGAACCCGCTCATCCCCATCTACCGCCACCGCGAGGTCGGGTTCATCACAGCCCAGAGCGAGGCCGAGCTGCTCATCGTCCCGACCGTCTACCGGGGCTTCGACTTCGAGGCCATGGCGCACGAGATCGCCGCCGAGCGCCCCGACCTGACGGTCCTGGTCGTGGACCGCGACCTGCCCGACGCCGACCCGTCGGTGCTCCCCCCGGTCGAGGCGGCGACCGCCGACGCCGCCGACGCCCCGGTCCGTTGGCTCTTCTACACCTCGGGCACGACCGCCGACCCGAAGGGTGCCCCCCACACCGACCTGACGGTGATGGCCTCCGCAGTGGCCATGTCCGAGTGCCTGGACCTCCGGTCCGACGACGTCTCGGCCCTGGTGTTCCCGTTCACCCACATCGGTGGCATCGGCTGGCTCATCGCCTCGCTGCTGACCGGGTGCACGCTGCTCACCACCGAGGCCTTCGACGCATCGGGGACCCCGGCATTTCTGGCGGCCCAGGGTGTCACCGTGGCCGGCTCCGGCACCCCGTTCCATGTGGCCTACCTGGCCGCGCAGCGTGCCCACCCCGAGGTTCCGCTCTTCCCGGAAATCCGATCCGCCACGGGGGGCGGGGCACCGAAGCCGCCCCAGCTCCACTATGACCTGAAGGCGGAGATCGGCGGCGTGGGGATCGTGTCCGGCTACGGCCTGACCGAGGCCCCCATCGTGGTCATGGCCACCACCGAGGACCCCGACCAGAAGCTGGCCGACACCGAGGGCCGGCCCACGCCGGGCGTGGACCTCAAGATCGTCACTCTCGACGGCCGGGTGGCCGGCCCGGGCGAGGAGGGGGAGATACGCCTGAAGGGAGCCCAGGTCATCTCCGGCTACCTCGACCCGTCCCTCGATGCGGAAGCGTTCGACGAGGAGGGCTACTTCCGCAGTGGCGACCTCGGCATCGTCGACGCCGAGGGCTACGTGACCATCACCGGTCGTCTGAAGGACGTCATCATCCGCCACGGCGAGAACATCAGCGCCAAGGAGGTGGAGGACCTCCTCTACGCGCACCCGGCGGTGGCCGACGTCGCCGTCATCGGCCTGCCCGACCCGAAGACGGGGGAGCGGGCGTGTGCGGTGGTGGCTGTCGCCGAGGGGCAGTCGTTCGGATTCGTCGGCATGGCTACGTACCTCAAGGACAAGGGTCTGCGGGTCAACGCCATTCCCGAACAGCTCGAGCTGGTCGACGTCGTCCCCCGCAACCCGGCGGGCAAGATCCTGAAGCACACCCTGCGCGAGCGGTTCGCACAGGGCAACGCAACACCGACCGACGCAACACCGACCGACGCAACACCGACCAGTGGGGGTAACGCATGAGCCCGGTAGCGAGCAACAAGATCACGCTGGGCCATGGTGGTGAGCATCACGACGCCGCCGACGCCATCCTTGCCGGCTTCCTGGTCAAGCGGTTCGAGGGCAAGGTGGCGATCGTCACCGGGGCCGGGTCGGGCATCGGCCGGGGTACGGCCCGCCGGCTGGCCGCCGAGGGGGCGGCGGTGGCCGCCCTCGACGTCATGGGCGACGCCGTGGCGGACACCGTCGCCGGCATCAACGCGGACGGTGGTACGGCGGTGGCCTACACCTGCGACGTCACCTCCGAGGAGTCGGTGGCGTCGACGGTGGCCTCGGTCGTCGCTGACCTGGGCCCGCCCACCGTGGTGTGCAACGTGGCCGGCATCGGCGGATTCTTCAACACTCACGACATGCCGTTCGAGCGGTGGCAGAAGATCCTGGCCGTCAATCTCACGGGTCCGTTCCTGGTGTGCCGGGCCGCTCTACCCCATCTCCTCGAGCACGGCGGCGCCATCGTCAACGTCTGCTCCAACACGGCGTTGATGGGCCAGGCGTACTCGGCCGCCTACTGCGCGTCCAAGGGCGGGCTGCTCATGTTCACCAAGGCCCTGGCGGCCGAGTACATGGCCCGGGGGGTGCGGGCCAACGTGGTCGCCCCCGGCGGGACCGACACGCCGCTACTCGGCTCGTTCGACCTGCCCGAGGGCGCCGACCCGAAGCAGCTGACCAAGATCATGAGCCCGATGGGCTTCTCCACCCCGGCCGAGATCGCCGCCTCGATCGCCTTCCTGGCGTCCGACGAGTCGTCGTACACGACGGGTGCGGTGCTGTCGGTCGACGGAGGACTCACCGTCTGACGGTCGCGCCCTTTGGCCGACTCACAGTCTGACCTGGGCGTTCACCTCGCAACCTCGCACGGCGGGCCCCGGCCCTGGCCGCGTGCAACAATGCGACAACGAGCGGCAGTTTGTCGCTCCCGACCTGCGAGGTGAGCGATGACCGACGTGCGACCAGTGGAGGACTGGGGCACCGACTTCGATGTCCTGAGCCGACCCTACGTGGACGATCCGTTCACGATCTGGGACGACCTGCGCGAAGCCTGCCCGGTGGCCCACACGGACCGCCGCGGCAGCACGTGGCTGCCCACCACCTACAAGGACGTCGTGGCGCTGGCCCACGACATCGAGCACTTCAGTTCGCTCGACATCACGGTGATCCCGTTCACCGGCGAGGAGCCCGACGAGCCGGTCCTGCCCTACGGCGTGCCGCCCATCTCGGCCGACCCGCCTCTGCACACCTGGACCCGCCGACTGCTGCTGCCGTGGTTCTCGCATCGCAAGGTGGACAGCTACGAGACGATGACCCGTGACCTGTGCAACCGGCTGATCGACGGGTTCCTGGCCGACGGTCGGGCCGATGCCGCTGCCGACTACGCCCAGCAGATCCCGGTGAGGGTGATCGCCGCCATCCTGGGTGTGCCCGAGTCGCTGTCGGACACCTTCACCGGCTGGGTCCGGGACGTGCTCGAGTTCGCCGACGACGAGGAGCGCCGCCGCGACGGCACCATCGCCCTCATCGAGTACTTCGTGGCCGAGGTCGAACGGCGCAAGACCGAGCCGGGCGACGACCTGCTGAGCGCCCTCCTCCAGACCGAAATGGACGGGGAGCCCATCGAGGTGGCCGTCGTGCTCGGCGTGGCCGCTCTCACCCTGATCGCCGGGGTCGACACCACGTGGAGCGCCATCGGCTCGTCGCTGTGGCACCTGGCCACCCACCCGGACGACGCCAAGACGCTGGCCACCGACCCCGAAGCCATGCCGTTGGCCATCGAGGAGCTGCTGCGGGCGTACTCGCCGGTCACCATGGCCCGGGTGGTGACCTCGGACGTCGAGTTCGAGGGCTGCCCGATGCACACCGGAGACAAGGTGCTCATGAACTTCCCGGCCGCCAACCGCGACCCGGCAGCGTTCGAGCACCCCGATGAGGTCATCCTCGACCGTGCCCACAACCGGCATGTGGCCTTCGGCTCGGGGATCCACCGCTGCGCCGGGTCCAACCTGGCACGCATGGAGCTGCGGGTGGCCATCGAGGAGTGGCTGCGCCGCATCCCCGAGTTCCGTATCGAGCAGGGGGCGGAGGTGACCTGGGCCGGTGGTCAGGTCCGCGGCCCCCGGAGCGTCCCGGTGGTGTTCCCGTGAAGATCCGAGTCATCGAAGAGAAGTGCACCGGCCACGCCCGGTGCTACGGCCTCGCCCCCGAATTGTTCTCGGTGGACGACTACGGACTGTCGTCGGTCGTCGGCGACGGGACCGTGCCCACGGAGCTCGAGGACAAGGCCCGCCTCGCCATCGCCAACTGCCCCGAATACGCGATCGAGGAAGTCACCGACTGAACCGGTTCGACTGATCCCGACGACTCACCCGGCAAGCCGATCCGGGGAATTCGGACGGGGCTCTCGGACGGGCCGGCTCCTCGGGGACCCTCAGCGAGGCACCGGTAGGGTGAGGCACCGGCCCCGGTGCGGGGCGTGAGCACCGAGGAGGCGCCATGCGGCTAGGCAATATGTACGGGCCCGACGCCACGTTCGCCGGGGTGCCCGCCGCCGACCTCGAGGACCCGTCCAGCTTCGCCGAGGCCCAGGCCGTGATCATCGGCGCACCGTTCGACGGTGGCACCAGCCACCGCTCCGGCTGCCGCTTCGGTCCCCAGGCCATCCGCTTCACCGACTATCTGCCCCACGACGGGATGCGCCCGAGCCTGGCCCTCGGTGTGGACCCGCTCCTCGAACTCGGCGTGGTCGACGTGGGCGACGTCGAGATGCCGTCGGGCAACACCGATCTGTCGTGCGCCCGGCTCGAGTCGGCCGTCGAGACGATCGCCAGGAGCGGGGCCATCCCCGTCGTCCTCGGCGGCGACCACACCATCGCCTACCCCGACGCCACCGGATGCGCCCGCCACGTGGGCTGGGGCCGGGTGTCGATGATCCACTTCGACGCCCACGCCGACACGGCCAACGAACAGTTCGGCGCGCTGTTGGGCCACGGCACCCCTATGCGCCGGCTGATCGAGTCGGGGGCGGTGCGGGGCGACCGCTTCCTCCAGGTGGGCCTGCGCGGCTACTGGCCCGAGCCCGAGACGCTGGACTGGATGGCCGAACAGGGCATGCGCAGTTACGAGATGACCGAGGTGGTCTCCCGCGGCCTCGATACGTGCCTGACCGAGGCGTTCGCCATCGCCCTCGACGACTGCGATGCCGTCTTCCTGTCGGTCGACGTCGACGTGGTCGACCCCGGCTCGGCCCCGGCCACCGGTACACCCGAGCCCGGCGGCCTCAGCTCCCGCGAGCTCCTCGACGCCGTCCGGCGCACCGCCATGGAGCTGCCGCTGTGCGGGGTCGACGTGGTCGAGCTGTCGCCGCCCTTCGATCACGCCGAGGTCACCGCCTACCTGAGCAACCGGATCGTGCTCGAGGCACTGTCCGGCATCGCCTGGCGCATGGCGAAGCAGGCGGGCCGCCCGGTGCGGACCCCGTCGTCCCCGCTGCTCGACCGCTAAGGGCGGGCAGCTTCAGGCTGCGGGTCGGGCACCGTGGTTGCCCCGTTCCCGGATGACACCGGCGGAGGGCTGGATGTCCTTGATCAGCGCATACCCGTGCTTGGGACCCGCCGACAGGCCGGTGAGCACCAGCTCGCTCCGATCGGAGGACCTGCGGATGACGGTCACGGATCGGCTACGTCGGAACCTGTGGCAACGTCGAGGTCCCGGACGCGGCGACAGCCGCCGACCCCGGGGGCCAGCGGCTGTCGTGCCGATACGTGGGTGATCGTCGTGCCAACCGTTCGCGGATGACTGACGGTGTGTCCTACGAGAGGCGCTCGACGATCATGGCCATGCCCTGGCCGCCGCCGACGCACATCGACTCGAGGCCGAAGGTCTTGCCGGTGTCCTCGAGTGCGTTGATCAGGGTGGTCATGATGCGGGCACCGGTCTGGCCGAAGGGGTGGCCGAGGGCGATGGCCCCACCCTTCACGTTCAGCTTGTCGCGACCGATGCCGAGCTCCTTGGCCGACGGGACGACCTGGGCGGCGAAGGCCTCGTTGATCTCCACGAGGTCGATGTCGTCCATCGTCATATTGGCCCGACGCAGCACCTGGCGGATGGCCTCGACGGGGCCGAGGCCCATGATCTCGGGGTTGAGGCCGGTCACGCCGCTGGCCACGATGCGGGCGAGCGGCGTGATGCCGAGCTCCTTGGCCTTGGTGTCACTCATGACCACCACGGCGGCGGCGCCGTCGTTCAGCGGGCAGGCGTTGCCGGCGGTGATGGTGCCGCCCTCGCGGAACACGGGGTTGAGGCTCGCCAGCTTCTCCAGGGTGGTGCCGGCCCGGGGGCCGTCGTCCTTGGTGACGACGGTGCCGTCGGCCAGGGTCACGGGGATGATCTCCCGCTCGAAGAACCCGGACTCCTGGGCCGCCACCGCACGGTGCTGGGACTCGACGGCGAACTCGTCCTGCTCCTCACGGGTGACGCCCTTGAACTCGGCGACGTTCTCGGCCGTCTGGCCCATGGCGATGTAGACGTCGGGGAAGGCGCCAGCGAGCGGGGTCCAGGGGGCCCCGGCGGCGGGGGTGCGGGCCACGGTGCGGGCCTCGGCATCGGCGAACAGCGCGTTGTGCGGGCCGACGTCTGCGGCGCCGTGCATGTAGCGGCTGACCGTCTCGACACCGGCGGCCACGAAGACGTCGCCCTCGCCGGCCCTGATGGCGTGGGCGGCCATGCGGATGGTCTGCAGCGACGACGAGCAGTAGCGGTTCACGGTCACGCCTGGCACGTCGGGCAGGCCGGCCAGGACGGCGGCCACCCGGCCGATGTTGTAGCCGGCCTCGCCGGCGGGCTGGCCGGAGCCGAGCATGACGTCCTCGACCAGCAGCGGGTCGAGGTTCGGGACCTTGGCCAGGACCTCGCGGATGACCAGGGCGGCCAGGTCGTCGGGACGACACTCGACGAGCGAGCCCTTGTTGGCCCGGCCGATGGGCGTCCGGCCGGTGGCGACGATTACTGCTTCGGGCATGTGATGCTCCTCGGTGACAGGCGGCCGGTGCCGCGGTGCGATGGGTGGAACGGTACTAGTGAGTGCTCGAGGGAGGGCACGGCGGGGGCCCCGGAGCGCACATGCGCAGTGGCCCTCCCGGTGTCCCCCCGGAACTTACCGGATGGTAACCCTAGCGGGACTGGGGGCGGCGGTGAAGCGATGCCGTCGACCGTACGGGGACGGTGGCGCCCCGGGGTGGGCGAATGTAACGTGTTCTAGTCGTGATGGGCCGCTCCAGGGCGGGCAGCACCGGACCGGGAGGGAACCCATGGAGATCGGTTACACCGAGGAGCACGAGGCGCTCCGCAATGAGTTGCGTGAGTACTACGACAAGCTTCTCACCCCCGAGGTCCAGGAACAGCTCCACCAGGGTCACGGCATCGGTCCCGACATGCGCCGGGTGGTCAAGCAGATGGCCACCGACGGCTGGCTGGGCATCGGCTGGCCCAAGGAGTGGGGTGGCCAGGGCAAGGGCCCCATCGAGCAGTTCATCTTCTTCGACGAGTCGATGCGGGCCGGGGCGCCGGTGCCCATGCTCACCATCAACACGGTGGGCCCGACCCTCATGGACTACGGCACCCAGGAGCAGAAGGAGTTCTTCCTCCCGAAGATCCTGGCCGGCGACATCCACTTCTGCATCGGCTACACCGAGCCGGAGTCGGGCACCGACCTCGCATCGCTGCAGACCAGGGCCGTGCGTGACGGCGACGAGTACGTCATCAACGGCCAAAAGATCTACACGTCGCTGGCCGGCGACGCCGACTACATCTGGCTGGCCACCCGTACCGACCCGGAGGTCTCCAAGCACAAGGGCATCTCGATGTTCGTGGTCCCGATGGACACGCCCGGCATCAAGGTGGTCCCCATGCACCTGCTGGGCGACCACAACATCAACTACACGTTCTACGAGGACGTCCGGGTGCCGGCGGGCAATCTGGTCGGGGGCGAGAACCAGGGGTGGTCGCTGATCACCAATCAGCTCAACCACGAGCGGGTCACCCTGTGCTCGTCGGGCATCATCGAGCGGGCCATGACCGATGTCCGTGCCTGGGCCCAGTCCACCAAGCTGGCCGATGGTCGGCGGGTGATCGACCAGGAGTGGGTACAGGTCCACTTGGCCCGCATCTACGCCCGGCTCGAGTTCCTCAAGCTCATCAACTGGAAGGTGGCGTGGACCGCCACCCAGGGCCACCTCGACGTGGCCGACGCGTCCACCATCAAGGTGTTCGGCACCGAGTTCTACCTCGAGGCCTTCAAGCTGATGATGGAGATCGTCGGCCAGGCCGGCTACCTGGCCAAGGGCACGCCCGAAGCCGTGCTGGCCGGCCGCCTCGAGATGTACGCCCGCAGCCTGGTCATCCTGACCTTCGGCGGCGGCACCAACGAGATCCAGCGGGACCTGATCGCCATCTTCGGCCTGGGCATGCCCCGGTCGCTGCGCTAGTCCGGCCCGTCACCACGTAGAGAGAGAGCACACCATGGACTTCTCATTCAGCGAGGAGCAGGAGGCCGTGCGCGAGCTGGCCGACCGCATCTTCACCGACCTGTCGACCCAGGAGCGCCTGCGGGAGATGGAGGCCGGGGCCGACGGCGACCGCTTCGATCGCAAACTCTGGTCCGAGTTGGCCTCGGCCGGCCTGCTGGGCATCGCCCTGCCCGAGAGCGTCGGGGGAGCCGGGCTCGGCTTCCTCGAGACCGGCCTGCTGGCCGAGGTCGCCGGCCGCACCGCGGCCTACGTTCCTGTGGTCGAGACGTTGGCCGCCGCCGCACCGGCCGTCGCCGAGTTCGGGACCGACGCCCAGCAACAGCGGTGGTTGCCCGGCGTCGTGGCCGGCGACACCGTGCTCACCACCGCGCTGGTCGAGCTGGGCGGCACTCCCGCCGCCCCGGCCACGGTGGCCGAGCCGGCGGGCGACGGCTGGACGCTGACCGGGGTCAAGGCCTGCGTGCCGTCGGGCACGTTCGCCGATGCCGTCCTGGTGACCGCCCGGATCGAGCCGGACGGTGTGGCCGTGTTCCTGGTCGACCTGTCGGCCGCCGGCGTGACCGTCGAACGCCAGATGGCCAACAACGGCCAGCCCGAGGGCCAGATCACCCTGTCCGGCGTGTCCGTGGGACCCGATGCCCTGCTCGGTAGCGTGGCCCAAGGCCCGGCCGTCATCGAGTGGATGGTCCAGCGCAGCACCACCGCCCTGGCCCTGGCCCAGGCCGGTGCGGCGGCAGCGTCCATCGCCCTGGTGGCCGAGTACACCAAGAACCGGGAGCAGTTCGGCAAGCCCATCGCTACCTTCCAGGCCGTGGGCCAGCGGGCTGCCGACGCCTACGTGGACACCGAGGCCATCCGGCTGACCGCCTGGCAGGCTGCCTGGCGCCTGGCCGAGGGCTTGCCGGCCGACAAGGAGATCGCCGTCGCCAAGTTCTGGGCCGCCGACGGGGGCCAGCGCGTGGTCCACGCCGCCGTCCACCTCCACGGCGGGGTCGGCGTCGACCGCGAGTACCCGCTCCACCGGTTCTTCCTCAACACCAAGCACATCGAGTTGACCCTCGGCGGTGCCACCGACCAGCTCCTGCGGCTCGGCGCCACGCTGGCCGCCGAGCCGGCCTGAGCCACCGGCCCCGACGGGGCCTGTGTTCCAGGAGTGAGGACAGCATGAGCCAGGACGACAGGGGCATCTCGGTGTCGCACATCGGGATCTGCGTCTCCGACCTCGACGCGTCCCTGCGCTTCTACTGCGAGGGCCTCGGCTTCGAGGAGGTGGCCAGCCACGAAGTGGGCGAGGAGTTCGCCGCCCTCATGGAGGTCGACGGGGTCCGCCTACGGTCCCGCATGATCCGGCGGGACGGAGTGACCCTCGAGCTGCTCGACTACGTGTCCCCGGGAACGACGGGACCTTCCGGGCGCCGGCCCATGAACCAGCTCGGCCTCACCCACCTCTCGCTGCGGGTCGACGACGTCGAGTCGGTGGCCGCTACCATCGAATCCTTCGGGGGCACGGTGGTCCGGCCCACCCGCACCACGTTCGCCTTCGGCGAGGCGTCGCTCGATTTCCTCTACTGCACCGACCCGGACGGGGTGCGCATCGAGCTGATGGACCTCGGGGGCTGACCGGCGCCTGTGTACGGTCCCCCGCCTGCACCGGTCCCGCCGCCGCCTCCACTACCGTGATGCCGTGAGCTCACAGCCCGTGGACGTGACCGATGTCGATCCCGCCGAGGCCGACCGGTTGGTGGCCGCCGGAGCGCTGATGGTGGACGTCCGCGAGGACGACGAGTGGGCGGCCGGGCACGCCCCGGTGGCCGTCCACCTCCCCATGGGCCAGGTGGTCGACCGCATGGGTGAGCTACCCACCGACCGGACCATCGTCTGCATGTGCCGCGTCGGGGGCCGCTCGGGCTCCGTCGCGCTGCACCTCGCCGGCTCCGGGTACGACGTCCGCAACATCGCCGGGGGCATGCAGGCCTGGGCCGCGCAGGGCCTCCAGGTAGTGGACGCCTCCGGTGCTCCCGGACGGGTCATCTGAGCCCGGTCACGGGCCCCCGCCCGCGGTGACCGTCTACCTGGACGATTGGCGTCAGCGCGCCCGACTCGGTCCGGTCGACGACCGGTGGTCGCACCTGGTTGCCGACTCCGACGAGGAGCTCCACGACTTCGCCGCGGGCATGGGCATGCGGCGCGAGTGGTTCCAGGACAAGTCGGGGCGCCCCCACCACGCCCACTACGACCTGCCCGAGCGGGCCCGGGCCGAGGCCCTGGCCAACGGAGCGGTCGAGGTCACCTGGCGTCAGCTGGGCAGGATGCTGCGGGACCGTCGGGTCGTCCACGTGGCGGCCGGGGGAGGGGCGGCGCGGTGAGCGGCCCGGTACCCATCTCCCTCGACCCCCGTACCCCGGTCCTGGTCGGCGTGGGGACGGCGTCGGCCGACGCCGAGGCGGTCGAGCTCATGACCCTGGCCACTGAGGCCGCGCTGCGCGATGCCGGGGGCCGGGGTCTGGCGGCGGTGGTCGACCGGGTGGCCGTGCCCCAGGGGAGCTGGGCCTACCCCGACCCTGCCCGCCTGGTTGCGCACCGCATCGGGGCGCCTCGGGCCACGACCTTTCTGGTGGAACTGGGCATCCCCCAGCAGAGCCTGGTCAACGACGCACTGGCGGCCATCCTGTCGGGACGTTCCGACGTGGCCGTGGTGGTGGGCGGCGAGGCCAAGCGCTGGGTCCGGGACCGCGAGCGGGCGGGCTCGGCGCCGACCGAGACGGCCCAGCCCGGCGCGGCTCCCGACGTGCTGCGCCAGCGGCCGGGCCCGCTCCTCGAGCCCGTCGAGGTGGCCCACCGACTGTGGGACCCAGTACAGCAGTACGCCATGATCGACAACGCGCTCCGAGCGGCCGAGGGACGGACGATCGCCGAGCACCGGGCCGAGGTCGCCGGGCTGTGGGCGCGGATGAATGCGGTGGCGGCGACCAATCCCGAGGCCGCCTTCCCGGAACGGATGGACGCCGAGCGGATCGCCACGGCCGGGCCGGCCAACCGACCGCTCGCCTTCCCGTACAACAAGTGGCACTCGACCCAGTGGACGGTCAACCAGGCCGCCGCCCTGGTGCTCTGCTCGGTGGAGGCCGCCCGGCACCTCGGCGTCCCGACCGACCGGTGGGTCTTCCCGCTGGTGGGGCTGGAGTCGAGCCATGCCGTGTCGGTCCTGTGTCGTGAGCGGATCCACTCCTGGCCGGCCATGGAGATCCTGGGAGCCACGGCGGCGGTCCGGGTCGGGCGACCGGTCGACGAGGTGGAGGTGGTGGAGCTCTACAGCTGCTTCCCGTCAGCAGTCCGGGTCCAGCAGCGGTCCCTCGGCCTGCCGACGGATGGGACCCCGACGGTCACTGGGGGCATGGCTTTCGCCGGTGGGCCGTTCAACAACGCCGTCCTCCAGTCGGTGGCCGCCGTGGTGCCGCGGCTCCGGGCCGCACCTGAACAGTTGGGCGCGATCACCACGGTCAGTGGGCTCCTGACCAAGCCGGGGCTGGGGGTGTGGTCGGCCCGACCCGACGGCCGCCCGCCCCTGCTCGCCGACCTCGCCTATGAAGTGGCCGCAATTACCGGGGTGGTCGAGGCGGTCGAGGACCTCGAGGGCTACGACGGGCCGGGCACCGTCGCCACGTACACCGTGACCTACGACGGGATGGAGCCGGCCCGGGTGGTGGCGGTGTGTGACACGGCGGACGGGCGGCGTTGCGTCTCGATCAGCGAGGACGTCGGGTTGGCCGCCCGGGCCTGCGAGGAGGAGCTGGTGGGCGCGCCGGTGGCCATCGGGTCAGGCACCTTCACACCGGTCTGAGGTGCGTCCGGACATCCTGTCCGTCGTCCGGGCCGGTCAGGAGGCCTGGCTGCTCCAGGACCGTTCGTCGGACCACTCCTTCCCGCACCTGCGGCACTGCAGGGCGGTCCCGTGATTGCCCTTGCCTGTGCCCCGGACGATCAGCTTCGGCACGTCGGCCGATCGGCATGCCGGGCATGACGGGTCGCTGCGCACTGCCTTCACCGCACAACCTCCACGTGTACGACCGTCGTCCTGCCCGTCCCAACGGCTGTTTCCATCCGAACCGTAGAACGACGGTCGGGGCCGCGCCAGCGGGAGCGCCCCCCGTGGCGGGCCCGCCAGCCGGCGTGGTGACCGGCCGTACAGTGGGGCCATGACCGCCGCCGACGCCCTCCGATCGACCCGCACCGGCCTGTGGACGCCCGCCCTGGAGGCTCAGCCCGGGCCCCGGGCCCAGGAGGTGGC
>DATCCR010000287.1:0-3627 GCA_036511155.1 Acidimicrobiales bacterium
GACAGCTGCTCGGCGACTTCGTCGGGCTCGCCGCACAGCAGCCAGCCGCCCTCGATCAGGCGGTCGAGGTTCTCCTCGTCACCGACGCCGGAGATGGTCTCCGGCCACGTGGGTGCGTAGTCCGGCTTGGGCATCGTGTCGTGGTAGAGGCAGACCATCGAGAACAGGTAGCCCCGGCACTGCCGCAGCGCGATCTCCCGCGCCCGCTTCCGGTCCGAGGTGCAGATGACCGCGTTGGTGATCATCACGTTGTCGTTCTTGAACTGGCCGATCGGGTCGGTGCAGGCGGCGACCCCCTCCTTGTACGCGTCGATGCGACCCTTGAGGGAGAACACCGGCTCGAAGTTGAAGGCGATGGCGCCGATGCCCATCTCGCCGGCCGTGGTGAAGGTGCCCGGGTTGCCGCAGGCGACCCAGATCGGCGGATGACCCTTGCCGTAGGGCTTGGGCAGGATGTTGTGGGGGGTCGGGACCGTGAAGTGCTCGCCCTCGAACATGTAGTCGCGCTGCTCCCACATGCGCGGAACCTCGCGGACGACCTCGTTCCACTCGGGCTTGGTCGAGTCCTTGTCGAGGATGTTGAAGGTGGCCATCTCGTGGCTGCCCGCGCCGCGACCGGTGCCCCACTCGAACCGGTTGTTGGTGAGGTGGTCCATCATGGCGGCCCGCTCGGCATAGCGGACCGGGTGCTCCTTGCGGGGTGACAGGCTGTTGATGGCGGTGCCGATGTGGATCCGCTCGGTGCGTGCGGCCACGTAACCCATGACGGGCTCCGGCGCCGACATGTGCGAGTACTCGGTCAGCGCGTGGTGCTCGCCGAACCAGGCGTACTTCCAGTTGTAGAGATCGGCCTTGATGGCGATCTCAATCTCCCGCTCGAGCATCAGGTGCTCGGCCTCGGTGTCACGGGACGCCGGTCCCGGGAGATACCCGTTGATGAAGACTCCGAACTCCACGACTGGGGCTCCTCTCACTGCGCGAACATGTGTGTGTGACGGTAACAGGGGGCCTGTTAAATTGCAACGTGTTCCAGATTTGTGCCTAACTCGGTGCCGAGAGGCACCATGCCACCGCACCGGCATACTGTCACCTGTCGTCGCACAGTCCAGGGGGAAACGTTGCAGACCATCGACCAATTGATCCGCGACCGGGAAGGTGACACCCGGGTGGGCCTGGCCTTCGCCGACCGGACATGGACCCATGACGAGGTGGTGCGGGCCCAGGCCGAGCGGGCGGCGATCCTGCTGTCGCTGCGCCGGCCCGGCCCGTTCCACGTCGCTCTCCTGATGGACAACGTGCCCGAGTACGTCTTCTGGATGGGCGGCGCCGCCTTGGCCGGAGCCGTGGTGGTGGGCGGCAACCCCACCCACCGGGGCGACGAACTGGCCCGCGACCTGTCCCATACCGAGTGCCAGCTACTCGTGACCAACCTCGCCTACCGCGGCCTGGTCGAGGGCCACGACCTGGGGCCGGCCCTGCCGCCCGAGCGGATCCTGGTGGTCGACGGCCCGACCGGTGACCTCGCCCCCGGCCCCCCGACGGCGTACGGCGCCCTGGTCGCCGGCGCCGGCGGTGCCCCGCTCCCCGACCAGGCGGCCATCGGGGTCACCGAGGAGAGCCTGGGGCTCCTGCTGTTCACCTCGGGCACCTCGGGGGCGCCCAAGGCCTGCCTGTGCAGCCAGGGCCGGCTGGCCCGGATCGGCTCGATCGTGGCCCAGATGTACGCGCTCACCGATGACGACGTCTGCTACCTGGCCATGCCCCTCTTCCACTCCAACGCCCTCATGGCGGGCTGGGCCCCGGCCCTGGCCGCCGGGGCCACGGCCGCGCTGCGCGAGAAGTTCAGCGCCTCGCAGTTCCTGGTCGACGTCCGCCGCCACGGCGTCACCTACTTCAACTACGTCGGCAAGCCTCTCTCCTACATCCTGGCCACCCCCGGGCACCCGGACGATGCCGACAACACCCTGCGGCAGTGCTTCGGCAACGAGGCGGCCGAGGCCGACGTGGCCACGTTCGCCGCCCGCTTCGGCTGCGCCGTGCAGGACGCCTACGGCTCCACCGAGGGCGGGGCCGCAGTCCAGCGCACCCCCGACACTCCCCGTGGGGCCCTCGGGCGTGCCCTTCCGGGCACCATCATCATCGACACCGACACCGGCGAGGAGTGCCCCCGGGCCGCCTTCGACGAGCGGGGACGACTGCTCAACGCCGAGCAGGCCATCGGCGAGATGGTGTCCCAGACCGGGGCGACCGGCTTCGAGGGCTATTGGCGCAACGCCGAGGCCGAGGCCGCCCGGGTCAAGAACGGCTGGTACTGGACCGGTGACCTCGCCTACCGCGACGAGGACGACTTCTTCTACTTCGCCGGCCGGGACTACGACTGGCTCCGGGTGGACGGCGAGAACTTCGCCTCGGCCCCGGTCGAGGGCATCCTCCAGCGCCACCCCGACGTGGTGCTCGCCTCGGTCTACGCCGTGCCCGACACCGTGGTCGGCGATCAGGTCATGGCCACCGTGCTGCTCCACGAAGGCCGGTCCTTCGACCCCGACGGGTTCCAGGCCTTCCTCGACGGCGAGGAGGACCTCGGCACCAAGTGGGCGCCCAAGTACTTCCGGGTCACCGACAAGCTGCCCGAGACGGCCACCACCAAGGTGATGAAGCGCGTGCTCCGCACCGAGTCCTGGCACTGCGACGAGCCGGTGTGGTGGCGACCGGCCAAAGGCGCCCCCTACCGACGGCTCGAGGCCGCCGACATCGTGGAGCTGGACCGCCAGATCGCCGAGCGCTGAGCGGAGGGGCGACCGCCGCGGCGTGGCTCAGGTCGACGGCATGGCGCCGAGCCGGTCCTCGGGGGCGACCAGCACGCAGTGGGTGCCGCGGTAGATGGTCGGCATGCACTTGTTGCAGTGCACGCACAGCGAGTCGCTGCTGACGGTGGAGCGCCAGTCGTTGATGAGCTCCGGCTGACGCAGCAGCGCCCGGCCCATGGCTACGAACTCGAAGCCGTCGGCCATGGCCCGGTGCACCGTCTCGAGCTTGCTCACGCCCCCGAGCAGGATCAGGGGAAGGTCCAGCGCCTCGCGGAACTGCCGGGCGAACGGGAGGAAGTAGGCCTCCTCGTACGGGTAGCTGTGCAGGAAGGCGCCGCCGACGAGGGTGAAGGCCCGGCGCAACGGCTTCGGCATGATCTGGGACATCTCGGCGATCGGCGCCTCGCCCCGGAAGTAGTACATCGGGTTCTCCAACGAGCTGCCACCGGTCAGCTCGAGTGCGTCGACGGAGCCGTCCTCCTCGATCCACCGGGCCACCTGCAGGCTCTCGTCCAGCCAGAGGCCACGGGGCGTACCGTCGGCCATGTTGAACTTGGCGGTGACAGCGACGTCGTCGCCGACGGCCTCGCGCACGGCGGCCAGGACCTGACGGGGGAAGCGGGCCCGGTGCTCGAGCGGGCCACCCCACTCGTCGGTCCGGGTGTTGAGCTTGGGCGAGAGGAACGAGCTCAGCAGGTAGCCGTGGCCGACGTGGACCTCGACGGCGTCGAACCCGGCCTCGGCCACCAGCCGGGCGCCGTCGGCGAAGGCCGCCGTCACCCGTGCGATGTCCTCGATGCTGGCGGCGCGGGTGCGGCGC
>DATCCR010000288.1:0-11977 GCA_036511155.1 Acidimicrobiales bacterium
GCCGTGGGCGGCTACCTGGCCTCCACCGAGCCGGGGGCCGACGGCGGCCCGCCCGTGTCGGGCGCCACCATCGCCGATGCCGCCGGGGGCGGGATGCACGCCGCCCTGGCCGTCATGGCCGCCCTCCTCGGTCGTGGTGCCGAGGGTCCCGGTGTCCACCTCGACGTCTCCATTGCCGACGGGGTCCTGTGGCTCACCTCGCTGGCCGTCGACGAATACCTGGCCACCGGCGCGCCGGTGGGCTTCGGCCACAACATCATCACCGGCCGGTACGCCTGCTACGACACCTACGAGTGCGCGGACGGCAAGTGGTTGGCCGTCGGGGCCATCGAGCCCAAGTTCTACGCCAACCTGTGCCGCCTCCTCGGGTGCGAGCAGTGGATCGGGGCGGAGCGCGACGACGCGGCCCAGGACGCCATCCGGGCCGATTTTGCCGCCGCCTTCGTGACCAAGGACCGCGACACCTGGGTCGCCGAGCTGGCCGCCGCCGACACCTGCGTCAGCCCGGTGCTGACGGCGGCCGAACTGATCGACGACGAGCAGTACGTGGCCCGCGGGGCCTTCGTCGATGCCGTGCTGCCCGGCGACGCCGCCGGCGCGCCGGCCTCGTTCCGCCAGGTCGGGCCGGTGTTGGCCGGCATGCCCGGGGCGGGGGACCGAGTCACGGCCGGCGACGCGTCGCGGTCGGACACCGACGAGTTGCTGGCCGCCGCCGGGGTGCCGGCCGAACGGATCGCCGAATTGCGGACGAAAGGAGTGGTGGCATGAGCGCCATCGGGATCGACGACATCGAGGGGCTCCTCGGTGTCAGCCAGTACGAGGAGGTGGGGGAGTTCCCCGTCGAGCAGGGGTACATCTGGACCACCTGCTCGTCGGTCGAGAACGGCAACCCCCTGTTCTGGGACCCCGAGGTGGCCGAGGAGGTGACCGGGGGCCCGATCGCCCCACCGACCATGGTGTCGGTGTGGTTCCGCCCGCACCACTGGGCGCCGAACCGCTCGACACCGGGCCTGCCCCTCCAGATCCACTTCGACCTCAAGGAGGGCCTCGGCCTGCCCGAGGCCGTCATGAGCGACAACACCATCGTCTTCCACGAGCCGGTTCGCCCCGGTGACCGGCTCACGACGCGCCAGATCCTGAAGTCGGTCAGCGACGAGAAGACGACCAAGCTCGGGACCGGCCGGTTCTGGGTGATCGACGTCGAGTACCACAACCAGCGCGGCGACCTCGTGGCCGTCGAGAGCTACACCGGCTTCGGCTACCGCCGGGCCGGCACGGAGGAGGCATCGTGACCACGCCGACACTGCTCCAGGGCCAGGTGGCGACGGGCGAGGCCCTGCCCGAACTGGCCTACCCGGTGACCGCCACCACCGTCGTTCTCGGGGCGCTGGCCGCCCGCGACTGGCGGCCCATGCACCACGACAAGGACTTCGCCGTCAATCGCAACGGGACGAGGGACATCTTCCTCAACACGCCGAACCTGGCGTCGTGGTTCGAGCGTTACATCACCGACTGGACCGGCCCCTTCGGCCGCCTGCAGCGGGTGACGTTCAAGATGACGGGCTCGATCTTCCCGGGGGACACCATGGTGTTCCGAGGGTCGGTCACCGACACCGGCGTCGACGACACCGGGTGCGGTTGGGTCGCCCTCGAGATCACCGTGTCGGTCGACGGCGACACCAAGACCAGCTGCACGGCCCGGGTGGCCCTGCCCCTCACGGCCGACGACAACCCGTGGTCCCGGTCCGGCGACCGCTGGACGCCCTGACGCACGACCGCATCCGCACGATCTGTTCCGCACGACCAGACGCAGCACCACCAGAGGAGAACACGACATGTTGGACCTGACCTTCAGCCCCGAGCAGGACATGCTCCGCGAGACGGTGCGCGGCGTCGTCGCCACCACCAGCCCGCTCAGCGTGGTGCGCGAGCTCGAGGACGACCCGACGGGCTACTCGCCCGAGCTGTGGAAGCAGCTGGCGCACCTCGACCTCATCGGCCTCCAGCTGCCCGAGGAGTTCGGTGGCTCGGGCATGGGCACCCTGGAGGGCGTGGTCCTCTACGAGGAGTTCGGCCGGGCCATCGCACCGTCGCCCCACTTCGTCAGCTCGATCCTGTCGGGCGGTGCCCTGGCCCGTTCGGGAAGTCAGGAGCAGAAGCAGGCGTGGCTGCCGGGCATCGTGTCGGGCGAGGCCATCCTCACCCCGGCCTGGCTGGAGCCCGAGAACAGCTCCCGGGCCACGGGTGTCCAGGTCCGTGCCGTACCCGACGGCGACGGCTGGACCATCACGGGCGTCAAGCGCCACGTGGCCTTCGCCTCGTCGGCGTCGCGTCTCGTGGTCCTGGCCCGCACCGGTGACGCCCCCGAGGACGTCGATCTGTTCCTGGTCGACCCCGCCGACCCCGGGGTGACGCTGACCCAGCAGCTGACCATCGCGTCGGACGCCCAGTACCAGGTGGAGCTGGCCGGGGTGCGGGTCACCGAGGCCGATCGGATCGGACGCGCCGGCACCGGGTGGAGCACCTGGAGCGAGGTCATGCACGAGGGGATCATCCTGGCCGCCGCCCAGGCCGTGGGCGGTGCCCAGTACGCCCTCCAGATCACCGTCCAGTACGCCAAGGACCGGAAGCAGTTCGACAAGCCGCTGGGTGCGTTCCAGGCCCTGGCCCACTACCTGGCCGACGGCGCCACCACCGTGGACGGCGCCGAGGTGCTGGTGCACGAGGCGGCCTGGGCCCGGGCCGAGGGTCGGTCGGTCGCCAAGCTGGCCCCCATGGCCAAGCTCTACGCCTGCCAGACCTTCCGGGACGTGACGGCCATGGCCCAGCAGCTGTTCGGGGGCATCGGGTTCACCGTCGAGTTCGACATCCAGCTCTACTTCCGTCGGGCCAAGCAGCTCCAGCTGTCGTGGTGGGACCCCCGCACGCTCGAGGAGCTCATCGCCGCCCAGGTGCTCGACGGCTGAGCCCACCGGCGGGCCGGTGAGCTGCCGCCCCCCTCCGCCCAAACGGGACCTTGGTCCCTAATCCCACCGGATTCGCTATTCGGGAGTCCGGCTGGGCTACGGTCGGGCCTGCGCCCCGGGGAGGCGGCGCACAGACTCAGGGGGAATGACATGGCAGTAGACACGGTGACCGCGGCCAGCACCGGTGGAGAGGCGAAGGAGCGGGGGGGCCTCTTCAAGTTCCTCTTCGTCCACGAGATCGACGAGTACCCGGGCAACGCCAAGCGGACCGCGTACCTCGGCCTCGCCGTCCTCGCCACCATCGTCCTCTACTACACGTACTTCACCCAGACCGGGGTCACGCCGCAGATCCTGGTCTCGTACCACATGTCGTTCTCGTTCTACGTGTGGATCGTGGTCATCTCCAACCTGCTCGGCGCCTTCGCCTCGCTGCCGGCCTCCAAGACCGACAAGCTCGGGCGGTCCAATGTCGTCATCTACGGCCTGCTGTTCATCGGCCTCCTGGTGGCCTTCGGCGTGCCGGCCTGTCAGACCCAGTGGCAGTTCCTCTTCGTCATCTGTCTGCTCGGCGTCATCGAGGGCGCCGTCCTGGTGGCCACCCCCGCCCTGGTGCGCGACTTCAGCCCCCAGCTCGGTCGGGCCTCGGCCATGGGGTTCTGGACCGTCGGCCCGGTGGCCGGCAGCCTGATCACCTCCATCGTGGCCGCCCACACCCTCAACCACTTCCTGGCGACCGGTGGCACCAACGGGTGGAAGAGCCAGTTCGTGATCTCGGGCGTGACCTCGCTGGTGGTCTTCCTGCTGGCCCTGCTCTTCCTGAAGGACCTGTCGTCCCGCCTGCGTGACCAGCTGATGGTCAGCGAGCACGACCTGGCCCTGGTCGAGGCCAAGGCCCGAGGCCTGACCGAGGCCGACGTGGAGGCCGCCACCGCCCACCCGTGGCGCCAGATCCTGAAGTTCGACCTCGTCGGCTCCGCCATCGGCATCTCGGTGTTCCTGCTGCTCTACTACGCAGCGTCCGCCTTCTTCACCATCTACTGGGCCACCGTGTTCAAGGACCCGAGCGGCGTGAACCTCTCGACCGCCCAGGCCAACGACCTCAACGCCTGGTTCTGGTGGGCCGACATGGTCGCCCTCGTCGTGTTCGGCATCCTCTCCGACCTCCTCAAGGTGCGCAAGCCGCTGATGCTGGCCGGCGCCATCGGGTCGATCATCATGCTGGTGCTGTTCATGAACGCCGCCGACAACCCGCACACCGGCCTCGACACGCTGATCCTGCTCGAGGTGCTGCTCGCCTCCTGCATCTCCCTCTGCTACGCCCCCTGGATGGCGGGCTACACCGAGATGGTGGAGGCGAGAAACCCGGCCCTGGTCGGCACCGGCCTCGCCCTGTGGGCGTGGATCCTCCGGCTCACCGTCGGCCTGTCCTTCATCTTCCTGCCGCTGGTCGTCAACTCGGTCAACCCGGTGGTGAACAACCTCCAGTACGCTCAGCCGGCCCCCAACGGCCACGCTCCGTTCAACGTCCAGCAGTTCCAGGTCGAGCACCCGGCGTTGGTCACCTTCGCCACGGACAACGCCAGCTGGCTGCGGCCGCTCTCCGACCCGAAGAACGCAGCCGTCGTCGCCGCGGCCCATGCCAACCCGGTCACCGGCCTGAGCGCCCTGACGAAGGCCGTCGGACCTGCTGTCGTCGCCCACATCGTCGCCAACCTCAAGATCGTGAACGGTCCGATCTGGACCTACCGGACGCAGTTGGCCTATCTCTCCGCCCATCAGGGCCAGCTCACCGATCTGTTGAAGGGTGTCGACAAGTCGCCCAAGCAGTGGCAGAACTGGTTCTGGGTGTGCCTGGGCGGCATGGTCCTGTTCATCCCGACCATCTGGTTGAACCGGGGCCGGTGGAACCCGGCCAAGGCCCGCGAGGACGAGAAGAAGCACGAGGCCGACGTCCAGGCCGAACTCAAGCAGCTGGTCGGCGCCAACGCCTGATCGGGGTCCGGGTCCCATGGCGCACGTTCCGGACAGCGCCGTGGGACAGCCACCCTCTACGGTGTCCTCCATGCCCCCTACCATCGACCACCGGCCGGGGTTCGCCGTGGTCGACCTCGAGACCACCGGCTTCTCCCCGCAGTCCGAGCGGGTGGTCGAGGTGGCCGTGGTCGTCCTCGATCCCGACGGCCACGAGGTGGACGCCTTCTGCACCCTGGTCGACCCCGAACGCGACCCGGGCCCGACCCACGTCCACGGAATCACCGCCGAGATGCTCGAGGGTGCCCCGACCTTCGGCGGCGTGCACGCCTACCTGGCCGGCCTGTTGTCGGGCCGCGTGGTGGTCGGGCACAACGTCGACCGGTTCGACCTCGCCTTCCTGGTGGCCGAGTGCCGCCGGCTGGGCGGCGAGGACCTGGTGCCCGGCGCGGTGGTCACCCTCGACACCCTGCGGGTGGCCCAGGCCTACCTCGACCTTCCGGGCAAGGCACGGCTCGTCGACTGCTGCGACCGCTACCAGCTGACGTGGGACGACCACCACAGCGCCCTGGGCGACGCCCGGGTGACCGCGGCGCTGCTGGGGGCCATGCGGTCCGAGTTGGGTGACGACATGCTCGGCGTGGAACGCCTGTTACAGGACAGCCGTGAGCGGGCCTGGCCCGGGTGGACCGACGATCGACCGATCGCCCACGCCCGCCGCCACACCCCGGCCGCTTGACGACTGGCCTGACACCGGCCTGACACAGGCCACCCGATGGTGCCGGGCGACCGGCGGCCTCAGGGCATGGCCTCGATGGGCGGCACGATCAGGGCCCGCTCGCGGGCGCCGCCCAGCATCTCGCCGTCCACGCCCCCGCCCTCGGACCCGGCCACCAACGGTGACCGGGCGAGTGTCACCACGCCGACCACCAGCACGGCCAGGGCCAGGACCTCGAGGGAGATCCACAGTGCCCCACCGCGGAGCACGTCGCCGAACAGGCTGACCCCGAGCACGATGCTGAGGAGCGGGTTGAACGTCACCAGCGTGGTCCTCGATGCGGTGATGGGCCCGGCGTGGAGGGCGTTCTGTAGGAGGAACACGGTGCCGAGGCCGGTCACGCCCAGCATGTAGGGCTGGAAGTGCGTGAAGACGTGGCCCCACCCCTGGGATACGTAGCCGGTGATGGCCTTGGTGAGTGCCGCCCCGAACGCCGCGGCAATTGCCGTCGCCGCCCCGAACGACGCCGCCCGCCACCACCGCGGGCCCCGCAGGGCGGCCAGGATGCAGACGGTGATGGCCGAGATGAGGATGACCGACGCCGCCACCCACTGGGTCGTGGTCGGCAGGACCTGGCCACCGTGGGGACGGGCGGCCAGGAAGAACCCGCCGAGGCCGCCGACCACCAAGAGGGCACCGAGCCACTCGCGGGCACCCAACCGGTAGCGGAACCACACGGCCAGGATCAGGAGCAGGAAGAGCAGTTCGGTGGTGAGGACGGGCTGGACCACGCTGAGCTGGCCGAAGCGCAGGGCCGTGGCCTGCAGCCCGAACTGGACCAGCATCAGGGCGAAGCCGAGGAGCCAGATGCCGCGTTTGATGGCGTGGGAGATGAGGCTGAGGCGAAGGGCCGACGACTCGGGGGCGGACTCGACCCCGATGCGCTGGAGGACCGAGGTGACCGCGTTGGTGAAGGCGGCGAGGGCTGCGAGGAGGAAAGCCACGGCCCCTGTTGTAGCCGCGAACGGGCCGCCCCGGCCTCCTACTCCTCGGAGGCGGTGTCGGAGCCCCCGGGGCCGTCCATGTGCAGGCCCAGGTGGTAGCCCTCGAGGAACAGGTCTGCGTCGTGCTTCCGGGGGTACCGGGCCTCGAGCTCGCGGAAGCGGGGGGAGTGGTCGGGCTCGAGCAGGTGGGCGAGTTCGTGGACGATGACTGCGTCGAGCACCCACGGAGGCGCCACCCGCAGCCGGGACGAGATTCGGATCTCCCGGGTGGCCAGCGTGCACGACCCCCAGCGTTTGGTCTGGTTGGTGGCCCAACGGATGGAGGCCGGCTCCACCCCGTCGAGGTGGGCGGCACCGAGCTCCCGGGCCCGCTCCTCCAGGAAGGAGTCCGATGCGTGGAGGTGGGGGCGGTGCCGGGTGAGTCGCCGGGTGAGGTGCTCCACCATGTCGTCGCGTGCCGTGCCGCGCAGGTGGACGGGGACCACGACGACGATCCGGTCACCCTCCCAATGGGCGCCGGCCGACTTCTTGCGGCGGGCCGACACCCGCACCTCGACGTCCGGGGCGAACAGGGTGGCCGGTTGGGGGATCGAGGTCATGGCGCCACGCTACGGCCGGGCTGTGACGACATGAGCAGGTCGGGCCGGGGGCGGCGGACTAGTTGCCCGGCATGTCGCGCTTGCCGAACGGTCCCGGCGCGACCTCCTCGGACTCCTCCAGGGTGTCCTCGTCCGACCCGGGCCGCAGGACCTTCCAGACGGCCGCCCCGAGGATGCCGCCGACGACCGGGAACACGATGAAGACCCACAGCTGGCTGAGGGCCCAGCTGCCCTGGAACACGGCGGTGGCCAGGCTGCGGGCCGGGTTCACCGAGGTGTTGTCGATGGGGATCGAGATGAGGTGGATGACCACCAGGGCGAGGCCCACGGTCAGGCCGGTCTGGCCGACCGGCATCGACTTGCGGCTGGTGGAGGCGATGATGAAGACGAACACGGCCGTGAAGAACACCTCGGCCAGCATCACCGCTCCCAACGGAAACCCGCCGGGCGAGTGGACGCCGTACCCGTTGGAGGCGAAGCCGGTGGCCTTGGCGCTGAACGTGCCGAGGTTGGTGGCCGTGGCCGACGTCACCCGGGTGGCGCTGGCGATGATGTAGATGACCAGGGCGCCGAGGGTGCCCCCGACGATCTGCCCCACCAGGTAGAACGGGAGCTCCTTGGACTTGGTCTTGCCGATCACCCACAGGCCGATCGTCACCGCCGGGTTGATGTGGCAGCCGGAGATCGAGCCGATGGCGTAGGCGGCGACCAACAGGCTGAGGCCGAAGGCCAGGGCCACGCCGAGGATGCCGACCGAAGCGGAGGCACCGGTGAAGTGCCCGGTGGCCAGGATGGCGGTGCCCGGGCCGCCCACGACCAGGATCATGGTACCGACCGCCTCGGCGATTCCGATGCGCAGGCGCTCGTTCATGGTGCATCCTTTCCTCCGGGGCGGGGCCACCGGTTCGGTCCGTCGGGTGCGTCGTCGCACGACACCGTACCCAGGCTAAGCAACGACCCGAACGCGACGGTGGATGACCGGAGCGCCGAATGGGTGTGCGCGGGACCGCCCGGTACGATGGTGCCGTGCGTCGCTATCTCACCCCCAGATGTATCGGGATGCACGTCATGCTCCTGGTCCTGCTGCCCGCGTTCGCGTGGCTGACCTGGTGGCAGTACTCCCGGGCCTCGGCCGGGAACACCCTGAGCTGGGCCTACGTCTTTCTGTGGCCGGCGTTCGCCGTCTACGCCGTCTACACGTGGTGGAACCTCGTCCGCGACGAGGTGGCCCGCCAGGAGGGTGCCGGAGGGACGCCCGGCGCGGCACCGGCCGGGGCCGTCCCCGAGGCGGCCCCCGGAACCCGTCCGCCGGGCTGGGCGCTGACCGGTGGCCGGAAGGCGAACGTCGCCATCGCCGCCAACACCCCGATCGACGCGGAGCGGGGCGGCAAGGGGGAGCGGTTCACCGCCCAGACCCCCGAGGAGGCGGAGCGGCTGGCCGGTTACAACCGGTACCTGGCTGCGCTGGCCGCCGAGGACGCCGACGCCGACGCCGGGTCGGGGGCCGGAAGGTGAGCGACCTGTGGACGTTCTCGGGGGATCGGGCGTTGCCGGGCGCGGTGCTGCGCTACCGCGTGATGGCCTACGTGGTGGGGACCGCCCTGCTGGTGCTGACGGCCATCGTGATCCTCAAGTACGGGTTCGCCCTGCGGTCCCCGATGAAGACGCCCGAGAAGATCGTGGCACCGGTCCACGGGTATCTCTACGTCGTCTACCTGATCGTCGCAGCCGACCTGGCCCGACGGGCCAAGTGGGGCATCGGGCGGATCGTGCTGGTGGTGTGCTCGGGCTTCGTCCCGTTCCTGGCCTTCGTCGTCGAGCACCGGGTGTACCGCCAGATGCAGGAGGAGTGGGCGGCCGAGTCCGCCGGCACCGGCACTGCCGGGGTCGCCGAGGGCGAGCCGACCCCCAGCGGGGCCGGGCCCTCCGCCTGAGCGCCCCTCAGCGGGCGCCGCGCACCAGGGTGCCCGGACGGGCGCCGGTCTCCTCGCCCTCGGCGAAGGTGGTCACCCCCGACTTGATGGTCTCGACGTAGCCCACCGCGCCCTGCAGCAGGCGCTTGCCCCCGGCGGGCAGGTCGTCGACGACACGGGGGTTGGTGAGCTGCAGCCTGTCGTAGTCGATGAGGTTGATGTCGGCCATGGCCCCGACCTCGAGCGTCCCCCGGTCGGTGAGGCCGTACAGGCGGGCGGTGTCGTGCGACTGCATCTTCACCACGTACTCGAGGGGGAGTGTCTCCCCCCGGACCCGGTCGCGTGTCCAATGGGTGAGCATGAAGGTGGGCTGGGACGCGTCGCAGATCACGCCGCAGTGGGCCCCTCCGTCACCGAGGCCGGACGCGGCCCGCGGGTGGAGGAGCATCTCCCGGGCGGCGTGCAGGTCGCCGTCGGAGTAGTTGAGGATCGGCACGTACAGCAGGCCCCGGCCGTCGTCCTCGAGCATGGCGTCGTAGGCCACCGACAGGGCCGACCGGCCGGTGGCCGCGGCGATCCCGGCCAGCGACCGCTCGGGCCCCGGCTCGTACTCGGGCGGGCTGCCCAGGGTGTAGGTGGTGGCGAAGGCCTGCTCCATGCGCTCCGCCGTCTCGGCGTCGGGCTGCCACGACTCGATGGCGGCCCGGACCTCGGGGGTGCGCAGGGCGGCCACCAGTTCGTCGGGGGCGAGCCCCTTGGCCTTCAGCTCCTGGTAGGCGGGGACCGGGTCGAGGAGGCTGTAGGTGGTGAAGTGGCCCGACAGCAGGCCGAAGCCCCGCCCGGCCACCTGGGGCCACAGGTCGGCCCCGTCGTCCACCGCCCGGAGCGACTCGTCCATGAGTTCGCGCCAGAGGTCGGGGGCGGCGTCCACCTGGACCATGGCGAAGGTGACGGGCCGGTGGATGGCCGCCGACAGCCGCCGCATCCAGTCGACCTCCTCCTTCGGGACCAGGATGTCCTCGCCCGCCGTGCCCGCCGGGGCCAGCTCGAAGATCCCGGTGCCGAGCTCGCCGAGGGCGGCACCGATGCCGAACAGCTCGTCTTCGGCGGCATAGGTGCCGGGGACCGGCTCGCCGTCGATGGCCCGGTGGGCGATGGTGCGCGACGTCGAGAAGCCGAGGGCTCCGGCGGCGATCGCCTCCTTCACCAACTGCTTCATGGCGGCGATGTCCTCGTGGGTGGCCGGCTCGTTGCGGGCCCCGCGCTCGCCCATCACGTAGGAGCGCACGGCGCCGTGGGCAATCTGGGTCCCGACGTCGACCGTCCACTGCCGCTTGTCGAGGGCGTCGAGGTACTCAGGAAAGGTCTCCCAGTCCCAGGTCATGCCCTCGGACAGGGCGGTGCCGGGGATGTCCTCGACCCCCTCCATCAGGCCGATGAGCCACTCGTGTCGGTCGGGGCGGGCCGGAGCGAACCCGACCCCGCAGTTGCCGGTCACCAGCGTGGTGACCCCGTGCCAGCTGCTCGGGGCGAGGACTTCGTCCCAGGTGGCCTGGCCGTCGTAGTGGGTGTGGATGTCCACCCAGCCCGGCGTGACCAGCAGCCCCTCGGCATCGACGGTGCGGGCCGCCTCCTCCCCCCGGTGGTCGCCCACGCCGGTGATGACGCCGTCGCTCACGGTGATGTCCGCGATGCGGGCCGGTGCCCCGGTGCCGTCGACGACGGTTCCACCCTGGATGACGAGGTCATGCATGGACTGTCTCCCCTGTTGCGCCTTTCGACGATGCTGGCACGGCCCGGGGTGGGGCGCAACGGCGCCCCGGTCCTGCGGCCGGGGTCGTGCCCGTCCGGGTCGGGTCGGGGGGTCAGATCAGCGGGGCGGGATGGAGTACGTGACCTGGGCCTTGGCCACCAGGGCGTCGTCGGCCACCGAGTGGAGGGCCACGTCGACTACGCCGAGCCGCGAGCCGAGTTTGAGCAGGGTGCCGGTGGCTACCACGTCGACCAGGGCCGGCTTGCGGAGGAAGTCGATGTGGAGGCTGGTGGTGACGGCCAGGGCCACGGGACCGATCTGGCCGACGACGGCCAGCCACGCGGCGCAGTCAGCCAGCGCCATCAACGACGGCCCCGAGACGGTGCCGCCCGGCCGGACGTTCGACTCGGTCACGGTCAGGCGCATCCGGACCCCGGAGGCGCTGACCTCCTCGACGGTGTAGGGCAGGTCGGCCGGGAAGGCGGCATCGAGGAACGCCTGCAGCTCGGCGACGTCCATGACGGGGAGTGGGGGCATGGCGGGGGGCGGGGGCATGACGGGTGGATCGTAGCCACCGGCAGCCCCGACCGGCCCGGCGCCGGCACCATCGGCCGGCGTCCCACGGTTCGCTCCGGGTCGTGCAGACTGTTCCCAGGGGCCGATGACCGGCGCCGGAGGACACCGACACAGGGAGGGCCAGTGGCCGAGGCCGACACGGCAACAGCGGGCGGATGGAGCGACGAGGACCACGCGGCGGCGGCCGATCTGGCCTACCAGGCCGGGCAGGTCCTCCGTGAGCTCCAGGCCGGCGACCTCGAGGGCAAGGCACTCGGCGCCGAGGGCGACCGGCGTTCCCACGTCCTCCTGCTCGCCCTCCTGGCCGAGCGGTTCCCCCACGACCGGGTGCGGTCCGAGGAGGACGACCAGACGAAGGAGCTGGCCGATTCGACCGGTCGGGTGTGGATCATCGACCCCCTGGACGGGACCCGCGAGTACTCCGAGCGCCGTACCGACTGGGCCGTGCACGTCGCCCTGGCCGTGGACGGTGCTCCG
>DATCCR010000289.1:0-3492 GCA_036511155.1 Acidimicrobiales bacterium
GCCGAGTTCATCTCCTCGTCGGTCACCAAGCCGGTCGTCTCCTACGTGGCCGGGGTCACCGCGCCCCCCGGACGGAAGATGGGTCACGCCGGCGCCATCATCTCCGGCTCCAAGGGCACGGCGCAGGCCAAGATGGACGCCCTGTCGGCCGCCGGCGTCACCGTCGCCCTCAACCCGACCGAGGCCGGCGAGGCCATGGTCGACGTCGTCCGGAACCTGGCCTGACCATCACGCCGGGCCCACCGCACCCTCCGACCGGTGTCCCGTCGGCCGACGCCCTCGCCGGGCGCCCGGTGGGTGCGGTGGTGTTCGATCTGGACGGACTGCTGATCGACTCGGAGCCGTTCTGGCGCCAGGCCGAGATGGAGGTCTTCGCCACGGTCGGCCTCCACCTCACGGAGGCACAGACCCGCCAGACCATGGGCCTGCGCATCGACGATGCCGTGCGCCACTGGTGGGACCGCCACCCGTGGCGAGGGATGACGCCGGTCGAGGTCGAGCGGGCCGTCACCTCCCGGGTGGCCGAACTGATCGAGGCGGAGGGCGAGCCCATGCCGGGCGCCCGGGCCGTCATCGACCTCTGCCGGCACCTGTCGATCCCCATGGCCGTGTGCTCCGGCTCCTACGCCATGGTCATCGAGGCGGCCCTCGACCGGCTCGGTATCACCGAGGCCATGTCGGCCTGGCACTCGGCCGAATGGGAGCCGTTGGGCAAGCCCCACCCCGGCGCCTACCTGACCACGGCGGACAAGCTCGCCGTCGACCCCACCGCCTGTCTGGCCTTCGAGGACTCGTTCCACGGGGCCATCTCGGCCAAAGCGGCCCGCATGCGGGTGGTGGCCGTGCCGGAGCCCGCCGCCCTGGCCTCGCCCCGATGGGGCTTCTGCGACCTGGTACTCGACTCCCTGACCGCGTTCGACGAGGCCGCCCTGCGCTCCCTGGAGGGCGGGCCCACCGCCTCCTGACGTCCCCGGCCCGATGGACGGGGCACGTGCCGGCACGTACTGCACCCGCGTGCAGGATCGAGGTCGCGGAACGGTTGCCGACGGTTGCAAAGTGCCCGAGGCGCTTCGGTTAGACGCGGCCCCCGCCGATGCATCCATCACGAGGGGCGTTCCCCGGGGCAGGGGGGCCTGGTGATGTCGGACCCGATCCGGCGGGCAGGTCGGTCGGGCGGCATCACCCGGGCCTCTCGTGGCAAGCCAGGCCGTGGAGGGCCCGCCCCGGCGGGCCCTCAGGCTTGGACCGCACCCCCGAGGGCGCTGGTAGCGTGCGCCCGTGGCCCCCGGATCGACACGTGACACTGCCCCGTCACCTGTCCGGATCGGCGTCCTGGCCTCGGGGAGCGGCACCATCCTGGAGGCCATCCTGGCCACCGACCTACCGGTCCGCCTGGTGGCCGCCGACCGCCCGTGCCGGGCCCTCGATGTGGCCGCGTCAGCCTCGATCCCGACCGTTCTCGTCGACCGGGCCGGCTTCGGCGGATTCGGTCCCGGGTTCGATCGCCAGGGCTACACCCGGGCCGTGGCCGACGCCCTGGTGACCGCCGACATCGACGTGGTGGTCATGGCCGGGTTCGGTACCGTGCTGGCCCAGCCGGTCCACGACGCCTTTCCGGGGAGGATCCTGAACACCCACCCGGCCCTCCTTCCGGCATTTCCGGGATGGCACGCCGTGCGCGACGCCCTGGCCGCCGGGGCAGCCGTCACCGGCACGACCGTCCACGTCGCCCACCTGGAGATGGATACCGGCCCGGTACTGGCCCAGGCCACGGTGGCCATCCTCCCGGACGACACCGAGGACACCCTGCACGAACGCATCAAGGCCGTCGAGCGCACGCTCTACCCGGCCACCATCCGCACCTTCGTCGACGACCTGGCGTCCCAGGCCGCCGGTGGGGGACCGTCACCTGAGGAGGTCACCGAATGAAGGCACTGCTGTCCGTCTACGACAAGACCGGGATCGAGGACCTGGCCCGCGGGCTGTCCGCCCTGGGCTGGGAGCTGATCTCGAGCGGCGGCACCTCGGCCGCCCTGACCGCCGCCGGCATCGACCACGTCGAGGTGGCCGAACTGACCGGCGCCCCCGAGATGCTGGGCGGGCGGGTCAAGACGCTCCACCCGGTGATCCACGGCGGGATCCTGGCCGACCGCTCGAAGCCCGACCACCTCGACGCCCTCGATAAGTTGGGCATCGGCCTCATCGACCTGGTGGTCTGCAACCTCTACCCGTTCTCGTCCGACCCCTCGATCGAGCTGATCGACGTGGGCGGGCCGACCATGGTGCGGGCCGCGGCCAAGAACCACGACCACGTGGCCGTGGTGGTCGACCCGGTCGACTACCCGGGCGTCCTCGAGGAGCTGAGGACCAGCGGTTCGATCTCGCTCGACACCCGGCGCCGACTGGCCCGACAGGCCTTCGCCCACACCGCCGGCTACGACGCCGCCATCGTGGCCTGGCTGGACGAGCGGGAGCAGGAGTCCCGCGCCGAGCGCGGGACCGGCACGTCCGACCTCGCGGTGGCCACGCTGCTGCCCGACACCATCCACCTGACCCTGGAGCGGGCCGGCTCCCTCCGCTACGGCGAGAATCCGCACCAGCACGGCGCCCGCTACCGGGTCGCCGGCCACGCCTCCTGGTGGGACGACGTGGTCCAGTACGGGGGCAAGGAACTCTCCTACCTGAACGTGTTCGACGCCGACGCCGCTTGGCGGCTCGTCCACGAGTTGCCAAGCGGTCTCACCGAACGGGCGGTGGCCATCATCAAGCACGCCAACCCGTGCGGGGCCGCCCTCCACGCCGACCTGGTGCGGGCCTACGAGCTGGCCCTCGAGTGCGACCCCCAGTCGGCCTTCGGCGGCATCGTGGCCATCGGCGGCCCGGTGACGGTGGCCGTGGCCGAGGCCATCGCCGCCGGCCCCCAGGCCGACGTGATCATCGCCCCTTCCTACGACGAGGAGGCGCTGGCCCAGCTGTCCTCCAAGCGCAAGGCCACCCGCTTGCTGTCCGCCCCGGCCCCCGAGGCGCTGGTGCGCCAGTACCGCTTCCTCGGGGCCAGCGTGCTCGTCCAGGAAGCCGACCGGTTCCTGGTCGACCCGTCGACATGGGCGGTGGCCACCAAACGCCAACCGACCGAGGCGGAGTGGCAGGACCTGCGCATCGCCTGGAAGGTCTGCGCCCGCACCACCTCCAATGCCATCGCCATCGTGACCGCCGGCCAGGCCGTCGGGGTCGGCGCCGGCCAGCAGTCCCGGGTGGTGGCGGCACAGATCGCCGTGCAGAAGGCCGAGGAGCGGGCCCGGGGCGGGGCGGCCGCCTCCGACGCCTTCTTCCCCTTCCCCGACGGGATGCAGGTCCTGGCCGACGCCGGGGTGGCGGCCGTGGTCCAGCCCGGTGGCTCCATCCGCGACGACGAGGTGATTGCCGCAGCCGACGCGGCGGGGATCGCTATGGTCATGGCGGGCGGCGAACGCCACTTCCGGCACTGAGGGT
>DATCCR010000290.1:0-11026 GCA_036511155.1 Acidimicrobiales bacterium
GTGCTCACCTCGCTGCTCACCGACGACGACGAACGGACGGCACTGGCGATCCGGGGCGTCGAGGCCGTGCGCACCCTCACCTGGGACCGGGCCGCCCGGGCGACGGCCGACGTCTACCGCTCGCTCGGCCTGGCTGTCTGACACCCGTCGGATCCTCCGGCGAGCTCGGACGGCTCCCGACGCAGGTCTCCCGTAGCGGAGCACATGCTTCGGACCGGTGGCGGACGGTCCGGCCGGGGGAGGAGTCACCGGCTACAGACCACGCCCGAACGTGCCGATGGAACCCGTGATGACTGGGCAGGGGCACGATCGGTTGTCCGGGGTGCAGGGACTCCTCACCCGAGGACAGGAGGACCACCGGGAGGTGGCTCCCGCCGCCGACCTCCCGACCGCCCTCGACCTCCTCGCCGGGACCCCGCCGGTGTCCGCCGGGCGCCACGTGACGGTCCGCCCTGCCGATGTCGAGATCGTCATCGCCCCGGACTGGCTGGCCGACCTCCACGACCCGACGCTGGTCATCACCCGCGGCTATGTCGGCCCCGAGCGCCGACGGACCGACCGTGGGGCCCCGGGGTACGCCCCGACCACCCGCACCTTGCGGTCCAGCTGGCTCCGGCGGATCGCCCAGATCGTCTGCATGACCATGGCCGTCGCCGTGCCGCTCACCCTGATCGCCGCACGGTCGGTGCCGCCCGCCACCGACGGCGCCAGTCCATCGGCGTCGGCCGGGGTACCGAAGGCCACCGGCCCGTCGGCGCGCCACGGCGCCCACACGTTCACCGCGTCGCCTCGGCAGGTGGCGAGGGCGGACGCCGCCTACCAGCGGGCGCTCGCCCGCCAACAGTCCACCATGAGCACGGCATCCGGTGGCTCCGGCGTCCCTGGCGTCCCTGGCGTCCAGACGGTCGGCGCGACGTCCGTCATGGGCCCGAAGGCCGCACAAGTTGCCGCCGCGTCTCAAGCCCGGGCGACTGCTCAGCAGCAGGCGACTCAGGCCCGGGCCGAGGCCCAGGCGGCGGCGGCGGTTCGACGGGCCGAGGCCCAGGCGGCCCGGGCCGAGGCCCAGGCGGCCAAGGGCTCCGGCAATGGTCACCATCCCGGTAGCGGTACTTCCGCCACCCCACCCGGATCCTGAGGGGGTATGGCCACCGACACCCTCGACGGGCACCGATCCGTCCTCCCGGCACCTGTCGGCCGGTCTTCAGTTGCACGCCGGTCGTGCCGATCCTCTGACATGGCCTCCGGTACGGAATCTCTCGGGACGATTGGTGCCGGGTCCGTCGCGTGCGCCGACCGCCAGGACCCGTTCCGGGTATGGCGCGAGCTCCAGGAGCCGCCCGCCCCCGCCGGTGCCGGCCTGGTCGACGCCCGGGTCGCACCTGTCGGTCCGGGGCCGGCGCCCACGGCGAGCGACCTGCGGGCCCTGGCCGACCTCGATGACCCCCGACTGGTCCTGTCGGAGGCCTACGTCGGCCTCGACCGCCGTCGGACGGGGACGTCACGGGCCCTGTCCCGGATCACCTACGTCCCCCGGCGCTCGCTCCTCCGTCTCGACGTCCTCATCGTCCTCGCCGTGGTGTCCGTCGTTCTCGGCGCCGCCCTGGTGATGTCCACCCGGCCCCACCCGGCCCCCCGCAGCGGCATCACCATGGCCGCCGTCCCCACCGGACCGTTCGCCGCCCTTCCCCAGACGGACCCCGCGGTCTCGACGGTGCCCACGACCGTCCCGCCGCCGGCACCGCCCGCCCCGGCTGCCCCGGCTGCCGCCCCGGCCGCGGCTCCGGTCGTCGACCCCTCGTCGCCCGAGTCCATGGGCGCCGCCGCGCTGGCCCTGGTCCGCTACCCGTGGCAGCAGCTGGTCGGCTACACGATCAAGTTCCTCCCCATCGCCGACGCCCCTTCGCCCGGGTTCTACGGCAACTCCGACTTCACGTGGGGCAAGTCGGGCGGCGTGTCCACCATGTACGTGTACCCCGGCGAGACCGTCGACCAGCTAGCCGGCATCACCGCCTTCGAGATCGGCCACGAGGTCGACGCCGCCTACGTCGAGCCCCAGGATGGCCACGACCAGATCGCCGGCATCCTCGGCGTCCACCCGGCCAGCTGGGCCCCCGAGTGCGACTGCGCCGAGCAGGGCTACCTGTCGGGCTGGTACGCCGCCGCCTTCTCCGACTACTGGTCGCCCGGTGTGGGGGCCTGGAGCTCGTTCGCCCCGCCGCCCACCGGGGCCACGCTGACCGCCCTCCAACCCTGGCTCGACCCGAGAGTTCCCTAGGATCAGTCCCTTGACGACCAACCTCCGACCCCGAGAGTCCACGACCCCCACGGCCGACGTCACGGGCCGCCACGCGCCCGGCCACCGACAGGGGGCCCGGCCGTGACGCGGGTCGCGCTGCTGCCGAGCGCCTACCCCCCGTCGGTGGGCGGCGTCGAGGAGCTGACACGGCACCTGGCCCTGGCCCTGGTGGCCGCCGGCGACGATGTCGAAGTGTGGACCGGGCTGCCGGACGACCACGCCCCCGAGACGGTCGAGGTGCGTGACGGCCTCGTCGTCCGAAGATTTCCCATGCCGCTACCGGCCTCCCGTGTGTCTGCCGTGTCCCATGCCGCCTCCACCGGTTGGCGCACCATGCGCGGCCTGCGCCGGGCGGTGGCCACGTTCCGGCCCGACGTGCTCCACGTGCAGTGCTTCGGTCCGAACGGGGCCTACGCCACCGCGCTCTCCCGCATCTGCCGGGTACCCCTGGTGATCACCCTCCAGGGGGAGACCCTCATGGACGACGCCGACATCTTCGACATCTCCCAGGTTCTGCGGGCGTCCCTGCGGGCCGGCATCCGCGCCTCCGCCGCGGTCACCGCCTGCTCGGCCTTCACCCTCGACGACGCCGTCGCTCGATTCGGGTTGGCACCGGGCCGGGGGACGGTGATCTTCAACGGCGTGTCGCTCGAGCCGTCGGCGACGGACGCTCCACCGGTCGCCCTCCCGTCGCCTCTCGGCCACGTGCCCTACGTGCTGGCCCTCGGCCGGGTGGTCGCCAAGAAGGGCTTCGATCTCCTGTTGGCCGGATATGCGGCCATGGACCCTGGCCTGCGCACCGCCGACCTGGTGATCGGCGGCACGGGAGTTGCCCTCGAGGGGTTGGCGGCCCAGGCCGAGGAGTCGGGCATCGCCGACCGGGTCCACTTCGTCGGCCGGCTCTCGCGGGAGCAGGTAGCCGCCGCCATGTCCGGTGCCCGCGCCTTCGTGATGCCGAGCCGGCTGGAGCCGTTCGGGATCGTCGTCCTCGAGGGGTGGCGGGCCGGAACGGCCGTCGTCGCCACCGACCACGGCGGCCCGCCCGAGTTCGTCCACGACGGCGAGGACGGGCTCCTCGTCGACCCGTTCGACACGCGTGCCGTCGCTGCCGTCCTCGGTCGGGTGTTGTCCGACGATGGCCTGCGCGACGCGATCGCCACCGCCGGCCGGTCCCGCGTCGAGGCGTTCGCCTGGTCCCGGATCGCCGAGGAGTACCGCGCCACCTACCGCGCCGCCGTGGCCGGTCGCACCGAGCAGGTGGCGTCGTGAACGCGGTCGGGACGTTGCGGGTCGGCATGGACCTGGTGTCGGTCGACGAGGTCGCCGAGTCGGTCCGCCGTTTCGGCGATCGGTACGTGACACGCATCTACACGCTCCACGAGATCGACTCGTGCCGGGGACGCTCGGTCGGGGTGGACGGCTCCGACGGACTCGCCGTCGAGTCCCTGGCGGCGCGGTTCGCCGCCAAGGAGGCCGTGATGAAGGTGTTGAGACCTGTCGGAGTGCAACTTGACTGGCGTAGTATCGAACTACACCAGATGACAGGAGGATGGTGTGAGATCCGCCTGTCCGGCCGGGCGGCGTCCATGGCCGCCGAGGCTGGTATCGACGAGCTGTCGGTCAGCCTGACCCACGAGGCGTCGGTCGCCGGGGCCGTCGTCGTCGGTCGGAGTACGAGCAGCGAACGGGGAGACCGATGACGGTAGACGAGACGATCCGCCAGGTCCTGGCCGAGCACGGGCGCCTGGCCGTCCCGCTGGAGTCGCTCGCCGAGGACACCGACCTGTTCGGAGCCGGCATGACCTCGCACGCCAGCGTCAACGTGATGCTCGCCCTCGAGGACGCCTTCGACTTCGAGTTCTCCGAGAAGATGCTGAAGAAGTCCACGTTCGAGTCGATCGCCACCATCCGTGCCGGCGTCGTCGAGATGACAGGAGGCTGATGGCCTGATGATCGCGCACGACGACGTCACCATGACGAGGGCCGGGGCGGTGGCCGCCCGCATGGCCGCCATCGCCGACGAGGTGGCCGGCCCGGCCGCCGCCGACGTGGACGAACGCGGCCGGTTCCCGTTCGAGACGCTGGCCGCGTGCAGGTCCGAGGGGCTGCTCGCCGCGCTGGTGCCGGTCGAGTTCGGTGGCGGCGGCGCCACCCTGTCCGAGGTGTCCCAGGGTCTGGTGGCCCTCGGCAAGCGCTGTGCGTCGAGCGCCATGGTGGTGGCGATGCACCACATCCAGGTCGCCTGCCTCGTGCGCCACGGCCGCAACGAGCTCCTCCGGGACTATCTCGAGGAGCTCGCCGCCCACCAGTACCTGCTGGCCTCGGCCACCACGGAGGTGGGCACCGGCGGCGACGTGCGCTCCAGTATCTGCGCCCTGGAAATGGCAGACGGCCGGTTCCGGGTGCAGAAGCAGGCCCCGGTGATCTCCTACGCCGACGAGGCCGACGCCGTGCTGGTGACCGCCCGCCGCACGGCCGACAGTCCCGAGAGCGATCAGGTCATCGTCCTCTGCCGCCCGCCCGGCCTCGAGCTCGAGCAAGTGGGGGAGTGGAACGCACTGGGGTTCCGGGGCACCTGCAGCACCGGATTCATGCTGCGGGCCGAGGGCGACGCCCGCTCGGTGCTGGACGAGCCCTACGCCGACATCTCGACGAGGACCATGCTCCCGACCGCCCACCTGCTGTGGTCGTCGGTATGGCTGGGCATCGCCTCCGACGCCGTCGAGCTGGCCCGCAAGTTCGTGCAGTCCGAGGCACGGCGCAAGCCCGGCACGGCCCCGCCGGCCGCGCTCCGCCTGGCCGAAGTCACGGTGGTCCACCAGCAGTTCGTCGACATGGTCCAGTCATCGCTCGCCCGCTTCGAGGCAGCCGAGACCGACGTCGACCGGCTCTCCTCGATCGGGTTCGGGGTCGGCATGAACGCCCTCAAGGTGTCCGCTTCGACCCTGGTCGTCGACGTCGTCCGTGAGTGCATGCTGATCTGCGGGTTGGCGTCCTACCGACTCGACACCCCCTATGCGCTCGGCCGTCACCTGCGCGACTCGATGGGCGCAGCCCTGATGGTCAACAACGACCGGATCATGGCCAACAACGCCCAGATGCTCCTCGTCCTGCGAGGGGAGTGAGGACCGTGTCCGAACCCATTGCCGCCACCGCCACCGCCACCGCCACCGCCACCGCCACCGCCACCGCCACCGATGCCGATGCCGATGCCGGCGAACCGTGGGCCGACTTCCGGCGGGCCCTGCTCGACGACGGCATCCTGCTGCTCACCGGGGTGGACGGCATCTACGGCCGTTCGGCCGCCTACGAGTCGATCGTCGAGGCCGTGGACGCCTTGGCCGTGGACTCCGGGGCCGACCTCGGGGCCACGAACCTTCGGTTCCCCCCGGTGATGCCGTGGGCCACGTTCGAGATGAACGGCTACCTCGAGTCGTTCCCCGACCAGATGGGGTCGGTCCACTCGTTCCGGGGCAACGAGAAGGACCACGCAGAGCTCCTGCGCCGGACCGAGGCGCACGAGGATCGGGGCCCACTGCTCGAGGCGACCGACATCGTCCTGTGCCCGGCGGCCTGCCACGCGCTCTACCCGACCCAGTCCGGCGTCCTGCCCGACGGCGGCCGGCTGTTCGAGATCTTCGGCTACTGCTTCCGCCACGAGCCGAGCACCGACCCGTTCCGGATGCAGTCGTTCCGGATGCACGAGTTCGTCTACCTCGGAACGCCGGACGGCGCCCGGACCCATCGGGACGAGTGGATCGGCCGGGGGCTCGACGTGCTCACCGGCCTCGGTCTCGAAGTCGAGTCGGTGGTGGCCAATGACCCGTTCTTCGGGCGTCCCGGCCGGATGCTGGCGGCCAACCAGCGGGCCGAGGAGCTCAAGTACGAGTTGGTGGCCCCGGTGTTCGCCTCCCGTCGTCCCACCGCGATCTCGTCATCCAACTGCCACATCGACCACTTCTCGCGTCCGTTCGGGATCACCACGGCCGACGGCGCCCTGGCCCACACGGCCTGCTTCGGGTTCGGGGTCGACCGCATCACGTTGACCCTCCTGGACCGGTACGGCACCGATCCTGGCGCCTGGCCCACCGGCGTCCGGTCCGTGCTGTGGCCCTAGGCACACCGGTCGCCGACGGAGGCGTCGGTGGCGGGCTCGCGCAGCCCGACGTCGAGGGCTTCGTGCCGCACCCGCTGCATGCGACCGAACGGACCTGGACCGAGACCAACTGCTACGTCGACGTGTGGATCGAAGTCCTCCACGCCCTCGGACTCGACCCGGTGGCCGCTGCCGCCTTCACCCTCAGCTGTGACTTCGAGGGCGACCAGTGGACCTTCTTCAAGTACCCGCCCGAGGACCTGCGCAACTTGTTCGGGATCGAAGTGGCGGAGTTGAACGTGTGGCGGCCGGTGGTCGACCACGTCGAGGAGCAGTTGGGGCTCGGGCGCCTGTGCACCGTCGAGGTCGACGCCTGGTTCCTTCCCGACACCCGGGGCGTCTCCTACCGCGACGAGCACGTGAAGACGACCATCGTGCCGACCCGGCTCGACCGTGCCGCCCGGCGACTCGACTACTTCCACAACGCCGGACTGTTTTCGGTGGACGATGAGGACTTCGACGGGATCTTCCACCTCGACGGGCCCGTCGACCCCGGCGTCCTCCCGCCCTACGTGGAGACGGTGCGGCTCGACCGCGTGCGGCGCGACCCACCCGACCTGATCGAGCGTGCCGTCGCCCTGACGCGGGAGCACCTCGCCCGCCGCCCGGTCGACAATCCGGTCACCCGGATGGGGGCCCGGATCGAGGCCGACCTGCCGTGGCTGGCCGAGCACGGAGTGGAGGCATTCCACCACTATGCCTTCGGGCTGTGCCGCCAGTGCGGTGCCAGCACCGAGCTGGCGGCGTCGTTCGTCGACTGGCTCAACGCCCACGACCGAAAGGGAACCGAGGCCGCCGGCGACGGGTTCCGGGAGGTGGCCGACGGGGCGAAGGGACTGCAGTTCGCCCTGGCCCGGGCCGCCCGGGGACGGACCGTCGACCTGTCGGGCGTGCTCGACACCATGGCGGAGGCGTGGGACGGGGCGATGGCTCGCCTCGGTGACCGCTATGGGGACTGACCCGACCCGGGCGACCGACCTGTTGGCCGGTGCCGGGTGGTCGTGCGCCTCGACGCCGGCCGGATCCAGGAGCGGCCCCGACGACCTCGACGGCCTCGTCCGCGGTTGGATCGAGGCCCGGGTGCCCGGCACCGTGGCCGCCGCACTCCGCGAAGTGGGTGCCGCCGACGTGTCCCAGGAGCGGCTCGACGGCCAGGACTGGTGGTTCCGGTGCCGGTTCCCCCGCCCCGAAGGGAAGGTCGCCGTCCACGGGTGGGTCCTCGAGTGCGAGGGACTGGCCACCCTGGCCGACGTGTGGCTGAACGGCGTCCACCTGCTCGGTTCGGCGTCGATGTTCACGTCCCACGCCGTACCCGTGCCACTCCTCGAGGACGACAACGACCTGTGCATCCGGTTCGCCGCGCTGACCCCGGTCCTGGCCGAACGCCGTCCTCGGCCCCGGTGGAAGGCCAAGGGGGTGGTCAGCCAGAACCTCCGTTGGATCCGGACCACCCTCCTCGGGCGCCAGGCCGGCTGGGCGGTCGTCCCCGCGCCGGTGGGGCCCTGGCGCCCGGTCCGGCTGCGACCGGCGCTCCCGGTCGAGGTCGCGTCCAGACGGGTGCTCGCCACGTGCCCTGCGGGCACCGGGGGAGCGACGATGGGCACCGTCACGGTCGACCTCGAGGTGACCGGCCCGGCTGTCGACGGGCCCGAGACCGTTGCCGAGGTGACCGTGGCGGGCCGGACGGCCCGGCTGGCCGCTGTTCGGGACGGGGACGTGGTCCGGCTGTCGGGGGAGGTGGCGGTGGACGGGATCGAGCGGTGGTGGCCCCACACCCACGGCGACCAGCCCCGCTACGCCGTGCAGGCCGTGGTGGCGGGTCACGCGATGGACCTCGGCGAGGTGGGCTTCCGCAGTGTCGAGGCGGTGCGGGAGGACGGCGGGTTCTCCCTCGTGGTGAACGGAGTCCCCGTGTTCTGCCGGGGGGCCTGCTGGTACCCGCCCGACCCGGTCGGCTACGACGCCGACGACGCCGAGGTGGAGCACCTCGTCGACCTCGCCCGCCGTGGCGGGATGAACATGTTGCGTATCCCCGGGGGGACGGTCTACGAGGACGAGCGGTTCTACGATGCCTGCGACCGGGCGGGCATCCTGGTCTGGCAGGACTCCATGCTCGGCATGGTCGACCCGCCGGACGACGCAGCATTCACCGGGGCGGTGGTGGCCGAGGTGACCGAGGTGCTGGCCCGGGCGACGGCCCATCCGTGCCTGGCCGTGTTCTGCGGTGGCCAGGAGCTGGAGGAGCAGCCCGCCATGTTCGGCCTGGCCCGAGAGCGGTGGACGACCCCGCTCATCCACGCGGTGCTACCCGAGCTGGTGGGGCGCCTGGCCCCGGGCCTGCCCTACCTCGCTTCCTCGCCCACCGGCGGCGACCTGCCGTTCCAGACCGACGTGGGGGTGAGCCACTACTTCGGGGTGGGGATGTTCCTGTTCCCGTTGAGCGACCTGCGGCGATCGGCTCCCCGCTTCGCGGCCGAGGGCCTGGCCTTCGCCGTGCCCCCGGAGCGGGCGAGCATCGACGAGGGGTTCGGCGGCGACCTCACGGCACACCACGAGTCGGACTGGAAGCGGGCGGTCCACCGGGACGCCGGCTCCTGGTTCGACCTCGAGGATGTCCGGGACCACTACGCGGCCTCCCTCTTCGGCGTCGACATGGCCGGACTGTGGCGCAGCGACCCTGAGCAGGCCCTCGACCTCGGTCGCGCAGCGGTCACCGAGATCATGGGGTCCGCACTGGCCGAATGGCGCCGAACCTCGTCGCCGTGCGCCGGATTCCTGGGCATCGGCCTGCGCGACCTCCGCCTCGGGCCGGGGTGGGGAGTCGTCGACTCGTTCGGCCGCCCGAAGGCGCCCTGGTACGCACTGGCCCGGGCCTCAGCCCCGGTCGCCGTGCTGGCCACCGACGAGGGGGTCAACGGGCTCTCCCTCCACCTGGTCAACGACACCGCCGAATCCATCGGGGGGAAACTGGTCGTGGGCCTCCATACGGCGGCGCACGGCGTCGAGCAGGCCTCGTGTGAGGTGGTGGTACCGGCCCGGGGTGGCCTCCAGATCCATGCCGACGGCCTGTTCGACGGCTTCCGTGACCTCACCTACGCCTACTGCTTCGGGCCCCGCTCCTACGACCTGGTCACCGCCGAGCTGGTCGACGCCTCGGGCCGGGTGCTCGCCGGCACCGGCTTCCTTCCCGGCGGCCCTGCCCGCGAGCCCGACCCCGACGTGGGCCTTCAGGCCGTGGTGGAAGTGGTCGATGGAAGTGCATGGCGACTCCATGTGTCGGCGCGGCGGTTCGCACAGTACGTTCATGTGGACGCACCGGACTTCATCGCGAGCGACTCGTGGTTCCACCTGCCTCCAGGAGGGGGCCGGGACGTGATCCTGCGTCCACGGTCGGGGTCGGGGTCGGAGGCTGCGCCTTCGGGCGTTGTCCGGGCGCTGAATTCCACCGTGGCCTGTTCGATCTCGCGCTGACCGGCGAATGTCCGGGCCGAGTTCACGAACTGGACACAATTCTGTGTTGTGCCAAGGACGTCGTGGCACCTACCATGTGCCTACGAGGTAGTACCTCAGGGCGGGCGGGGCGGCGGCGCTGATGCATCGGTCAATGAATTTTCGCTCCCCGTCCGGTCCAGGAAAGGGCAGTCCGGCTGGAATGGCGATTCGCGAGGATGACTCAAAGCATCTCACCGAAGACCAGTCCAATGCCGTCATGGTGCCGGAATTCGACGGTCGCGCCATAGATCTCGGGGATCACACCGGGTCCGGCGCACGGGTCCGGCGTCCCATCCTGAGGCGCCTGCTCGTGGCGGACGTCCTCGGGCTCGTGGTTGCTGCCGTGCTCGGGTCCCTCGTCGTGGCCGCGGTGTCGACGCGTCCCGATGCGGTTACGGACCGGACAGGTGCGGTCATCGTGTTCGACCTCTGCATCATCCCGGTATTCATCGGGGTGTTCGCCGTGTACGGCATGTACAGCGGTTCGGCTCGTCGCATCTCGCTGAGTGTGTTCTCCGATCTGCGCAACATCTTGCACGCCCTGCTCGTCAGCGGATTCCTGTTCGCAATCATCGGCTACGTGGCCAACAGGAATTTCGGTTTCCACGACATCAGCGTCGGCAAGATCCTGTCGATGTGTCTCGTCGCCATGGTGTCGGTCCCGATCGCCCGCACGATCTCGTTCTGGCTGCTCGGCCGATCCCCGGTCGGACCGGTCCCGGTGATCGTGGTCGGCACGGGAAAGCTGGCGGAAACGGTGGCCAGCCATCTGCGGGCGCATTCGAGCGTCCGCTTCGTCGGGTTCGTCGACGACAGCCCGCTCGGCCGGAGCGATGTCCTGGGCGAGCTCGAGGACCTACCGGAGCTGTGCCGGACGTATGATGTCGCCCGTGTCGTCGTGTGCTTCTCTCGGACACATCCGGAGCGGACCACGGAGATGCTCAAGGCGCTGTCGGGCACGGTCGGCGTGTCGATCGTCCCGCGGTACTACGAGCTGATCACCGGTCACTCGCGCATCGAGGATCTTTCGGGCCTGCCGATGATCGACATGGCCCCGGCCTCTCTGTCCCCGGGTGCCCGCT
>DATCCR010000291.1:0-7880 GCA_036511155.1 Acidimicrobiales bacterium
GCGGAGCGCTGGAGGCGATCTGCTCGCCGAAGGCGTCGAGGGTGGCGGCCATCATCTTGGACTCGAACGGGCCGGGGGCCACGGCGTTGACGGTTATGGAGGGCGCCAGGTGACGGGCCAGGTGACGGGTCAGCTGGTGGACGGCAGCCTTGGACGACGAGTAGGAGTACGACTCGAGGACGGGCACGTGGATCCCGTCGATCGATCCGATGTTGATGACCCGGGCCGGGTCGTCGGGGGTCGACGCCGCCTGGAGCAGGGGCAGGAAGAACTTGGTGGTGTGGAACACCCCCTGGACGTTGAGGTTGAGCACCCGGTCCCACGAGGCGGTGTCGTGCTCGACCAGAGGCGCCCCCCACGTGGCTCCGGCGTTGTTGACCAGCACGTGGACCTTGTCGTGATCGGCGGCCACGGCGTCGGCGAAGTCCCGGGCCCCCTGCTCGGTGGACAGGTCGGCGGCCAGCCCGCGGCACGACCCGAACTCGGCGAGCTCGGCCACCGCGGCGGCCACGGCGTCGGCCTTGCGGGAGGCGATCACCACGTCGGCCCCGCCGGCCACGAAGCCGCCGGCGATCATCCGGCCGATGCCCCGGGAGCCCCCGGTGACGACGACGGTCTTGCCGGCCACGCTGAACAGCTGGTCGACGGGGGTGGGGGCGGTGGTCTCACTCATGGGAGGGGACGGTACCCCACGTCGGCTGGATTGGTAACGTCCGCAGCCATGGGAGCCCCGCCGTGTACCTCGCCCTGACCGACGAGCAGCTCGAGCTGCAGGCGACGTTGCGCGCCTACTTCGCCGACCTGGCCGCGTCGACCTCGGTCGACGGTGGTCAGCCGGACTACGTGAGGGCCATCAAGCAGATGGGGGACGACGGCTGGCTCGGCATCGGTTGGCCCACCGACTACGGCGGGCACGGCCGGGGCCCGATCGACCAGATGATCTTCGTGGAGGAGTCCCACTGGGCCGGGGTGCCCCTGCCGCTGCTCACCCTGAACAGCGTCGGCCCCGCCATCATGCAGCTGGGCACCGACGAGCAGCGGGAGCGCTTCCTCCCGGCGATCCTGCGGGGCGAGGTCCACTTCTCGATCGGCTACACCGAGCCGGGGGCCGGCACCGACCTGGCGTCGCTCCAGACGCGGGCGGTGCGCGACGGCGACGAGTACGTCATCAACGGCGAGAAGCTCTACACCAGCGCCATCCAGTACGCCGACTACGTATGGCTCGCCGCCCGGACGGATCCGGACGTCCCGAAGCACAAGGGCCTGTCGGTCTTCATCGTGCCGGTCGACACCCCGGGCTTCAGCTGGACGCCGCTGCGGACCATGGCCGGCGAGTTCACCAGCTCCACCTTCTACGAGGACGTGCGGGTCCCGGCGGCCAACCTGGTCGGGGAGGCGAACGCCGGGTGGACGCTCATCACCAACCAGCTCAATTTCGAACGGGTGGCCATCTGCCCGGTGTCCGGGATCCTGCGCAGCATCGCCGAGGTGCGCACCTGGGCCCAGGAGACCCGTCTGGCCGACGGCCGCCGGGTGGTCGACCAGGAGTGGGTGCAGTTGCACCTTGCCCGGCTGTGGGCCCGGGCGGAATACCTGAAGCTCATCAACTGGAAGGTGGCGTGGGCGGCCGACAAGGGGCTCAACCCGGCCGACGCCTCGGCTACCAAGGTCTACGGGAGTGAGTTCGCCCTCGAGGCCTACCGCGTCCTGCTGGAGATCGTGGGGCAGGCGGGCTACCTGGCTGCCGGGTCGCCGGGGGCGGTACTGAACGGTCGCCTCGAGCACCGGGCCCGGGGCCAGACGATCTTCACCTTCGGGGGTGGGACCAACGAGATCCAGCGGGACATCATCGCCTGGATCGGGCTCGGACTCCCGAGGACCAAGCGCTAGTCCGGGCACCGGAGGCCGCCAGGGCGCGGCGGCACCGCCCGACCGCGCTCGGCGGACGCGGCCCTCAAGATTCGACTGCCGCGAGCCGAAGAGTGCACATGGTGACAGTCGAGATAGTCGGGGCGACAGCCGAGGTCAACGGGGCCAGGATTGCCTATGACGACACCGGTGGCGACGGGCCGGTGGTGGTGCTCAGCCACGGGTTCCTCATGGACCGGACGATGTTCGACGACCAGGTCGCCGTGCTCCGTGACGCCTACCGGGTGATCACCTGGGACGAGCGGGGCTTCGGCGACACGATCTACGACGACCGGCCCTTCACCTACTGGGACTCGGCCCGCGACTGCCTGGGTCTGATGGACCACCTGGGGATCGACCAGGCCGTCATCGGGGGGATGTCCCAGGGCGGCTTCCTCGCCCTGCGGGCCGCCCTCCTCGCCCCGGAACGGGTGCGGGGCCTCATCCTGCTCGACACCCAGGCCGGCCCGGAGGACGCCGAGGTGATCCCCCTCTACCAGGGCATGATCGACGCTTGGATGACGGACGGCCCCTCGGACGAATTGGCCGCCGCCAGTGCCTCCCTGATCATCGGGGACCCCGGCTTGTCGGCCACCTGGACGGCCATCTGGAAGTCACGCCCGCTGGAGTCTCTGCGCAACCCCGGCCAGGCCCTGCTCGAGCGGGAGGGCATCGCCCACCGCCTGGGCGAGATCACCGCCCCGGCGCTGGTGGTCCACGGGACGGCCGACGTGTCGATCTCCATGGACAAGGCCGAGGCGCTCGCCGCCGGACTGGTCGGGTCCACGGGCGTCGTGGCCGTCGAGGGCGGCACCCACTCCGCCAACATGACCCACCCCGGGCCGGTCAACGAGGCGGTCCTCGCGTTCCTGGCCGGTCTGCCTGACTGACCGGCGAACCGGTCGACGGACCGCCCGACTGCCGGGCGTAGTGGCGGACGGACCCCAGGGCCGGATCAGCCGGCGGCCGTCGTGGGCGCCGAGTCCTGGTGCGGTCCCGCCACCGGCGTGAGCGACGAGGCGACCGGCAGGGCCAGACGAATGGCTGCGAAGTGCACCGAGCCCCCGAGCCGCGGCACTTCGTAGGTGACGGAAGTGGCCACCAGCTGGAGTTCGACATCCGAGGACGCTTCGGCGGTGTAGGCCACGATCTCGAGTGGCACCGTGGTGGTGTGGGTGGCCCCGTCGAGGGTGACGGCGATCGGGGTGACCTGGTTGCCCAGCACCGCGCCGGTGGTCTTGTCGACCAGCTGGGCGAAGACCCGCGTCGGTCGGGTGCCCGCCGGCGCCGTCCCCGAGTAGGTGAGGACGACACGGGGGGCTCCCACGATCACCCCGGACCGGGTGAACCGCACCGCCACGTTGACGGCGTTGGAGGCCGGGGCCGGAGTGATCGGCCCCACCAGGCTGCCCAGCTGCTGGCCGCCGGGGGTGGAGGTGATCGGGCCGGAGCCGCCGGTGGCCACCAGGGGCAGGGTGCCCGACCCCGAGGCCGTGAACGGCACGCCCTGGGGGAGCGGGTAGGTCGGGGCCGAGTAGCTGGTGCCGTTCTGGTCCACGAAGCCGAAGCCGGGGCCGGTGTCGGCCGAGGTGTCGCGCTGCACATAGCGCTTCAGCCAGGCCAGGGTGGCCTGCTCGGTGGCAGTGGGGTCACCCGTCGGGGTGAGGCACACTCCGTGGCCGCCGCAGAACCACCGCATCGACGTGGTCACACCGTACGCCTTCAATGATTCGTAGTTGTCGACACCCTCCTGCAAGGTGAAGAGGGTGTCGACGGTTCCCTGGACGATGAGGGTGGGGATGCGGACCTGGCGCAGCAGCTGCGCCGGCCCGCGGGCGGCGAACCAGGCCAGCTGGGCCGGGGTGGTGACGCCGTCGACCACGCCCGAGTGGTACGCGGCCGTGACCTCGGGGTCGACGTGGCTGCTGGTCGACAGGTTGGCCAGGATGCTCGACCAGCCGCTCTTGACGGTGGCGTTCTTGTCGAGGCTGGTGGTCAGGGAGTGCCAGGCGATGGTGGGCACGATGGCGTCCACCCGGCAGTCGGCGGCGGCCGTCACGAACTGGATGCCGCCGCCGTAGGAGCCGCCGACCATGCCCATCCGGGGGTCGCCCGCGCGGTCGAGCTGGACGCCGGGCCGTGAGGCCACCCAGCCGATGAGGGTGCTGACGTCCTTCGCTTCGTAGGCGGGGCTGTCCACCTCGGCCTGGCCGGTCGACTTGCCGAATCCACGGGGGTCCCAGGTCAGCACGTTGTAGCCGGCGGCCAGGAGGTCCTTGATGGGGGAGCCGCCGAGGATCCCCTGTCCGGAGGTGTCCGTGTCGCCGGGCAGGCTCCAGCCGGGGCCCATGAGGACGGTCGGGTGGGGTCCGGGGAGCCCCCCGCTACTCGAGGAGGCGTTCGGGGCGTCCACCGGGAACCAGTGGGCCCGGATCACCGTGCCGTCGAACGAGGTGACGCTCCAGTCGGTGGTCGAGCCGGCCACCGGCGAGGCCGCGACCGCGGTCGAGGGTACGGGACGGTTGCAGGCCGTCGTCGCGCCTGTGGGCGCCGTCGTCGACGAGGCGGAGGAGGACGAGCACCCGGTGAGTGCGCCGGCCACGACGAGGGCCAGCAGGGAGGTCACGCCGGACGTGCACAGGCGAGGGATGCGGGTGCGGGACGGGCGGTCGGCGGTGGTGGTGCGCATCCGCGGAGTGTTGCACCGCTCACCGCACGTGGCAATGTTCGGCGGCCACCGTGCCCACTGGCCCCGATTTGATGGATGGCGCGGCGCCCTGTGGAATGGGGTCATGGCCCCCGCCGATTCCGACGCCTCTGCCGCCGCGCCCCGGTCCGGTCGGCTGCGCTGGTGGGCGCTGGTGGTGGTGTGCCTGGCCATGTTCATGAACGCCCTCGACTCGTCGATCGTGAACGTGGCCCTGCCGGACATCCAGAAGGAGCTCCACTTCACCGCGTCCGGCCTCACGTGGGTCGTGACCGCCTTCCTCATCACCTTCGGCAGCTTCCTGCTCATGGCCGGGCGGCTCGGTGACCTCATCGGCCGCCGGAAGGTCTTCCTGACCGGCATCGTGGTGTTCACCTCGGCATCGGTCATGTGTGGCGTGGCCCAGAGCCAGGCCGTCCTGATCGTGGGCCGGTTCCTCCAGGGCATCGGCGGCGCCTTCTCGTCCTCGGTGATCATCGCCATCATCGTCACCGAATTCCCGGCGGCGGCTGAGCGCAGCCGGGCCATGAGCGCCTACATCTTCGTGGCCGTAGGCGGGGGCTCCATCGGTCTCCTGGTCGGGGGGATCCTGACCCAGGCTCTCGACTGGCACTGGATCTTCTTCATCAACGTCCCCATCGGGGTGTTCACGTTCGTGGCCGGCCGGGCCCTGATCATCGAGAACATCGGACTCGGTATCCGCACCGGGGTGGACGTGACCGGTTCAGTGCTCGTCACCGTCTCCCTCATGCTCGGCATCTACGCCATCTCCACCGCCACCCAGCACGGATGGCTGTCCACCCACACGCTGACCTTCGGCGGGGCGTCGGTGACCCTGCTCGTCGGCTTCTTCGGGCTCGAGTCGCTGCTGGCCAACCCGATCATGCCCCTGCGCATCCTGAAGATCCGGTCCCTCACCAGCTCGAGCGTCATCCGGGGCATGCTGGCCACGGGCATGTTCACCACGTTCTTCCTGGGCGCCCTCTACCTCGAAGGGGTCCTCGGGTTCACCCCGATCCAGACCGGCCTGGCCTTCCTCCCGATGTCGGTGACGATGGGGATCCTGTCGGCGGGCGTGACGGCGCGGCTGGTGACGCGATTCGGGGACAAGCGGGTGCTGATCCCGGGCATGGTGGCCGGCACCGTCGGCCTTCTCCTGCTGACCACCCTCGGGACCCACACCGGCTACGCCTCGGTGATGTTTCCGGCGTTCCTGCTGATCGGGGCCGGGGCCGGCACCGCCTTCGCCCCGCTGCTCTCGATCGCCATGGCCGATGTGCCCGTCACCGACGCCGGCCTCGGCTCGGGCATCGTCAACGTGTCCATGCAGATGGCTTCCGCCCTGGGGCTCGCCATCCTCAGTGCCATCGCCACCGGCCGGACCCACGCCCTCGAGTCAGCCGGTCACGCGACCACGTCGGCGCTCACCGACGGCTACCGGCTGGCTTTCCTTATCTCGTCGATCCTCGTCGGGGCGGGCACCGTCGTGGCCGTCGTGGCCCTCGACAAATCACCGCCCCGTCCCTCGGCGTCACCGGAGGAGGTGCACCTCGCCGAGGAGGAGCTGTCGGCGGCCTCGGAACCCTTCCCGCACTGACCGGCGCCGAGCCGGTCAAAGGTCAGGGACCGGCGCCGAGCCGGTCGAAGGTCAGGGACCGGCGCCGAGCCGGTGGAGCTACCTGTTGTTGGCCAACTCGACCGCGTAGGCCTGAACCTGGGCGGGGGTGCCGGGCCCGTTGACCTGGACCTCAGTGGACCCCTTGAGGACGACGAACGAGTTCGTGGTGAACCCGCCCCCGCTGATCGACAGGGAGTACGCGCCATCGCCCACGCCGGCGACGGCCGTCACGGCCTCACCCGCCGCGGCAGACTGAGCCTTCCCGGCGGTGAAGGCCCCGGAGCTCGACGAGCTGTCCACCCGGACGATCACCGACTGGATCGGGCTGGTCGAGTGGTAGGTGCAGACCGTCACCGACCCGTTGGTCTGGGTCTCCGGTGCACCCACCGAGGTGCCCAACGCGGCGTTGACGGCCGAGGCCGGCGCGTCCGCGCACCTGAAGGACTTGGTCGTGGCTGTCGCCGTCGCCGTGGTCGACCCGCCGCCGGAGGCCACGGTCGTGGTGGACGAGCTCGACGAACTGGAACAGGCAGCCAGTCCCACGGGCAGGCCGAGCGTCAGGACGGCGACGAGCAGGGCACGGAATGCAGTCGGCGGATGCATGGGGCCAACGGTAATCCTGGGCCCGTTCCCGAAAAGGGATGGATCAGTAGAGGCCGACGATCTCGCCGTTCTCGTCGATGTCGATGTCGAAGGCCGCCGGATGGGACCCGAGTCCCGGCATGGTGCGCATGTCGCCGCAGATGGCGTACGCGAAGCCGGCCCCGGCCGACAGCCGGACCTCGCGGACGGGCAGGCGCCAACCGGTCGGGGCGCCCTTGAGTCCGGGCGACGAGGAGATCGACAGGTGGGTCTTGGCGATGCACACCGAGAGTCCGCCGAAGCCGTTGGCTTCGAGCTGGTCGAGCCGCTTGGCGGCCGATGGCTGGTAGTCGACGCCGTCGGCGCCGTAGACCCGGGTGGCGATGGTCTCGATCTTCTCCCGCAGGGTGGCCTCCGAGGCGTAGAGGTAGGAGAACGTGCTCGACTCGTCGGCGGCTTCGGCCACTGCTTCGGCCAGTTCGGTGGCCCCCGCCCCGCCGTCGGTGAAGTGGGTCGTGACAGCACAGCGCACCCCGAGCGTGGCGGCGATCGCACGGATGGCTTCGTACTCGCTCGGGTGGTCGTCCGGGAAGGCGTTGATGGCCACCACGGGGGTGACGCCGTGCAGCAGCACGTTCTCGATCTGTTTGATGAGGTTTGCCCCGCCCGCCCGGACCTCATCGGGGTTCTCGGTGAGCAGGGCCGGCGGCAGCGGCTTGCCGGCCACGATCCGGTGGGCCCCGGAGTGGGCCTTGAGGGCACGCACGGTGGTCACCACCACGGCGGCGTCCGGTGTCAGCCCCGACACCCGGCACTTGATGTTGAAGAACCGCTCGGCACCCATGTCGGCACCGAAGCCGGCCTCGGTGATGAGGTAGTCGCCGGTGCGGATGCCGATCTGGTCGGCGACGACCGAGGAGTTGCCGTGGGCGATGTTGCCGAACGGCCCGGCATGGACCAGGACCGGGGTGTTCTCCAGAGTCTGGAGCAGATTGGGCTTGAGGGCGTCGCGCATGATGACGGTCATGGCCCCTGCCCCACGCAGCGCCTCGGCCGTCACCGGCC
>DATCCR010000292.1:0-2346 GCA_036511155.1 Acidimicrobiales bacterium
AGGGCTGAGCCACTCGGCACCCCTCGCATCGGAGGGAGGATCCCGACCCGGGATCCCGGAAGCCGGTAGCCGCCGTTCGATGTCGTACGCAGTGAGCCGAATGCCGGTTCGGGCCGCCGGGTCCGCAGCCGTCGGTCCACCACCGGGTGGCGGTGTCGTGCGCCGCGGGCGGTCCGGGCCACACTTGAGGGGAGGTGCCGGCCCCGTGGGCGCCCCGACGGAGGAGGACCCCATGCAGGTGAAGGAGCTCGGGCACCTGGTGCTCTACGTGGCGGACATCGAGCGCTCGGCCGCGTTCTACGGTGACGTGCTCGGTTGGGAGTCGGCATTCCCGACCTCCCTCGGGTTCCCCGCTGCCGCGTTCACGTCGGGTCGGACCCACCACGAGCTGCTGCTCATCGAAGTGGGGGAGGACGCCGCCCCCATCGGCCGGGGACGTCGGCTGGGTCTCTACCACTTCGGTCTGAAGGTGGGGGACTCGGACGAGGAGCTGCGCGAGGCCTACGACCGGCTGGTGGCAGCCGGTGTGACCATCGTCGGGACGAGCGACCACACCGTCACCCACAGCGTCTACATCCTCGATCCCGACGGCAACGAGATCGAGCTCTACATCGACGTGGCCGGTGTCGACTGGAAGGCGGACCCGAGCCTGATCATGGCCCCGATCCGTCCCCTCGCCCTCTGAGCGTCCCACGACGCCCCCTCTGACCTGGGCCTTTGTCGGTCCGTCGGAGACCGCTGCCTGGAGTTAGCAGGTGATAGTCTTGGAGGGAACTTCCAGAGGAGCGTGCATGTTCGACGGGCGATGGCGCGGCACGGTGGACCGGGGGACCGGGCCCGTCGGGCGCAAACTGCAGCAGGTCGGGATCTCCGCCGACGTGCTGACCGCCACGGGCTTGATCTCGGCGGCCGCCACAGCGGTGGCCGTGGCCACCGGCCACCTCCATCTGGCCATCGTGCTGCTCATCCTGACGGGCCTGCACGACCTGCTCGACGGCCCCGTGGCCAAGGCCTCCGGCACGTCGTCGGTGCGGGGCGCCTTCTTCGACTCGGTCACCGACCGGGTGGCGGACGCGCTGATCCTCGGCGGCATCGCGTGGTATCTCGTTTCCACCCACCCCGGCCACCTGGTCCTGCTCCCGTTTGCCGTCCTGGCCGTCACGTCGCTGGTCTCGTACCAGCGGGCCAAGGCCGAGTCGCTCGGGATCCAGGCCAAGGGCGGCCTCATGGAACGGGCCGAGCGGATGATCCTGCTCGGCATCGGCTTCATCTCGGCGTCGTTCCTGGTCCCCGTGCTGTGGGTGATGCTGATCCTCACGTCGGCCACCGCCCTCGGGCGCTTCGCCAAGGTGTGGCGGCTGGCCGAGGCCCCACCGACCACCGGCCCCCGCCGGGTGCGGCGCACCCGCACCGGCGTTCGGACCACGTCGTGGGGCACGTCCCGTGCGACCGGGCGGACCACGTCCACGTCGGCGTCCCGTTGGAGGGCGCGTCGCCAGGGTGAACTGTCGAGCCGTTCCGGTAGGACCTGGAGGGCTCGTCAGGCCCGTTCGGGTGTGCGCCAGCGGGCCGGCCGCCGCCATGGCTGAACCCGACCCCCCCGCCGGCAGGGGCTGAGAACCGATGGACACGGGGCAGGTGGTCTTCCGGACGTACACCACGCTGGGGAGCTGCATCGCCGCGCTCCCCGAGCCGCTGGCCCTCGGGCTCGGCAACGTGGTGGGCGATGTCCTCTACAGGGTGCGCCACGAGCACCGGGCCATGGTCAAGGCCAATCTCCGGCGGGTGCTCGGCTCCGAGGGCGGCGACGCCCAGCTCCTGGACCGCTGGGCGCGTCGCTCCTTCCGGACCTACGCCCGGTACTGGGTGGAGGGAGCACGGCTCCCGGCCACGTCGCCGGACGAGGTCATCCAGCACGTGTTCGTCGACGGGCTCCACCACCTGCACGAGGCGAAGGCGGCCGGCAAGGGCACGATCCTGGCCCTCCCGCACATCGGGAGTTGGGAGTACGGGGGCGCGTTCCTGGCGACGCAGGACCTACCGATGACCGCGGTCGCCGAGCGGATCGAGCCGCCCGCCCTCTTCGACTTCTTCGTCGAGCAGCGGGCCGCAATGGGCCTCACCATCGTGCCGCTGGACAGGCACTCCGGGGGTGCACTGCTGTCGACCCTGCGCGGCGGCGGCCTGGTGGGCCTGCTGTGCGACCGGGACATCGAAGGCACCGGCATCGAGGTCGACTTCTTCGGCGAGCGCACCACCATGCCCGCCGGCGCCGCCACCCTGGCCCTGCGTACCGGGGCCACCCTCTGCACCGGCGCCGTCTACAGCGGTCCCGGACGCGACCAC
>DATCCR010000293.1:0-10379 GCA_036511155.1 Acidimicrobiales bacterium
ACTGGACCAGGTACTCGAGCAGATCGCCGAGGGCGATGGGTTGGGTCGGTGTGCTCACCCACCGGGGGCAGACCATGACCGGGAGCCGTTCGGTCAGGTACCGGACCATCTCGAAGGAGATGCTGCCCGCCCCGAGGACCACGGCGGCGCGCAGCTCGACCACCGGCACGCCGGTCGAACCGAGGAGCTCGCCTACCTCCTGGCGGCTGGCCAGGTGGGTCGATAGCTCGCCGCGGCCGAGGCCACCCAGGTAGACGATGCGCCGGACCCCGGCGTCAGCCGCCGCCCGTGCGAATGACCGGGCGAGTGCCTGGTCCCGGGCCGCGAACCCCTCGCCGCCGGCCATGGCGTGGACCAGGTAGTAGGCCAGTTCGCACCCGGCCAGCGCCCGGGAAAGCGCAGCGGGGTCGCCCACGTCGGCGCCGTGGACGGTGACGTGGGCGGCGGGATGCACCGTCTGCGGGTCACGGACCAGGGCGTGGACGTCGAAGCCGTGGCCCGCCAGATGGGGGACCAGATGGGTGCCGACGAACCCGTTGGCCCCGGCAACTGCCGCCCGGGGCCGGGTCCCGTCCGGCGTCATCCGCCGGAGACCAGGAGGTCCCCGCCGACCGGCGGGGTCGGGTCGTCCACCGTCTCCAGCCAGCGGTCGGGCAGGTGCACGGGCCGGGGACCGTTGGTGTGGCCCCGGGCCATGCGCAGCGCCTCGGGCGGGAAGGGCAGCGTCTGATCGATGCCGTCGAGCAGACCGGACACCTCGGCAACGCTCGAGGCCAGCGCCAGCTCCCGTCGGACCTGCGAACCCACCGGGAACCCCGTCAGATACCACCCGGCGTGTTTGCGGAACTGGCGGGTGCCCAGCTCCTCGCCGAAGAGGCCGCACAGCAGGTCGAGGTGGGCCAGCATCATCGAGCAGATCTCGCCCAGGGCGGGGGGGGCCGGCACCGGCTGACCCCGGAAGGCGGCGGCCAGGTCCCGGAACAGCCAGGGGCGGCCCAGGCAGCCCCGGCCGATCACCACGCCGTCGCACCCGGTGTCGGCCATCATGGCCAGGGCGTCGGAGGCCTCCCACAGGTCGCCGTTGCCGAGGACCGGGATGGTGGTGACGGCTTCCTTGAGGCGCCCGATGGCGTTCCAGTCGGCGGTGCCCGAATAGAGCTGTTCGGCGGTGCGGGCGTGCAGAGTGACGGCGGCCACCCCTTCGGCCTCGGCGATCGGCCCGGACTCGAGGTAGGTGAGGTGGGCGTCGTCAACTCCCATACGGAGCTTCACGGTGACCGGGACGGTGCCGGCGTTGCCGACGGCCGCCCGGATGATGTCCCGGAACAGAGCCCGGTGGATCGGGAGTGCCGCCCCCGCCCCCTGACGGGTCACCTTGCCGGCCGGGCAGCCGAAGTTGATGTCGATGTGGTCGACGCCGATGTCGTCGACCAGTCGGCGGACCGCCAGGCCCATGACCGTCGGGTCCACGCTGGAGAGCTGCACGCTGCGCACCGTCTCGTCCACGCCGAACGAGGCCATGCCGATGGTTTTGGCGTTGCCCTCCACCAGGGCGCGGGCCGTGATCATCTCGCTCACGTAGAGGCCGGCGCCGTAGCTGCGGCACAGGGTGCGGAAGGCGCTGTTGGTGACGCCGGCCATGGGGGCCAACACCACCGGCAGGTCGATCACCAGGTTGCCGAGTTTGAGTTCGGGGGAGGCGGGAACCGGGGAGTCAGCGGCGGCGGTCACCGGGCCGCGTCCTCCCACAGGTCCGTCACCGACACGCCGAGGTGGCACAGGAGCCGCCGCAGGGCGGGCAGCGACAGCCCGATCACGTTGCCCGGGTCGCCGTCGATCCCGTCGACGAACGGGGCCGAACGGCCGTCGAGCGTGAACGCTCCGGCCACCGACAGCACGTCGGGGGTGGCCAGGTAGGCGTCGAGTTCGGCGTCGGTGGTGACCCCGAACCGGACCGTCGTGCCCACGACCTCCTCGGCCCGCGCTCCGGTCGCCTCGTCGATCACGCAGTGGCCGGTCCACAGGGTCCCCGACCGGCCCCGCATGGCCTCGAGCCACGAACGGGCCTCGTCGATCGAGGTCGCCTTGCCGTGGGGCCGACCGTCGAACTCGAGCAAGGAGTCGCAGCCCACGACCAGTGCGTCACCGTCCGGGCGTGCCACCGCTCCGGCCTTGGCCGCGGCCAGGCGCCCGGCCGAGCCGGCCGTGTCCGACGGGTCGACATCGTCCTCGTCCACGCCGCTCACGACGATGATGGGGTCGAAGCCGGCAGCACGCAGCAGGCCAAGGCGCGCGGGCGAGCCCGAGGCGAGGACCAGGGTGCGGGGCGGCATGTCCCAAGACTAGGGGCCGGGTCGGCCCGGACGGCTCCGGCCAGGCTCCGGCCAGGCCCCGGCCCCTGCCTGACGTCGACCGCACCGGCCGAGTTGCGCGATCCTGGTGGCATGACCGACTCCGGCATCACCCTGGCCCCCGTCCAGGCGGACCCCCAGCTCGACGGGGACCACGAACGCATGTCCCACATCGTGCTCGAGGGCTTCAAGCCCGAGAAGGGCGACTTCGTCTCGGCGGGCCCGTCGGTGGTCGAGGGCATGGTGAACGGCACGGCGGTCAAAGCGTTGTGCGGGAAGATCTGGGTGCCGGGTCGCAATCCGAAGAAGTACCCGGTCTGCCCGACCTGCAAGGAGATCGCCGAAGGTCGCGGATGGAGGGTGCCTGAGGGCTGAGCACGCCAGGCGGGCCGGGCCGGTGAGGTCCCCGGACGCCGACGCCGGCCGTGGGAGCCTCGGGACGTGCGCTTCGGACACCGGGATCCCGCCGACCGTCCCCGTCCGGGCGACGATGCACCGATCGCCGTCGACCTGGGCCTGGAGCAGGCCATCGGTGATGTAGAGGTTGCCGTCGACGCGTACCTGGACGCGGCCTCGGTCGACCGGCGCGATGCCCTGATGGCGGCGCTGGACGGCCTCGACGCCTTGGTCAACCTCGGGGACGACTACACCGATCGGTCGCCGGCACGGGGATCTGTCTACGGGACGATCGGCCTGTCGTCGGTGCTCGGTGCGAGGGGTCCCGCGTCGTTTGCCGAGGACGTCCCGAGGCGGGTGCTCCAGGCACAGATCACCCTGGTGCGTCGCGCGAAGGAAGAACTGCAAGCGGGTGGTCCGGCGCCCTCGACCGCGCTGCGGGAAGCGGTACGGGCACTCGCCACTGCACGGGACCCGTCGGTGCACGACCCGTCTCCAAACGGACCGCCTCCTCCGCCCCTGGCTCCTCCGCCTCCTCCGGCCCCTCCGCCTCGCCCCGGACCACCGCTGCCCGGGCCGGCTTGAGTCGCCCCGGCTGTCAGCTGGCGGGATTCCGCCGCTGGGGCAGGCGGCGCTTGGCGTCCCGCTGCTGGTCCGACACGGTCAGCAGTTGCGAGCGGACCTCGGCCCGGATGTCCGCCGCGAAGCCGTGGTCGGCGCTCCAGTCGTCGAGACGCTCGTGGTAGTGGTTGAGTTTCCACTGCTCGTTGACCCGGCGCGATGCCGGTGGAACTCGAGGCCGCGTGCCCGCAGCGGCTCCCGGGGGGTGAGTCGCGATACCCGAAACGCCCGCACCGCGTCGGGCTCGTAGGGGGTGGGTAGCGCTCCTCGTCGGTGATGATGAGCAGGATGTCCGGGCGGTCCATTGTCCGAGCGTTTGCCTGACCGGGGCGAGGATCCGTGAGGGGAGAGATCCGGTCCGGACCGTGGACCGACCGTGGACCCGGCTGTCCGAGGGGTATCCTTGGGGACCGTCGCTCGGCGTCCGGCCAGCACCAGGCCATCCGGAATGACCCTGCCTCATGCGCTTTCGGCGCTCCTGGAGGTCCCATGGGTCCCACGTCCCTCGCCAACGAAGCTCTCAGTGCTGCCGACCCTTCGGGTGACGGTCCCCCGCCACGGGTGCACGCCTCGCAGAAGGTGATCACCTCGGCCATCGTGGCCGGCCCTGCGCTGGCCCTCGGGCTCGCCGTCTGGTGGCTGTGGGGGAGCGTGATCAACCTCACCGACGTCTTGATCGGCCTGGGGCTCTACGTGGTCACCGGGTTCGGCATCACGATCGGGTTCCACCGCCTGTTCACCCACCGCGGCTTCGCCCCCAACCGGGCCCTCAAGATCGTGCTGGCCGTGGCCGGGTCGATGGCCGTCGAGGGCTCGGTGACCAGCTGGGTCGCCACCCACCGCCGGCACCACATCTACAGCGACGAGGCCGGTGACCCGCACTCCCCCCACCGCTACGGCAGCCGGGGGACGGCACTGCTCAAGGGCCTGGCCTTCTCCCACGTGGGTTGGCTCTTCACGTCGGACACCTCGAGTGCCGAGCGCTACGCCCCGGACCTGCTGCGCGATCGGGACCTGCAGCGCATCGGGAAGCTCTTCCCCCTGTTGGCCCTGGCGTCGTTGGCCATCCCCTTTGGCACCGGGTACGCCATCTCGGGTTCGTGGGTGGGTGCGTTGATGGCCCTGGTGTGGGCCGGCCTGGTCCGTATGGCCCTGCTCCACCACGTGACATGGTCGGTCAACTCGCTCTGCCACACCTTCGGGCGTCGAAGCGACCGAACCGCAGACCGGAGCACCAATCTGTGGCCGCTGGCGATTCTGTCGTTCGGCGAAAACTGGCACAACGTCCACCACGCCCACCCGGCCTGGGCTCGCCACGGGGCCCACCGGGGCATGGTCGACCCGTCGGCCTGGATGATCCGCCGCTTCGAGCAGTGGGGGTGGGCGACCCGGGTGCGGTGGCCGACGACTGGCGCCGACCTGACCGCCTGACGGCCCGATCTGACTGACATGCGACGGTCGGACGGTCAGGCCTGGTGGCCGACCTCCTGGACCAGCCAGCCGTTGCCGTCGGGGTCGTGGAGTTCGAAGAAGGTGTTGTAGTCGCGGCGCTCCGGGTCGGGACCCTCCTCCTGGCGCCCCTCGACGTAGTGGATGAGCGGGCCGGCCTCGGCTCCCCGGTCAACCACGTCGGCCCGGGCCCGGTCGATGTCGTCGACCACCAGGTGGAGCCCCTGGAGGGTGCCTGCGGCCTCGGAGTTGCGCATCAGCGCGATCGCACAGGCCGAGCCCGGCGGGTTGGCCTGGATTACCCGGAAGTCCTCGCCGGCGCGGTGGTCGACGATGAGCTCGAAGCCCAAGTTGTCGAGGTAGTAGGCCTTGGCCACGTCCTGGTCGGCCACCGGCACGACCACGAGTTCGAGCTTCCAGTCCACCGTTGCATCCTCCTCGGCGTCAGGGCCGGTCGTCACGGGACGGCCCGGATCCCCTTGCCTAGCAGATACACGGCGAAGACCGCCTCGATGACGGTGCCGATGGTGCGGGCGTTTCGACCGACCCACCGGTGGGTGACGTCGAGCGCCCGGTCGGCCCGGCTGCCGAGGATCGTGGCCAGCAGCACCGGCACCAGGACGGGGACGAGGATGATCAGGTACATCAGGACGAAGGCGGCCACCTTGTCGGGAGTGGCGACCGCCGAGCGGGTGATCTCGTGGACGGCCGGAAGCACCAGGAGCAGGGTCGAGAAGTTGACGACCATGCCGAACGCCCCGACCCCGACGAACCAGGGCGTGCGGGCCGTCGTCAGCCGGGTGGCGGTCTTCGACGTGTGCTTCTCGCCCGGCGTGGGACGGCGGATCCTCGACCGGACGGCCAGGGCGCCGAGTAGCAGCCCGGAGCCGATGAGGACGGCGGCGTCGGCGGCGGACTTGTGGGAGTGATGGGGCCGAACATGCTGCAGGGCGGTCACGCACAGGAACGAGAAGGCCCCGAGCACCAGGGCCGCGCCCAGGGTGAGGGCCCACGCCCTGGCCAGCCGGTGGGTGGGCCCGGACAGGACCAGCAGCTGGAGGGCCAGCAGGGTGGGGCTGACCGCCGCACCGAGGGCCAGGGGTAGGACGGCGACCAGCAGTTGGCCCATGGGGTCAACCTAACTCGGAGGGTCGACCGCGGACGGGACCGCACTGGATCACGTCCGAGCGGCGTCCGGGGTCAGAAGGGGGTCAGAAGGGGGTCAACTCACCGTGGTCGCGGCAGCGGGCGCGGTATCCGGCCGGGGTCACCGTCACCGCCAGGCGCCGACCGCACTCGGGGCAGAAGCGGGGCGGGTCGAGCGTGCGCCCGCATCCGATGCACGACGTCGACCCGCAGGCCGTGCAGTGCGGGGCGTGCGGGGTGGTCACGTCGGCCACGGCGTCGACCGGCACCGGCTTAGAGGACGCCGGTGAGGGCACCGACGGGCATGCGCAGGTCGGACAGCATCTGCAGGTCCTCGTCGGCCGACCGGCCGAGGGTGGTCAGGTAGTTGCCGACGATGAGGGCGTTGATGCCCGATGTCATGCCCATCGACTGCAGCTCCCGCAGGGTGACTTCGCGGCCACCGGCGTACCGGAGGATGACGCCGGGCAGGCCGAGGCGGAACAAGGCGATCCAGCGGATGGCCTCCCAGGCCGCTACCGGCTGCTCGCCGCCGAGGGGGGTGCCCGGGCGGGGGTTCAGGAAGTTGAGAGGGACCTCGGTGGGGTCCAGCTCCTGGAGCTGGATGAGCAGCTCGATCCGCTGCTCGTCGGTCTCACCCATGCCGATGAGCGCCCCGCAGCACAGCTCCATGCCGTGGTCGCGGACCAGCTGGCAGGTCTCCTGGCGCTCCTCCCACGTGTGGGTGGTCACCACGTTGGGGAAGAACGAGCGGCAGGTCTCGAGATTGTGGTTGTAGCGGTGGACACCGCCCTCGCCGAACCGGCGGGCCTGGTCCTCGGTCAGTAGGCCTGCGCTGACGGCCACGTTCAGGCCGGTCTTCTCCTGGACCATCGGGACCAGCTCGAGGATCCGCTGCATGGTCCGCTCGTCCGGGCCACGGACGGCCAGCACGATGCAGAACTCGGAGGCGCCGGCCGCCTTGGTCTCCTCGGCGGCCTGCAGCACCTCGCCTGCGTCGAGGAACGGGGTGGCTTTCACCGGGGTGTCGAAGCGGGACGATTGCGAGCAGAAATGGCAGTCTTCGGGGCAGCCGCCGGTCTTGGCCGACAGGATGCCCTCCACCTCGACCTCGGGCCCGCACCAGGCCAGGCGCACCTGGTGGGCCAGGGCGGCCAGCGAGGTCACGTAGCTGTCGGGCAGACCGGCCAAGCCGGCCAGCTCGTCGCCGGTGAGCAGACGTCGCTCGTCGAGCAGGGCCGACTCGGCGGCGTGGATCCGGGCCCTGGCCGCGACCGGGTCGATGTCGGGGCGCACGGGCTCGCCGCGTCGGGGCGGCGAGAGGGTGACGACAGTGGGCTCGGGGGCGGTGGCGGTGTCTCCGGACATGGCTGCCACGGTAGTTGCCGCGACACCTGGACCGGAATTCGAGCCCGTGCTGGCTCGTCCCTCAGGCCGGGAGGCCAAGTTGTCCCTCAGGCCGGGAGGTCGGCGTCAGCCCGGGTCGCCGAAGACCGGGGGGCGCTTCTCCCGCAGGGCGGCGACGCCCTCGCGGTAGTCGGGCCCGGCCATCATCGGGTCGAGCATGGCCTCGGCGGCCCGTACCGACTCGGCGGCGGTCATGTGGAACGACTCGTAGACCTGGCGCTTGGAGGCGGCCAGCGAGGCGGGCGACACGGTGGTGGCCAGCATCCGGGCGTAGCCCCGGACGTGGTCGAGGAGGTCGGGACCGTCGACCACGGCGGTCACCAGTCCGAGGGAGTAGGCCTCGTCGGCATCGAAGGTCCGGCTCGACAGGATCAGATCGAGGGCCCGGGGCAGCCCGATCAGCCGGGGGAGCAGCCAGGCCATGCCGAAGGCGCACGGCAGGCCGAGTTTGCCGTGCGCGGTGGTGAATTTGGCGCCCCGGGCCGCGAACCGGAGGTCGGTGTAGCAGGAGAGCGCGAATCCGATGCCCGCCACCGGCCCGTTGATGGCGGCCAGGATGGGCTTGGGGATGCCGAAGTGGTAGGCCAGCTCGGCGTCGAACTCGTCGCGGACCCCGTAGCCCGGCGTGGCCAGGTCGTCCGGGGCGCCCGGGTCGTAGGACCCCCGCTCGGCGTGGCCGACCAGGTCGTCGGACTCCGCCCCGGCGCAGAAGCCCCGCCCGGCCCCGGTGACCACGATGACCCGCACCGCCGGGTCGTCGGCGGCCGACTGCAGGTGGGCGCGGTACTCGGCGTTCATCAGCGCCGTCCACGCGTTGAGCCGCTCGGGCCGGTCCAGCGTGATGGTGGCGACGGCGTCGACGACCTCGTAACGCGTGGCCTCGAGGGGTGACGGCGTCATGTGTGCAGGTCCGTGTCGGCGACGGGCCCGGAGATGCGGGCCCGTCGACCGGACAGGATCAGTACCGGTAGTGCTCGGGCTTGTATGGACCGTCCACCGGAACTCCGATGTAGGCGGCCTGCTCGGGAGTGAGCTCGGTCAGGCGCACGCCGAGGGCGTCGAGGTGGAGGCGGGCGACCTTCTCGTCGAGGTGCTTCGGGAGCAGGTACACCTTGTTCTCGTACTGGCCGGTGTTGGCGAACAGCTCCATCTGGGCCATCGTCTGGTTGGTGAAGGAGTTCGACATCACGAAGCTCGGGTGCCCAGTGGCGTTGCCCAGGTTGAGCAGGCGGCCCTCCGACAGGATGATCACGGCCTTGCCGTCGGGGTAGACCCACTTGTCGACCTGGGGCTTGATGTTGACCCGCTCGATGCCGGGGGTGGCCATGAGGCCGACCATGTCGATCTCGTTGTCGAAGTGGCCGATATTGCCGACGATGGCCTGGTGCTTCATCCGGGCGATCTGGCCGGACGTGATGACGTCCTTGTTGCCGGTGGTGGTGATGAAGATGTCGGCGGTCTCGAGCATGTCCTCGAGGGTGGCCACCTGGTAGCCCTCCATGGCCGCCTGCAGGGCGCAGATCGGGTCGATCTCGGTGACGACGACCCGGGCGCCCTGACCTCGCAGCGATTCGGCTGAGCCCTTGCCCACGTCACCGAAGCCGCAGATCACGGCGACCTTGCCACCCATGAGGACGTCGGTGGCCCGGTTGATGCCGTCGATCAGCGAGTGGCGGCAGCCGTACTTGTTGTCGAACTTGGACTTGGTCACCGCGTCGTTGACGTTGATGGCCGGGAACAGGAGCTCGCCGCTCTCCTGCATCTCGACGAGGCGGTGGACACCGGTGGTGGTCTCCTCGGAGACGCCCTTGATGCCGTTGGCGATCTGGGTCCACCGGTTGGTGTCCTCGGCCAGGCTGCGGGTCAGCACGCCGAGCACCACGGCGTACTCCTCGGAGTCGGCGGTCGACGGGTCCGGCACGATGCCGGCCTTCTCGAACTCGACGCCCTTGTGGACGAGCAGGGTGGCGTCGCCACCGTCGTCGAGGATCAGGTTGGGACCTTCGCCGCCCGGCCAGCCCAGCACCTGCTCGGTGCACCACCAGTACTCCTCGAGCGACTCGCCCTTCCATGCGTAGACCGGGACGCCCTGCGGGTCGTCGACGGTGCCGTTCGGGCCGACGGCCACGGCGGCGGCGGCGTGGTCCTGGGTGGAGAAGATGTTGCAGCTGGCCCAGCGCACTTCGGCGCCGAGGGCGGTCAGCGTCTCGATCAGCACGGCGGTCTGGATGGTCATGTGGAGCGAGCCGGTGATGCGGGCGCCGGCGAGGGGCTTGGCCGCACCGAACTCCTCGCGCATGGACATGAGGCCGGGCATCTCGTGCTCGGCCAGCACGATCTCCTTGCGGCCGTACTCGGCCAGCGAAAGGTCGGCGACCTTGAAGTCGTGGGTGCGTGTCTCGTTCGACATGGTGGCTCCTTCGTCGTACCGGCCCCGAGGAGGACGGTGCTCACCGGACGGGGCCGTCCGGCCCTTCCGTGTGCGTCCGAGCCCCTCCTTCGGCCGTGGCCCCAGGTCCCAGAATCGCTTGCAGGAATGATAGTGCACCACCCGTGGCGACAATCGGCCCCGGACCGGTGGACCGACCCGAGGTTCCCGGCCGGGCGTCGTCCCTGGTCGGAGGGCATGTGGATGTTCCCCGGAACAGCCGGCCTCCCCTGTTACCCTCGTGGCGTCACGCTGTCCGGGAGGGGCCCGGAGGGGAGGCGTGCGAGACAAGGAGTTCCCCCATGGGTGGCAACGGCGGTAGCGCGTTCCGGAATCAGTTCGGCACGGGGCGGGCCCGACGCACGGGCACGGCCCTGGCGGCGTGCCTGATGGGCGCCGGCTTACTGGCCGCCTGCAGCTCGTCGTCGAGTTCGAGTTCGACGACGGCGGCACCCAGCGGGAAGGTGCTCCTGGTGGGAACATTCCACGGGCACGCAGGCCAGTACACGTCGATCCAGTCCGCGGTCAACGCCGCCAAGCCCGGCGACTGGGTCCTGGTCGCCCCGGGCGACTACCACGAG
>DATCCR010000294.1:0-4167 GCA_036511155.1 Acidimicrobiales bacterium
CCTCCGCCGTCGTCCCGACCGGCTTCCCCCACACCGGCGCCGGCGGAGCCGCGCACGCCCCGGTCATCGCCTACATCGGGGCGGCCGCCGTGAGCTTGCTCGGCGCCGGCGGCCTCCTGGTGCTGGCCGCCCGACGTCGCCGTTCCGATGCACGGGGATCCTGAGTCCCCGGGATGCCACGCTCGCTGACCGGCCGCAGGCCGGCGCCTCGGGTGCTCGTGGCCGGTGCGGCCGCACTGGTCGTCGCCGGTACGGTCCTCCTCGGGCTCGGGCTGCTCGGGGGGGACGGTTCCCTCCCCCGACCCGTCCCGTCAGCGGCCGCAACCCGCGGCACCGTGACGACCCTGCCGTCTGCCGTCCCCCTCTCGACCGTCCGGTCGTTTCCGGTGCGCCTCCGTGTCCCGGCGATCGGGCTCTCCGTCACGCTCACCTCGCTCGGCCTGAACGGGGACGGGACCGTGCAGGTCCCGGCTGACGACCGGAGGCCGGGCTGGTTCCGGCTCGGGCCGACCCCCGGCGAACTCGGTTCCTCGGTGATCCTCGGCCACGTCGACAATGCGGCCGGACCGGGCGTATTCTTCACCCTCCGCACGCTGGCCGCCGGGGACCCGGTGTTCGTCGACCGGGCCGACGGCGGGTCCGTCGAGTTCGTCGTCGATTCGGTGGCCACCTACCCACGGGGCGAGTTCCCGGCGCAGCGGGTCTACGGCCCCCACGGGTCGAGCGCCCTCCAGCTCGTGACCTGTGGCGGTGCCTTCGACCACGCCAGCGGGAGCTACCTGTCGAACGTCGTCGTGTACACCTCGCTCATCGCGGTGTCCCCACCGCGGCCTCCGGCCCGGTAGGGCAGTCCGAGGTGCCGTGCAGATCGTCCAGTCCGGGCATCGGCGACGCACGGGATGTCGTAGCGGCCCGTGTTCACTGGTCATCGATGACTAGCAATGCGATACCGGTAGATTGACCGGAATGCCGTCGACCCCCGAGTGGAGATTCCTGACCAACCATGGGCGCACACTGCTCTGCGTGGCCCACGACCCCGATATCCGCCTCCGTGACATCGGGGCGACGCTCGGCATCACGGAGCGGCGGGCGTTCGCCATCGTGAACGACCTCGCCGAGGCCGGGTACGTCGTCAAGGAGCGGGTAGGGCGCAGGAACCGCTACGTGGTCCAGCGCCACCTTCCGGTCCCCGACGCCATCGAGCAGGGCCGGGCCATCGGTGAGGTCCTGGAGCTCCTGGTGGGCACGGAGCGTGGCGACGGCGGGTCCTGAGCCACCGGGCGGGTCCGACGGCGCGTCCTGAGCCACCGGGCCCGTCCTTCGGGACGGCACTGCGACCACGACCACCGGACACCCCCTGGTCCCCCGCACGCATCCGATACCCCTCAAGTGGGGGTGAGGTCGGGTCGATGACCCAGGTGCGACCCGCAGCGCGTGGCCATCACGACGGTGGGCCGAGCACAGCGATCCGACCGCCCACGCATCGGTGGAGCCCCGGAGGTCGTTGGAGGACCGAAGATGACCACAGGCCGCACGACGAGCACCGATTCCCGCCCAGGAGCGGCCACCGGCACCGTGACCCACGGGAAACTGGAGGGCGCGGCCCCGGGGTGCCGCTGTCAGGGGACCGCGCCATGAGGGCCCACCGCGCCCGCTGGGTGATGGCCGCCGCTCTGGTGGGCGTCATCGGCGTGGCCGGGTCCGTCCTCGGGGCCCACGCCGTCGCCGGCAGCGCCACCCAACGGTCCGGCCAGGTGGCGACCACCTCCTCGCTCGAGGTCGCGGCCAACTTGACGCTGTCCATCCAACGCGAGCAGGACCTGGCGGTCAGCGCCGGGACATTCCTGAGCGCCAACCCCGACGTCACCACGGCCCAGTTCCAGGAGTGGGTGGCCACGGGCAGGATCTTCACCCGGTTCCCCGAGATCCTGGGCATCGCCCAGGTGGTCCTCGTCCCTTCGGCCGGCCTCGGGGCGTTCGCCACACGGGCCCAGGCCGACCCGGCCGGCACCCTGGGCCCGGAGGGTACGTTCGAGGTCAGCCCACCCGGGTCGCGCCCCTTCTACTGTTTCGATTCGGTCGCCCAGTCGCGCACCGGCCGGATCCTCACCCCGGCCGGCCTGGACCTGTGCGCCACCCAGCTCGGCCCGGCGCTGCTGGCCGCCCGTGACACGGGCCGCGGCGCGTACGTCCCTTACGGCACCGGCAGCAGCACCCAGCTCGTGGTGGGCACGCCGATCTACTCGGGCGGCACGATCCCGACGACGGTGCAGGCCCGCCGCGACGCGTTCCTCGGTTGGACGGGCACGCAGATCGACCCGGCGCAGATCCTGAACGTCCCGCTCGACTCCCACCCGGACGCCGCCGTTGTCTTCCGCTACCACCAGGGCGCCACAGAGGCGACGATCCGCGCCGGACACGCCCCGTCCGGCGCACGGTCCACGACCATCGATCTCCACAACGGCTGGCAGGTCGAGGTGCTGACGGCCCCGATCCACGACGGGGTGATCGACAACCCGATGGCGCTCGCCATCCTGGTCGGCGGGATCGCCCTCAGCCTGCTGCTGGCCGTCCTCATCTACGTGCTCGGCACCAGTCGGTCCCGCGCCCTGCACCTGGTCGACGAGCGCACCGACCAGCTCCGTCACCAGGCCCTCCACGATGCCCTGACCGGCCTCCCCAACCGCGCCCTCATCCTCGACCGGCTCGGGCAGATGCTGGCCCAGAGCCGCCGACGACCGATGCCCCTGGCCGTCCTCTTCATCGATCTCGACGACTTCAAGGACATCAACGACACGATGGGGCACGGGGCCGGCGACGAACTCCTGATCACCGTGGCCGGCCGCCTGCAGGTCGCCATCCGCGAAGGCGACACCGTCGGGCGTCTGGGCGGCGACGAGTTCGTCGTCCTGACGGGGGCGGCCTCCCCCGAGGTCGACGCGGCCATGGTGGCCGAGCGGATCCTCGGCGTGCTGGCCAGGCCGGTGGTGCTGACGGCGAGCGACGTGCCCGTGACGGTCAGCGCCAGCATCGGCTACGCGGAGGGCTACCGGGACACGCCCGACGAGCTGCTGCAGGACGCCGACATCGCGCTCTACGAGGCCAAGGCCCGAGGCAAGCGCTGCGCCGTCCGGTTCGTCCCGTCGATGCAGGAGGCGGTCGACCACCACCGCCACGTCGAGGTGGATCTGCACCGGGCGCTCGAGGACGACGAGTTCTTCCTCGTCTACCAGCCCACCTTCGACCTGGCCACGGGTGACTTCACCGGGGTCGAAGCCCTGCTGCGGTGGCAGCACCCCGAATACGGCGTGGCGCAGCCCGACGAGTTCCTCCCGGTGCTCGAGTCGAGCGGACTCATCGTTGCGGTGGGCGCCTGGGTGCTGCACGAGGCGTGCCGGCAGGGCGCGGCCTGGGCCCGGGCCGGACACCCGTTCGTCATGTCGGTCAACGTGTCGGCCCGCCAGCTCCACCGCGACCGCCTCATCGACGACGTCGAGGACGCGCTGTCGATGAGCGGCCTGGAGCCGGGCCGCCTCATCCTCGAGCTGACGGAGACGGCGCTGATGCACGACGCCGAGACCACCGTGGCCCGGCTCCAGGCGCTGAAATCGCTCGGGGTCCGGATCGCCGTCGACGACTTCGGCACCGGGTACTCGTCGCTGGCCTACCTCAAGCAGTTCCCCATCGACGTCCTGAAGATCGACCGGTCGTTCGTGGCGGGGATCACCGAGTCGGCCGAGTCGATCGCACTGGTCCACACGCTGGTCCAGCTCGGCAAGGTGCTCGGGATCGAGACGATGGCCGAAGGGGTGGAATCGTCCGACCAGGCCAGCCTGCTGCGCACCGAGGAGGTCGACAGCGGACAGGGATTCCACTTCGCCCGGCCGATGGGTGTCGACGCCCTGGGCGACCTGCTCCGGTCGGGGGGCTGGCCCGACGTCCTCCTGCACCCAGGACTGCCCGACGACGGCCCGGGCCGCCCCGTCGGGACGGCCACGAGCTGAAGCGGTCCCTCCACGCCGGTCAGACACCCGCGGCCTCGCGACCCGACTGGTCCCGTAGACTGGGGGCGTCATAGCGGCTTTGGCGCCCCCGGGTGCCCGGTCCGTCCGGCGCACGCCGACCGGGTCCGGTGCTCCCGTCGACCTCAGGCTCACCGTGGCGGGG
>DATCCR010000295.1:0-11965 GCA_036511155.1 Acidimicrobiales bacterium
GACGAGGATCCCCGGTGGTCCTTCACGCCCCAGCCGGTCTTCGGCCAGGAGCCCGACCTCGGCCACGACCGACCGCCCGAGACCACACCCCGGGAGTGAGGGGGGCGTAGCCTGACTCCATGGATCCGAACCCGGCAGAAGGCTGGTACAGGGACCCCTACGGCATCCACGAGCAGCGGTGGTTCTCGGGCGGCAGGCCGTCGGCACTGGTCCGTGACGAGGCAGTCGAGTCGAACGATCCCCCGCCCGGCACACCCCTCCCGGAGACCCCCGTCCGCGCACTTGCCCCACCACCCAACGGTGACGACCTCCGCCGTGCCGGCGACGGCGAGGTCACCGATCCGCACGACGCCGCCATGAGTGCCTGGGGGACGATCCCCCACAACTAGAAGTCGGCCCGGCTCAACCCGCGTCCGGGTGCGACGCCTCCACCACCGTGTGGATCCCGCCTCGGACCAGCCAGTCGGTGACCACGGTCATGCGGCGAGGGGCGATGGCCGCCACCAGGTCGTCGAGGATCCGGTTGGTCATGTCTTCGTGGAAGCCGCCCTCGTTGCGGAAGCTCCACAGGTAGAGCTTGAGCGACTTGAGCTCCACGAGCGACTGGTCGGGCACGTAGGAGATGCGCACCGTGGCGAAGTCGGGCTGCCCCGTCAGCGGGCAGAGGCAGGTGAACTCGGGGGTGTCGCAGGTGACCTGGTAGTCACGCCCGGGGTGCGGGTTGGGGACGGCCTGGAGGTCTTTGCTGGGTTGGGATGGCATACGGCGCCGAGGCTACCGGCCCTGGTTCGACCGGCACACCCCGGCTACAGATCGTCGTCGTAGAGCCCGCCGGTGCCGTCCCGGTCGACCATGAGGCCGTCCATGTCGGCATGGAGCAGGAGCACCTGCCCGGGTAGACCGGCCTCGGCCAGGGCCTGCTCGCCGGCCGTCTGCACCTTGGCGGCATCGGCGCCGCGGCAGATCCCCATCAGCGACGGCCCTGCGCCCGACCAGCACGAGGCGAGGGCACCGCCGGCCACCATGGCCGCCAGGAGCTTGGGGGCCGCCGGGAAGAGCGGGCTGCGGTAGTCCTGGTGCAGACGGTCCTCGGTCGCCTCCGGAATCAGAAGCCGGGAGTCGGCCATCCCCGCCATCAGCAGGGCCATGCGGGAGAGGTTGAACGAGGCGCTCTCCCGGCTGACCTCGGAAGGCAGCGCCTGCCGAGCCCGTGCCGTCGACAGGGTCATGTCGGGGACGATGACCACGAAGGCCAGGCTGACGTCGAGTGGCAGGCGCACCACGTGCACCCCGCCCTTCACCACGGCGGCGGCCACGAAACCGCCCACCATCGAGGCGGCGGCGTTGTCGGGGTGGCCGTCCATGGCCGTCGCCACCGACAGGGGGTCCTTGGCGCCGGCGGCGGCCGCAGCGGCCACGGCCAGGGCGGCCGAGGAACCGAGCCCCCGGGCGATGGGGATCTCGGAACGCACGGTGATGGCCAGCCGGTCGGTGCCGGCCACGTCGATGGCCACCCTGGCGGCCAGGTGGGAGGAGTCGTCGGCGAGCCCCTCGCCCTCGCCCACGGACCGGACGATCAGCTTCGAGGCAGGCTCCACGTCGACCAACACGTAGCGGTTGAGGGCGAGGCCGAGCGTGTCGAATCCCGGGCCCAGATTTGCCGATGATGCAGGTACTCGTGCTCGCACCGTTCCAACGTACCCCCGCCGACCGTGGTGCACCGGGACCGGACTACCCGGACCGCGGACCCGATACCGAAACCGATCCCGATCGGCACGTCGGGCACGGCGTGTGCTGCAGGCGCCACCACACCGAGGGCTCGGGAACGGTCTGGGCCAACCGGAGTGGCACGACCTGGAACTGCGAGCCGATGGCGAAGATGGACGAGCCCACGTACGTGCCCGACGTCGCCCCGGGCGGCACCGTGACGAACCGGGTCATCGACTTGACCTGCTGCCCCGGCCAGCCGGGGAGCCACGCCCCGGCAGCCGTGGCGTAGGAAACCGTGTGGGGTCGACCGCCCCAGGTGGCTGTCACCGTCCCGGCCTCCGCGCCCTTCGTGGCCACCGTCACGGGGACGATCGCCGCCTGGGTCGCCGCCAGCAGGGGCTCGACGACCGGCCGGGTGAACTTGAACGGGTCGGCGATGGGCAGGTCCTTCAACGGGATCGACGTGGTGGTCGTGGTCGGCGGCGGCTCCGTCGTGGTGGTCGTGGTCGGCGGCGGGGGCGGGGCGCCCGGGGCCGGGGGCGCGGTGGTGGTCGTGGTGGTGGTCGTGGTGGTGGTCGGTGTCGGCTTGGGTAGCGTCGGGGGCGGCGTGGGCTGACCCAGGACGGCGACGATCACCAGGACCGACCGGCCCTCGATGATCCGGTTGGCGGCGAGCACCATGCACGCCCCGGCGTCGGAGGTGTAGCCCGACTTGATGCCGACCACGCCGCCGGTGCCGACCTCCGGGACGATGTTGTTCAAGGTCCCGACCAGCGGGAGGGTCACCTTCGGGAGGGCCACCACTTCGGCGAAGGTCGGGATGGCCATGCCGACGGATGCCACCTTCAGAACATCGGCCGCCGACGACACGCTGTGGGGGTCGAAGCCGCTGGCGTCGACGTAGTGGGTGTCCGTGGCCCCGAGCGAGGCGGCCAGGGCGTTCATCTTGCCCACGAAGGCGTCGACCGAGCCGGCGTCCCACACGGCCAGGCTGTAGGCGATGTCGTTGGCGGACTGGGTCAGCAATGCCTCGAGCATCTGTCGCTCGGTCAGGGTCTCTCCCGCCTGGATGGTGATGCTCGACTCGTCGAGGTGCAGTTCGGCCTGGTACTCGGCGGCGTCGCCCGACGTGATCGTGATCACCGGCCCGGCCGACCCGGCCGGGATCGGGTGGTCCTTCAGGATCACGACTGCGGTCGCAATCTTGGTCAACGAGGCGATCGAGGTCGGGTACTCGGTGCCCGACTGGGCGCTGAACCCGAGTGACGGGACGACCACCGCCCCCTGGCCCTTCGACGGCCACGGCAGGACCGGGGGGCCGCCGGGCACGACGGCCGCAGCCGTCATGGTGGCGTGTGGCACCGCCGGGGCCAAGGGGGCGTTGATCCGCAGGGCGGCCGCCCACGTCGAGCCGCCGACCAGCAGCACTCCGACACCCCCCACCACCCACGGCCACCGACGGCGTCGACGATTGGCCGAGTGCCGATGGCCGGCAATTGCGACTCCGTCCGCACCCTCGGCGTGCGCCCCCTTGCCCCGACGCCGGCCCCGACCACGCCGTTGGCGGCCGGACGTCTCGGCCAGGTGCACCTTCGGGCCGGACGCGCTGTGCCCTTCGTCGGTCGTGGTCATCGATCGGTCAGGTCGGGCACGGGTCGGGACGTCGGGTGGTCGGGACGAAGCGTCGGATCAGGTCGGAGGGTTCGAGGCAGCCGGCGCCGGTTCAGCGGGCGTCCAGCTCTTCGGGCGTCATGAGCACGGCACGGGCCTTGGAGCCCTCGGATGGCCCCACGATGCCCCGCAGCTCCATCAGGTCCATCAGGCGGCCGGCCCTGGCGAAGCCGACCCGGAGCTTGCGCTGCAGCATCGAGGTCGAGCCCAGCTGGGACCGGACGACGAGGTCCATGGCCTGTGCCAGCAACTCGTCGTCGTCACTGTCGTCACCGGCGCCGGCGCGGGGACCTTCGGCCCCGACGACCTCCTCGATCCCGGCCACGACTTCCATGGGCCGCTGCCGCTTCCAGTGGGCGGCCACAGCGCGGACCTCCTCCTCGCTGACCCAGGGACCTTGGATCCTCTGGGGGTTGGAGGAGGAGGCGGTCAGCAGGAGCATGTCGCCCTTGCCGATGAGGCGTTCGGCGCCCGGCTGGTCGAGGATGACGCGGCTGTCGGCCAGCGACGACACCGAGAAGGCCATCCGGGACGGCACGTTGGCCTTGATCACGCCGGTGATCACATCGACCGACGGGCGCTGCGTGGCCAGCACGAGGTGGATGCCGACCGCCCGGGCCATCTGGGCGATCCGGCACACCGACTCCTCGACATCACGGGCGGCCACCATCATCAGGTCGTTGAGCTCGTCCACCACGATCAGGATGAAGGGCAGGCGGGGGAAACGGACCTGGGAGTCGTCGTCCTCGTCCACCTCGTCGTCGGTGCCCTGCATGCGGAGGCGGTAGGCCTCCTCGTACTCACCGAGGTCGCCGGAGTCGAAGGCGGCGTTGTACCCGGTGATGTCCCGCTGTCCCACTTCGGCCAGCAAGTCGTAGCGGCGCTCCATCTCCGTGACCGCCCAGGCCAGAGCGTTGGCCGCCTTCTTCGGGTCGACGACCACCTGGGTGAGCAGGTGGGGCAGGTCGTTGTACTGCCCGAGCTCGACACGCTTCGGGTCGATGAGGATGAAGCGGACCTGGTCGGGCGTGGCCCGGGTCAGGATCGAGGTGAGGACCGAGTTGATGCACGAGGACTTGCCAGAGCCGGTGGAGCCGGAGACCAGCACGTGGGGCATCTCGGCCAGGTTGGCGATCACGGCCCGGCCGGCGATGTCGCGACCCAGGGCCACCTCGAGCGGGTGGGTGGCCTTGGCCGCTTCGGGCGAGGCCAGGATGTCCCCCAGGGCGACCAGCACCCGGCGGCGGTTGGGGACCTCGACGCCGATGGCCGACTTTCCCGGAATGGGGGCCAGGATCCGCACGTCAGGCGACGCCATGGCGTAGGCGATGTCCTTCGACAACGAGGTCACCCGTGCCACCTTGACGCCGGCGCCCAGCTCCAGCTCGTAGCGGGTGACGGTCGGGCCGACCGTGCGGCCCACCAGGCGGGTGTCGACCCCGTGCGCCGAGAGCGCATGAACCAGGGCGGCACCGGCGGCGTCCACCTCGGTCTCGTCGATGATCTGGGCCTTGGCCCGCTTCAGCAGGTTGGCCGGCGGGAGCTTCCAGTCGCCCGCTGCCGGTCCCATGCGCATCTCGAGCTGCTCGCCCTTGCCGGGCTTGGTCGCCGCCTCGGGCAGGACCACCGGCTCGAGGACGTCGTCGGCCAGCGGGTCGTGGGCGTCGTCGACCAATTCGACGTGCTCCGAGGCCGGCTCGTCGGCGACTTCATGGGCAACCGCAGCCATCGAGGGTTGGCGCCCCTCGGCCAGGGCCCGGCCGAACGGGTCGGTGGGCTCGTCGACCACGTCGTCCACGGCCACGCCGGCCCGGTCGCCCCGGGCGGCGCCGACCAACCACCGCACCGCACGGGTGAGGCCGGCGGCGGCGGCGCGCACCGACACCCCGGTGAAGACGAGGATCCCGACGGCGGCGACCACGGCGAGCACCACGGCGGCGCCGAACCCGCCAAGCCCATGACCGAGCGGGTTGGCCACGGCGGCACCGACCCATCCGCCGGCCGCCGACAGCTCCTTCGTGGAGGCCCGCAGGGCAGGTGAACCGCCGGCCAGGGCGGCCATCCCGGACACCGACAGAAGGACGAGGGTCCCGCCGATGACGGCGCGAGCCGGCTCACGACGCACTCGCTCGACAGGAGCGCCGGAACCGGCACCGCCACGACGACGGGCGGCGGTCGGTTCACCCTCCGGGTCCTCGCCGCGACCCATCAGCATGCGTACGCCCACGGCGATCAGCACCGGGGGCAGGAGGAACCGGCCCCAGCCCAAGAGGTCGCCCATCCCGACCCGGGCGGCGTGGCCGACAGGGCCGAGCGAGCCGCCGTAGAAGGCGACGGCGCAGAGGACGCCCAGGGTGACCAGGCCCACGCCCCAGAGGTCGGTGGCGTGGCCGGCGGCCACGGCCCCCATCGAGGCCAGCAGGCCGCCGGACTCCTTGGCGTGGGCGCCCGACCGGCCCGAACGGCCGGAACGACCGCCGCCCCGGCCCGACTGGCTCTTCTTCGCGGGGGCGCCCCGGCTCGATCGAGACGGGGGTGTCGCCTTGCCCTTGGGCCGCGATGCCCCGGATCGACCCGCCTGACGCTTGGTGGCGGTCGTCACAGTGCCTCCCAGGCTACTGCCGCCCAGGGGTAGTCAGTGGGACACCACGGATTCACGGAGCCATGTCCGACCACAGGGCCCGGACCGACATTCGGCCAGGTCAGACGGTGACGATGACCGGGACGATCATCGGGCGCTGACGGGTGCGCTCCCCCACCAGCTTGCCGAGGGCCTTGCGGGCCACCCGGTTGAGCGTCTCGTGGTCGGAGTTGCCACTCGACAGGGCCTGCTCGAGCGCACGCGTGACCTGCTTGCGGGCCTCGTCCAAGAGGGCGTCGGTGTCCTGGTCGTAGGCCCAGCCCCGGGTCACAATCTGGGGCGCCCCGATCACCTCGCCCTGCTTGAGGTCGACGGTGGCGACGGCCATGACCACGCCCTCCTCGGCAAGGACCATCCGGTCCCGGAGCACCCCGTGGCCGATGTCTCCCACCGAGCTGCCGTCCACGAACAGGTAGCCGCCGGGGACGCTGCCGTCCCGGTGCAGGCCGTTGTCGTCGAGTCGGACGGCGTCACCGTCCTCGCACAGCAGGACCCGGTCGCCGTCGATGCCCATGCTGTGGGCAAGGCGCACCTGGTTCGCCATGTGGCGGTACTCGCCGTGGACGGGGACGAGGAACTCGGGCTGGGTCACCGACATCAGCATGGCGAGTTCGCCCTGCTTGGCGTGGCCGCTGACGTGGACGTTCTCGACGCCCGAGTGGATCACCTCGACGCCGAGGCGGTGCAGGCTGTCGATGACCCGCCCGACCGACCATTCGTTGCCCGGGATCGGATGGGCGCTGATGACCACGACGTCGTCCTCGTGGAGTTTGAAGAAGCGGTTCTCGCCGATGGCGAGGCGGGACAGCGCCGACATCGGCTCCCCCTGGGACCCGGTGCTGATGACGCAGACCCGGCCCGGTGGGTAGTTGTCCACGTCCTCGATGTCCACGAGGGCGCTGTCCGGGATGTGGAGGAGGTCCAGCTTGCGGGCCAACGCCACGTTCTTCTGCATCGAGCGCCCGAGGGTGGCGAGGACGCGGCCGCCGGCGATGGCGGCGTCGGCCACCTGCTGGATCCGATGGATGTGACTGGCGAACGACGTCACGATGAAGCGGCGGTCGGGCCGGGCCAGGAAGACCTTCTCCAGGGTGGCGCCCACGGTCGACTCCGAGGCGGTGAAGCCCGGCTCCTCGGCGTTGGTCGAGTCGACCAGGAGCAGGCGGATGCCCGGGTCGGAGCCGAGGGCGCCCATCCGGGCCAGGTCGGTGCGGCGCCCGTCGACCGGGTGCAGGTCGATCTTGAAGTCGCCCGAGTGGAGGATGATCCCCTGCGGGGTGTGGAACGCGGTGGCGAACGCATGCGGGACCGAGTGGGTGACCGGGATGAACTCGACGTCGCACGGCCCGATCCGGCGGCGCTCGTGGTCCTTCACCGGGATGAAGTTGGCGCGGCTGGCCATGCCGGCTTCGTCGACCCGGCTGCGGGCCAGCGACAGGGTGAGCTCGGAGCCGTAGACGTCGAGGGGGAAGTCACGCAGCAGGTAGGCCAGGCCTCCGGTGTGGTCCTCGTGGCCGTGGGTCAGGATGACCCCGTCCACCCGATCGGCGTTCTCGCGCAGGTAGGTGAAATCGGGCAGGACCAGGTCGACGCCGGGCATGTCCGGGTCGGGGAACATGATTCCCACGTCCAGCACCAGGATCCGACCGTCGACCTCGATGCAGGCGCAGTTGCGGCCGATCTCCCCTAGGCCGCCCAGGAAGACCACCCGCACCGAGGAGTGGGCCCCTGTGGCGGCCCGGTTAGAGGTCTTGGCCACCGTCTTGGCGGCGCTCCGGGCCTTGGCTGCGCCGGTCGCCTTCGTGGCCTTGCCGGCGCCGGCCGCCTTGGTCGCCGCGGTCGTGGGGGCAGTGTCCTTCACGGCACCCGCCGACTTCGGCTTGCGCCGCCGCCCGCCCGATCCCGACGATCCGGAGCCCGATGGGCCGGCCTGTGCCCCTTGGCGGGGCCCCCGGGGCTCAGGCAACGGACTGCCGGGCCTGCAGGAGGGAAGCCGCTCCGGCCACGACCGACCGGGCCTGGTCGTCGAGAGACTGCGGTGCCGGAGGGTTGGGAAGTCGGCACTGGCCGACGGCGAGGCCGAGGGCCCGGCAGGCCGCCTTGGCCGGCACCGGGTTGGGGTATTCGTCGGAGGACTCGAACCGGTAGGACTCGAGGAGGGCGCGGTTGGCATCGGCGGCCCGGGCCACATCGCCGGAGGCGTAGGCGGTCAGCATCTCGGAGAACAGCGGAGCGGCCCAGTGGGAGGCCACGCTGATGACCCCGACGCCGCCGACCGAGGCGAACGGCAGTGTCAACGAGTCGTCGCCCGAGTAGACCTCGAACCCGGCGGGCGCCTCGGCGATCACCCGGGCGGCTGCGGACACATCCCCGGTGGCGTCCTTGACGGCCACGATGTTCACGACCTCGCGGGCGAGCTGCACCGTGAGGTCCGGCCCGATCCGGCGCCCCGACCGGACAGGAATGTCGTACAGCACCACCGGCAGGTCACTCGCTGCGGCCACCGCCCGGAAGTGGGCCGACAGCCCGGCCGCCGAGGGGCGGTTGTAGTACGGGGTGACGACCAGGACGCCTGCGGCGCCGAGGGCGGCGGCCTCCTTGGTCATGAGGATCGAGTGGGCGGTGTCGTTGGTGCCCGACGTGGCGATCACCGGGATGGTGACGGCTTCGACTACCGCTCGGAACAGGTCGATCCGCTCGGGGTCGGTGAGCACCGGGCCCTCTCCGGTGGTGCCGGCCACGACGAGTCCGTCGCTTCCGGTGTCGGCCAGGTGGCGGGCCAGCGTGGCGGCAGCGTCGAGGTCGAGCTCGCCGTCGGGGCCGAACGGGGTGACCATCGCGGTCACCACCCGCCCGAAACGGGGGGCGGTCATCGTCGGGTCCAGGGTGCGGCGGTGGGGAGAGGGCTCACAGAAACGCAGGCTACCAGCAGCACCGAGTCCCACCGCCGAGCCGCAGCCGGGGCTCGCCGCCGTGTGTCACGCTGCCGAGTGTCACGAGGGGCCTGCCGCCCGGCCCGAACCCGGCCCACTGCTGCCGCTGCCGCTGCCGCCGGGGACGCACCCACGCGCCCCGGCGACATGCGGAACCGGTCAGACCAATGAGCGCTGGGTAGGCGGCACGGCCGCCATGGCGTCGTACTCCTCGGAGGTGTCGACCGCCGATTCGAACTCGATCACGCCCAGCTCCGTGAACTTGGTGCGCAGCCAGCCGTCGGCGGCGTCGAGCAGGCCGAGCTTGCGGCAGTTCGGGACGATCTTGGAGAAGAGCAGGGCCTGGAACTCGTTGCGGTCGGGGGCCGACAGCACGGTCGGGAGGATGGTCTTCGGGTCGACGCCCATCTTGGCCCACACCTCCTGCTGGAGGAACCGGTCGCGCATCCGCACGGCCGCCTCGAAAGCGAACTCCTGGCGCTCACGCAGCTCGGCGGCGTTGAGCCCCTGGTAGTACTCCTGGAGGCTGAGCACGCCGAATGCCACGTGCCGGGCCTCGTCGGCCATGACGTAGCGGAGGAGCTGCTTGAGTAGCGGGTCGGGAGTCATGGAGTGCATGAAGCCGAAGGCGGCGAGCGCCAGGCCCTCGATCATGATCTGCATGCCCAGGTAGGTCATGTCCCAGCGGGAGTCGGCGATGATGTCGTCGAGCAGCATCCGCAGGTGGGCGTTGACCGGATAGTGGCCGGACAGCTTCTCGTCGAGGTACTTGGCGAAGACCTCCACGTGGCGGGCCTCGTCCATCACCTGGGTCGCGGCGTAGTACTTGGCGTCGATCCACGGCACCGACTCCACGATCTTGGCCGTGCAGATCAGGGCGCCCTGCTCGCCGTGGAGGAACTGGGACAGGGTCCAGTTCTGGCTCTCCACGCCCAGTTCGATCCACTCCTTGTCGCCCCAGTGCTCGAGCGGCGTGCCGGCGATATCGAAGCCGGCGGCGTGCCCGCCCGCCGCGGCGGCTGCCTCGACGACCAGCTTCTCCTGGTCGACGTCGGTGTCCCAGGGAAGGTCGGTCTCCCCGTTCCACTGGGCGTTCTTGGCCTTCTCGTAGAGCTTGTTCAGCTTCGGGCGGGTGCCCTTCTCGTAGTCCCAGGTGAAGATGGAGTCGTAATTCGAGTGCACGACGTGGCGACCGTCGGACTCCTCGGTGCCCACGACGGAGAGGATGGCCTCGAGGTCGTCGAGTTCCTCGCGGCCGATGATCTGCTCGTTGCTGCTCATTTCGGTAGTCATGTAGGTGTCCCCCTTACGGACTGGTAGTGGTTCGGAAGTTTGATCGGTGCGGGTTCGGTGAGGGTGTGACGGATGACGGAACCTGGGGTGCGGCGGCAGCGTCGCCAGTCGTTCAGGACGCGCTGACCGGCTCCTCCCCCGGGGCGGTCGAGGGGCCACCGGTCGGGAAGGGAGTGATGTCGATCGGGCCGGACGCCGCGGACTGCAGCGCTTCGATCCCCGGGAGCATGAAGGTGGTGACGAGGCGGACGGCGTCGGCCTCGTCGCACGGGTCGAGGTGGGTCGAGGGCGAGATGGCGTAGGAGAGCACGATCCGAGCGGCCCACTCGGCCACCCGCTCGGCCTCGTCCGGGCTCATCCAACGGGCCAGGAACGGGGCGGTGAACTTGGAGGCGGTGACCAGCAGGCGGTCGGACTCGTCGAAGGCGAGGTGTCCCAGGATGATGCCGGGCTCGTGCTCGACGAGGAAGTGGAGGGCGGCATGGTCCCTCAGGCGGGTCGAGGCCTCGACGATTCCCCCCACCAGGGCGGCAGCGAGGTCGCCTGCGTTCCCCAGACGGACGCCCAGGGCGCTGAAGAGGCGGGCCATCTCGGTGTCGACCACGGCTCCGAGGATCTCGTCCCGGCCCCCCGGAAAGGCCCGGTAGACGGTGGCCCTGGACACCCCGGACTTCCGGGCGATGTCGTCGGCCGTGGTCTTGGCCGTTCCGTGGCGGGCCAGGCAGGCCAGGGTGCCGTCGATGACGCGGACCCGGTGGGGTGACTGGTCGGCGTCACCGCCCGCCGTCAACGGCACTGGGGAATCCGGGGCGGCGAAGGGCGCGACAGCGTCCACGTCAACCACCCGGAGTCCCCCCTGCGACCGTGCCACGGATGGAACAGTAGGCCACGATTTGTTTCACCGTCAACCACCGCTCCACAACCACCACCGTCGCCCCGTCGTCGTCGCACCATTCCCGACGACCGCGCCCGACGGAGCCTCTCAGCGCGATCCCGCCGGCACCACCACGCCGGCCAGCAGCTCGGAGCGGACGAGGCGCGCCACCTGGCCCGGGTCCTCGAGGTCCCAACGCCCGGGTGCGGAGATGTACGACAGGACCATCCGGGCCAGGAAGTCCGCCGCGTCCCTGAGGTCGACGGCGTCGGCCAGGCCCCGGTCGACCAGGTAGGGGGCGAGCACGTCGGCGATGCCCGCCCGGATCCGGTTGCTCTCGACGGTGAGGGCCGGGAGGAGCTTGTCCGGCTCGGTCTGCATGACCCGCTGGAGCACGTCGTGATCGACGATGGAACGGTAGGCGAACATGATGCCCCGCTCCATCACCTCCTCGAGGCTGGCCGCTCCCTGGATGCGGTCGTAGAGCTTGGCGAAGAAGTCGAAGACGGCCCACGAGACGGTGGCGTCGATGAGCTCGTCCCGGCCGCCCGGGAAGGCCCGGTAGACGGTGGCCCGGGAGAGTCCGGCCTCACGGGCCACGTCCTCGACGGTGGTCTTGGTCATGCCCCGGCGGGCAACGCAGGCATAGGAGGCTTCGACGATCCGCTGGCGGGCGTCCTGCACCATCCGCCCCTCAGATCCCGAGCAGGGGCTCGATGCCGAGAGTGAGGCCCGGGCGGGACGCCACCGACTCGACGGCCAGGACGACCCCGTCCATGAACGAAGCCCGGTCGTAGGAGTCGTGGCGGATCGTCAGGCCCTGACCGGCCGAGCCGAACAGGA
>DATCCR010000296.1:0-2308 GCA_036511155.1 Acidimicrobiales bacterium
CGCCTCATCCTCCTGGTCGACCCGCTCGGCGGGACCGTCAGTCTGTCATCGCCGTCCCACCCCGGACCCGGGCACCCCGAGCGGTACGCTGCGCGAGTGGTGGGACCTCACAGTTTGACCCGCCGTCAGTTCCTGGGCGCCGCCGGCACTGCTGCGGCGGCCACCGTGTTGGCCGCCTGTTCGACCACCCCGCGGCCCGAGGCGACCACCAAGCAGAAGGTGGTGGTGGTCGGCGGCGGGCTGTCCGGGCTGACCACTGCGCTGGCGCTGCGGGCGAGCGGCTGGGACGTCACCGTCCTCGAGGCCCGGGACCGGGTCGGGGGTCGGGTCCACACCATCCGCTCGCCCTTCACCGATGGGATCCACGTCGAGGCCGGCGGCGAGTCGATTGATGACAACCACGTCCAGATCCAGGCCATGGCCCACAAGTACGGCCTGGCCCTGGCCAAGCGCCCGCCCGACAAACTCCAGTGCGCCACTGTGGTGCTCGGTGGACAGCGGTCCGTGCTCCAGACCACGGCCGCAGCCGACCCGACCATGCTGGCCGGGTACGCCACCTTCGGGGCCGGGCTCCTGGCGCTGGCCGGCGATCTCGACCCGGCCCATCCCGAGTCTGCGGAGAAGGCCGAGGCGTGGGACGGCCAGACCCTCCAGGACTACGCCGACAGCCAGACCCTCGACCAGGCGGCCCAACTCCTCGTCCAGTCCGACTACCGGGGCAACTTCAACGCCCAGATGCATGAGGTGTCGCTACTCTTCGCACTCCAGCAGGCTGTGGCTGACGCCTCGCTGTCCGAGGCCGGCGCCGAGCACATGCGCATCGCTGCCGGCAACAGTGCCCTGCCCGAGGCGATGGCCAAGGACCTGGGACCGGTCGTGCACCTCAGCTCGCCGGTGACGAGGATCGAGCAGTTCAGCTGGGGCATCCGGGTCCACACGACCTCGGGGGGCACCGCCACGACCCACGACGGTGCCCGGCTGGTGCTGGCCGCTCCGCCGCCGGCACTGCGGGGCATCACGTTCGATCCCCCGCTCCCGACCGACGCCGCAGCCATGATCACAAGCCTGAACCTCGGTCACGCCCTCAAGGTGTCCACCGAGTACAAGAAGCGCTTCTGGATGGCCGAGGGCCTGTCCGGGTTCACCATCACCGACCTCCCGTTCGGTATCGGCTGGGACTCGACCGACTCCGTGCCCGGCGGAAGCGACCACCCCGGCGTACTCACCCAGTTCGTGACCGGCGACGCAGCGGTCGCCGGGGCCGCACAGGCGGACAGCGCCCGCATCGCCACCTTTCAGCGCCAGCTCGAGTCCGTCTACCCGGAGGGCACGGCCGAGCTGGCCGGGGTCGCCACCACCGTGGCCTGGGCCAACGAACGATTCACGGGCGGTGGCTACGCCGTCTACGGCCCGGGCCAGATGACCCGGTTCTGGCCGGTACTGCGCCGGGCCCACGGACCCCTGTGGTTCGCCGGCGAGCACACCGAGGCCCTGGCCGGGTACATGGAGAGCGCGGTCCGCTCGGGCCACCGGGTCGCCGCCGCCATCGGACCGGCTCCCCGCCAGGGGTAGGACCCGTTCCCGTCGTCGACGACTCTCCGACCGGTCAGCGGCGGACCGGCTCGACGACCGTCCCGACCAGATCGCCCACCGCGTCCATCAGGTGCTCATAGGCCTGGCGGTAGGCGGCCGAGGTGGTGGTCACCGCCAGGTCGGCCGTAACGTCATCGACCGCCGCCTCGAGGCGGTAGAGCCTGTCGTGCAGCCGACCGAGGTCGGTCAGCGACACGATGCACTGGTCGTCGGGAACGTGGAGCTCGTCGGCCCGCCGCCGGGCTTCGTAGGCCCGCTGGCGGTGGGACGGACTGCAGAACAGCCGGGGCCGGCCGGCACCCGGTCGCACGGCGAGCGGCCGGTGGCACCAGCCGCACCTCGGGGTATGGGTCGACGTCGTCACACCCCCGACGGTACGCCGGGAGACCGGGCCGGGTGGGTGACCGTCCGGGGCTGTCCAGGTGCGGACGAGTCGGACCACCGGGCTGACGCGGTCGGTCCTCTGCTCGTACCCGGCAAATCCGGGGTTGACGGGGGCGTTGGCGGCGTAGACCCGGTCGCACTCCTCTCCCCCCGAGCACCTCGGCCGCGGCGGTGAACGACTCGCTTCCGAGCTCGACCGGGACCGTGGGGTTGGCCACCAGATTGCGGAACCAGTCGGGGTTGGTGGGGGCGCCGGCCGCCCCGGGGCCGCCTGGTCGACGAGGTCGTCCACACCGAGCTGGCCCGGAGGAACTCGGACCGTACCCCGACG
>DATCCR010000297.1:0-9027 GCA_036511155.1 Acidimicrobiales bacterium
GCGGCGAGCTGGTCAACCTCGTCACGGCGGCCACCAGCGTCCTCGCCTCGGCCACGCTCCGCACCGAGACCCGCGGCGCCCACGCCCGCAGCGACTACCCCCATCTGGTCGACGCCTGGCGGTGCCGCATCGTCGACGGCGGGCCGGAGGGGACCACCGTGCTGGCCCGGACCCCGACGGGTTCGGTCCGGCCGGACGGGCCGGTCCGCACGTGACCCCTGCCGGCGCCTCCCCGACCGGTGACTGGGAACCCGTCCTCGATCCGCCCCGGGCCGCCGTGGTCGACGCCGTCGCCCGGGCCATCGCCGAGGACGTCCTGCCCCTCGGCGACCTGACGGCCGGCTTGATCGCCGCCGACCGACGGGCCACCGTCGACGTGGTCAGCCGGGCCGACGGCGTGGTGGCCGGACGGGCCTGCGTGGTCGAGGCCTTCGCCCAGATCGACCCCGACGTGACGGTGACGTGGTTCCTGCCCGACGGGTCGGCGGTGGCGCCCGGTGCCGTCGTGGCGACCGCCGAGGGACCGCTGCGTTCGATCCTGACGGCCGAGCGCACCGCCCTCAACTTCCTCGGACACCTGTCGGGCATCGCCACCCTCACCCGGGCCTACGTCGATGCCGTGCGGGCTGCCAATCCGGGCACCCGGGTGCTCGACACCCGCAAGACCACCCCCGGCCTCCGGGCCCTGGAGAAGGCGGCGGTCCGGGCCGGCGGCGGACACAACCACCGCGGCAACCTGTCCGAGGCCGTGCTGGTGAAGGACAACCACCTGGGCGGGGCCACCATCGCCGAGGCGGTACACCGGGCCCGCCACCTGTGGCCGGGTCGGATGATCGAAGTGGAGTGCGACCGGCTCGATCAGGTGGACGAGGCGGTCGCCGCCGGCGCCACCGTGGTGATGCTGGACAACATGGGTCCCGACCTGGTCACCGAAGCTGTGGCCCGGGTCCGGGCGGCGGGCTCGGCCGCCCTCGTCGAGGTGTCGGGTGGCGTGACGCTGGCCTCCGCCCCGGGCCTGGCCGCCGCTGGCGCCGACGTCCTGTCGGCCGGCGCCCTCACCCACTCCGCCCCGGTCCTCGACCTCGGCCTCGACCTGCGGGCCTGAACGGGCCCCGACCGACACACCTGACCGATGCACACGACCAGGGAAGGAACGCCATGCTGCTAGCCATCGACGTGGGGAACACCGATACGGTGGTCGGCCTGTTTGCCGACGACCCGGCGGCACCCGTCGACGAGTCGGTGCCCCGCGACGGCACCGAGCCGGTCGGACTCGCCCACCACTGGCGGCTGTCCACGGTCGACGTGCGCACGGCCGACGAGCACGCCCTCCTGTTGACCCAGCTCCTGGACCTCAACGGACTGGACATCGACCGCACCGTCACCGGCATCGCCGTGACCTCGTCGGTCCCGCTGGTCACGGCCAACCTCCGCCAGATGGCCAGTCGCTGGTTCGACGTGCCCGCCGTGGTGCTCGAACCCGGGGTCAAGAGCGGCATGCCGATCCTCTACGACAACCCGAAGGAGGTCGGGGCCGACCGCATCGCCAACGCCGTGGGCGCCTACGACCTGTTCGGCGGGCCCTGCGTGGTGGTCGACCTCGGGACGGCCACCACCTTCGACGCCATCTCACCGTCGGGCGAGTACCTCGGCGGAGCCATCACCCCGGGGGTGGCCATCAGCCTCGATGCCCTGTTCGCCCACGCCGCCGCCCTGCGCCGGGTCGAGCTGGTCGAGCCCCGGAGCGTCATCGGCAAGTCGACGGTCGAGTCGATCCAGTCGGGCGCCCTCTACGGGTTCGCCGGCCAGGTGGACGGGCTGTGCCGGCGGTTCGCCGCCGTGCTCGGCGAGTGCACCGTGGTGGCCACCGGTGGCCTGTCCGAGCTGATCTCGCCCTACTCCGAGGAGATCGAGTACGTCGAGCCGTGGCTGACCCTGCACGGCCTGCGCATCATCTTCGAGCGGAACGTCGGGGCGACCTGAGCCTCAGCCGAAACGGATCCGGCTGACCGTCGACAACGAGCACCAGTAGACCGTGGCGTCCCACCCGAGAGCGGGAAAGACGGCCGACTGCAGCGGCCCCTCGGTGTCCACCCGGGCCAGTTCGGCGCCGGTGGCGATATCGACCACCACCACCTGCTCGATCATGCGCTCCTTGTCGTGGTCGCCGGTCACCAGGGCGCCTTCCCCCGGCAGCAGAAGCAGGTGGGAGGCGTGGTCGTGGTCACGGTGCCACCGGGGAGTGAGGCCCCCGTCTTCCGCGATGTCGAAGGCGACCATGACCCCGTTGCCGCTGTCGTAGCCCACGGCGATGCGCCGGCCCTCGTCGATGATCGGCGGGTTGGTGATCAGGCCGCCCGATGCCTCGCACACCGCGGCGGTGGACACCGATCCGTCGGTCAGGTCGACCCGGATCAGTTGGAGCGGGGTCGCGGACACGCCCTTGCCCCGGAACGAGCCGTCGAAATTGGTGGAGCCGTCGCCGTTGTCGAGGAACCACGCCGCCCCGAGAGCGAGGACGCAGTCCCACCCGTAGGTCTGGCCCTCCTCGGTCCGGTAGGTGGCCCGGAACCCCGGGTCGGCCACGAAGCGGCCGTCCCAGCCCACGCGCAGCAGGCTGGTGTCGCCGACCACGTAGACGTGTCTGCCGTCCGAGGAGATGCGGGCGATGGACGGCTCGGGCAGCTCGATCCGGTCGACGACCGTGAGCCCCTCGGGCTCGAGGGCCACCACCTCGCACGGCACCCGCTCGTCGGGTGCGACGGGCGCCCCGGGCAGCGAGCCGGCGAAGTCCTTGGTGGCCAGGGTCCCGTCCGGGAGGATCACGAAGCTGTTGTAGGGACGCGGCCGGGGGAGCTCGGCCGTGGCCAGGAGCTCGAGGTCGGCCGACAGGCGGTGGGCGTGATTCCCGAACACCACGTAGAGCGAGCCGTTGGCGTGGGCGGCCAACCCGCCCGGCCACATGGGTCCGCCGGCCAGGGGCCCCGAGTCGGCCAGCGTGGCCAAGGTATCGGGGTCGACGCGCTCCACCGAGCAGGTGACGTCAGGGCCCATGCCGTTGCGCAGCAGGAAGACCTCGCCCGGGTCCCGGGTGACGACCATGGTGACCAGCGGATCCGTCCGGGACAGCACATCCACGGGCCCGCCGGAGCGGATGCTCGGGACCGGACAGGCAGAAGCCGGCACGCCGAGCCGGCGGGGTCCACCGTCCTCGCCGGGCCACGGCCCGGACCAGTAGCCGGCGTCCGGGTCGATGCTCACACCGGGGCTTCGAGGACCAGGCGCTGGGCCCGGACCGGGGGCTGGGAGTCCCACAGGTCGGCCACCAGGTCGTCACGGAGCGGCCGCATGCCGGGGTCGTCCCACCGGTTGGCCTGCTGGAGCGGGTCGTCGACCAGGTCGTAGAGCTCGCCCTCGGTACCGTCGTGGCTGGTGCCGGGACGGTAGGCGGTGACCACCCACCGGTCGCGCATCATGGTGCGGAGGTGGACGTCGGTGCCGAACAGCTCGCTGTCCCACTCGGTCAGGACCTTGTCGAAGCCCCGGGACTCGGCGTCGGCGTCGTCCACCGGCAGCGGCCTGCCCTGCATCCACTCCGGTGGGTCGATCCCGGCGATGGCGCAGAAGGTGGGGGCCAGGTCGACCAGTCCGACCGGTCGGGTGACGACCGACGGGGCCGCCGGCCCGCCGGCCCGGGCCGACGGCGCCGGGCGCCACACCAGGGGCAGCCGCATGAGGCCGTCCACGTGGTACGGGCCCTTGAACAGGAGACCGAAGTCACCCTGCAGCTCGCCGTGGTCGGTGGTGAACACGACGTCCACATCGTCGTCCCAGCCACGTTCGGCCACCCGGGCCAGGACCCGGCCGAGCGCCTCGTCGATGAGTTCGACCTCGACGGCGTTGCGGGCGTTGACCTCGCGTACCTGGTCGGCGGTCAGCGTGGCCGGCACCCAGTCGGCAGGGGCCTCGTAGTTGGAGACCAGCGTGCCGTCGTACCACGCCCGCCAGTGGCGGGGCTTGCCGTCGATGATGTCCTCCCGCGTGGCCTGGTCCTCGGGGTAGCCGGCGGGCAGGGGCACCTCGCGCCAGTCGATGCGGCCCATCTCGGACTCGGGCGGGTCCCACGGGTGGTGGGGGTCGGGGAAGCTCATCCAGCAGAACCAGTCGTCGTCGGCGTCCAGCGAATCGAGCCAGGCGATCGTCCGGTCGGCCACCCAGTCGGTGTGGTAGATCCCGCGGTCGATCGGGTTCACCTTCACCTGGGGGGCGCCGGTGTCGCCGCCCGGTTGCGCACTGACCTGCAGGGAGTCGTCGATGGCCCGGCAGTACATGCCGAGGGCCTCGGGGTGGTTCTTGATCAGCCACTGCGAGTAGTGGAGGGGCCCCATCGCCCCGTGGGACGCCGTCTCGAGGTGCTCGAAGCCACGGCGCGAGCCGCCGTGCGGGGTGGTGCCGTTGGTGGAGAGCGCGTTCTCCTCGAAGCGGAGGAACGGGTCGAAGTAGGGCTCGAAGTGGGCTTTGCCGACCAGGGCGGTCCGGTAGCCCGAGCCGCGGAGCACCTCGGCGACCGAAGGGGCGTCCTCGGGAAGCGGCACGCCGTTCATGAACACGCCGTGGGTGCTCGGGTGCTGGCCGGTCAGGATGGTGGAACGGGACGGCATGCACACCACCGACTGGGGGTGGGCCCGGTCGAATCGGACGCCTTCGGCGGCCAGTCCGTCGACCACAGGGGTGCGGGACAGGGTGCCGCCGTTGCAGGCCAGGGTGTCGTAGCGCTGCTGGTCGGTGGTCACCAGGAGGATCTTGCGGCCCATCAGCGGGCTCCTTTCGGGTCTCCCCGGTCCGTGGTCCCGCGGGCCGGGAGTCGGGACGGGGCGGTTCGTGGGACGGCGGTCACCGGTGGACGGCGACGCCCAGCAGTTCGGGCAGCTGGCCGAGGGCGGCGCGGGCGGCGCCCCCGATGACCAGGGCCAGCACGGCCGGCTCGGCGTCGACGCTGTAGACGGTCAGGCAGGTTCCGTCGGCCAGGTCGTGCACGTCGATGGTGCTGAGGTGCTCGACGAACAGCGGGGCGGTGATCCGGTACTGGAAGCGCCGCTGGTTGTGGTCGATGGTGAGCAGCTTCTCGGGCATGGGCAGGCCCGAGCGGGTCAGGATGGTCCGGTTGTCGCCGTCGACCTCGCACGACTCGACCCCGAGCCACCACTCGTGCAGCCGTGCGGGCGCCCCCACGACGTCCCAGACCACGTCGGCCGGGCAGTCCAGCCGGATCGAGTGGCGCATGCTGCCCCGCTTGGCGGTCACAAGGCATCTCCGGGGGTCAGCAGCGCGGAAAGGGTGCCGACCAGGACCGACCTGGCCTCGTCGACGGTCAGCCCCTGGTCACCGGTCAGCAGCTGGTAGGACTCGAAGCTGCTGAGCACGTCGCCGGCGGCCAGGGCGGCCTCGGCCTCGTCGTCGGACATCGACGTCAGCTCGGGGGCGAACAGCGAGCGCACCTGGCTACGCAGGAACCGCCGTCCCTCCCGCAGGCTCTCGGCCAGCCGGGGCTGGAACGGCGCCCGCAGCCGCGAGACGTGGGCGGCCTGGCCGACGGTGGTGAAGAGCCGGAGCCGCTGGTCGACGAGGGCCGCCACCCGGGCGTTGAACGGCGCCTCGGGGCCGACGGCAAGAGGCAGGAGGTGCATGGCCCTGCCGTGCTGGCGGGTGACCGCCTCGCCGGCCAGGTCGTCGGCGTCCTCGAAGTAGCGGAACAGGGACCGGGGGGAGATGCCCGCCCGTTCGGCGATCTCGTCGGTACTGGGCCGCAGGTTGCCCTCGCCGTAGAGGTCGAGCAGGGCGTCGACCACCGCCTCCCGGTTGAGGGCCCGGCGGAGCCGGCGTCCGTCCGTCTCCTTGGGAGCGTCCGGGTCGCCCGTCTGGGCGTCCAGCGCGCCCGGGTCGGCCGGCCAGATGGCGTCCGACGCATCGTGGCCGTCCGGACGGGACCGGACGTGGCGGGGGCGGATATCGGTCATCGTCGGATCCTACGATCCGGCCAACGTGCAGATGTCGCCCGTCCGGGGGTCGATCCGGCCGTCGAGGACGTTCCGGTAGACGGCCTCGACGGCGTCGGGCCCGGCGGCGTGGCGGATGGTCAGCCAGCCGTCGGTCCACGGGACGAACCGGTCCCAGGCGGCGGCGACCGCCGTCTCGAAGCCGTCCCGTCCCCAGTCGGTGCGCCGCTTGGCGATCTGCACAGGGGCAAAGAGGAATTCGGGACGGGGCTCCGGCAGCACGCCCTCGGCGGCCGTGGTGTCGTCCCAGTGGGTGTCGCCCACCACCATCGAGTACCGGAGGTCGCCCCCGAGGCGGGTGTGGACGGCGTGGGTCACGTCCTTGCGCCCGGCCACGTCGATGTAGCAGGACGGCACGCCGGCCAGGTCGTCGATGCCGTCATAGGGGAGCACGGTGTCGTAGCAGCCCAACGACCGGACGAACTCGAGGTTGCCCGACGACGTCAGCCCGACCACCTCCACCCCCTCCCGCTCGGCCAGCAGGAAGGCCGCCCCGATGGCCGTCTTGGACGACGCACTCGAGACCACTGCGGTGCGGGAGCCGAAGAGGTCGTGATCGCCGAGGAAGTCGTCGACCACGAAGGAGGTGACGAAGAGGGGCCACAGCAGCATGTGCTGGTCCTCGCGTTCGGGCCGGTAGATCCGGTCGGCGGTGGTCACCGAGTAGCGGCTGTACACGGTCGGGACCGCCTCACGGGCCGGGGTCATGTCGGAGAAGCCCTGGTCGTCGATACGTCCGGGCATCACCACCAGTTCGTCGGCCAGGGGGAAGTACCCGTAGACCCGGGTGCCCTCGGCCACCCCGCCGACCGTGGACTCGACGACGTCGCCGAAGCCCCAGACGGGGATCCGGCCCCAGGACACCCCGTCCCCCGCGCGCCCCGGGAAGCACTCCCAGTACCGCATGAGGTCGCCGTAGACGGCGTAGGTGATGTTGTTGGCCGACAGCCCGAAGGCGTCGACCCGGATGCGGGCCTCGCCCGGCTGGAGGGCCGCCGGCGCGAAGGACACGGCCTTGACGCGGTGGAGGTCGGACCGGTCGACGTCGAGTTGCATGGGGGCTCGCTTCCTTCGGCCGGCCCGGAGGGCACCGCCTCCCGGTCCGGAACGGACGTCTGCGGAGGGCCGGGGGCTGGTCGTCAGGGTAACAGTTGACAGTAATTGTGACAAGTGTTTACATGACCTTGCGGTCCGGTCCTCGGGCCCACGGAGGGAGCCACCGTGTCAGACGCGCCGGGGTCGGGAGTGACGGGTACGGACGGGGTCGCGGGTCAGGGGAGCCCGCTGCTCGACTCGCTGCAGCGGCGCATGCACGCCCTGTTCTCCCTCTACTACGACGCCGTGGCCACCATGGACCTCGACCAGGTCAACCACTTCGAGCGGGAGGGCGTGCTGCCGATCGCCTTCAGCCTGTTCCACATCGTGAACATGATCGACGCGTCGTTCCTGCTCATGACGGGCACGCCCCCCATCTGGGACACCGAGTGGGAGGCCCGGGTCCACCCGGCCATCGCCGACCACGGCAAGCACCGCACGGTGGAGGAGATGGTCCATCAGCGGATCGGCGACTACGGCCAGTTCCAGGAGTACATGACGGCCGTCTTCGAGCGGGTCGAGGCCTGGCTCACCGGCCTCGACCCGGTCGAACTGACTCGGCTGGTGATCCCCCGGCCCTTCCCGGAACAGGTCGCCAGCACCTACAGCGCCCGGGTCGCCGGCCCCGAGGGGATCACACTGCTGGACGCGACGGAGTGCTGGATCTACCAGCACGGGCTGCGCCACATGGGCGAGATCGAGCTGGCCCGGGGCCTGGTCGGCCTCGGCGGCATGACCTCCTGACCGGCCCCTCCTGACGGGCGACCGTGTGCCGGTCCGGCGACCCTCACACTCTCCTAACACCCCGCTCACGGAACCCACACGCCCAGGGCCGAAGGTGCCGGTAGTGCCGGCGCGGCCGGCGCGGACCAGGAGGTGGCAGGACCATGGGACCCAGGCTCCCCTCGTTGAGGAAGTTGGTGGTGGCGACGGTGGCCACCGGCGCAATGGCGCTCGGCACGGTCGGGGTGGCGGGCGCATCGGCGCCGACGCTGACCGCGACGTCAGGCACGCCGGCGGCATCGGCCCAGCTCACTCCCGGCGCCAAGAGCCGACTGGCCCACTTCTCGTGCTCCCGCGCGCCCAAGGCTCTGACCAGGATTCACAAGGCGGAAGCCGGTATCGCCGCCGGACTCCCCAGGCTGCACGCCGTCGAGGCGAAGGCCACGGCCGCCGGTGACAACCAGAAGGCCGCCCGGATCGGAAAGGTGATCTCCAGGCTCGGGCGTCCCGGAGTCACGGCCCGTCTCCAGCGGCTGGCGGCGGCCATCGAGGCGAAGTGCAGTGTCGGCGCCCCGGCCACCACGCCCACGTCCACGACCGCACCGGCGCCATGACCCTGACCGGGCCGGCGCCCCGGTGGCGCCGTGAATTCCGATCGACGACTGGATACAGTGAAACCTACATCTCCCACGTGCAGCGACCGATGGTGAGGGAAGTGGTCGGGACATCGCAGGTGTCCCGCTGGAAGAGGAGCGCATCAACGTGTGGAACGTGAAATTGCTGGCGACCAAAGTCGCCGTGTCCTTGGTGGCGGTGGGCTCGCTGTCCTTCGCCGGGGCCGGGGTGGCCGGAGCGGCCCCCCAGGTCGGCATCCAGCCGGTCAGCCACAGCACGGCCGCCGGCCAGCAGCGGGCCTGCACCAGGCTCCACCGGCACCAGGCCCAGGGCACCCAGAACCAGGCCCGGTTCGGGGCCAATACGGCCAAGTTCGCCGCACTGGCGGCCAAGGCCCAGAAGGCCGGCAACACCAAGTTGGCGGCCTACTGGCAGTCGGTTGTGGCCCGCCGGACCACCAGGGCCGCCAAGATGAAGGCCAACTTCGCGACCCGCTCGTCCCGCCTCGGCCACCGCGTCGACAAGGTCCACGCCAACT
>DATCCR010000298.1:0-6224 GCA_036511155.1 Acidimicrobiales bacterium
ACGGCCCGCACCACCACGTCGGCCAGGCACTCGGTCAACGGCAGCGAGTCGGCCGGCACGTCGCGGTAGCGGGGGTCGCCCGCCGGGTCGTGGGCGTCCCCCCGGGCGACCGGCGGCGGCGGAGTGGCGTAGCTGCGGCGCCACTCCTTCACCTGGGCCTCGCCGTGTCGGGCCGTGGTCTCCTTCTTGTTGAGCCCCTGGAGGGCCCCGTAGTGGCGCTCGTTGAGCCGCCAGTGCCGCTTGACCGGGAGCCAGGACCGGCCCGCCACCTCGAGGGTGAGGTCGGCCGTCCGGATGGCCCGGGTGAGCAGCGAGGTGTGGACCACCCGCAGGTCGAGGTCCTCGTCGGCGGCCAGCAGGGCGCCGGCAGCCCGGGCCTCCTCCTCGCCCTGGGCGGTGAGGTCGACGTCGTACCAACCGGTGAAGAGGTTCTCGGCGTTCCAGAGCGACTGACCGTGGCGGAGGAGGACCAGCTGAGGCATGGATCGAGCGTATCCCGGAGGTGGCGGCCAGGGAATCATAAGAATGATTCAAGAAACTTGATGGTATACCACTCAGGTTTGCTATAGTTGTCCATGGAGATGACGGCCCGGCGCCGCTCCAGGGTGTTACGAGGTAGTCGGGTCCGCGGCACAGCCGCAGAAGTCGAGGGCGCCGGGAGGTGCCGGAAGTCCGAGTAGTGGCGGCATGCAGGAGCAGGCCGAGCAGCAGCACAGCAGACACGGAACAGAGAGCAAGCCCCGGGGCCCGAAGAGGGCGAGGGAGTAGGAGGCAACACGATGGCCAAGGCCGTAGGTATCGATCTCGGGACCACCAACTCGGTGGTCGCCGTACTGGAGGGCGGCGAGCCCGTCGTCATCCCGAACGCCGAGGGCGGGCGCACCACCCCGTCCGTGGTCGGCTTCGCCAAGTCCGGCGAGGTCCTCGTCGGCGAGGTGGCCAAGCGTCAGGCCATCACCAACCCGGACCGCACCATCCGGTCGGTCAAGCGCCACATGGGCAGCGGTTGGACCGTCGACATCGACGGGAAGGACTACACGCCCCAGGAGATCTCGGCCCGCATCCTGGGCAAGCTGAAGCGTGACGCCGAGGCCTTCCTGGGCGATACCGTCACTCAGGCCGTCATCACCGTGCCGGCCTACTTCGACGACGCGCAGCGGACGGCCACCAAGGAGGCGGGCGCCATCGCCGGCCTCGAGGTGCTCCGCATCATCAACGAGCCCACCGCGGCCGCACTGGCCTACGGACTCGACAAGGAGGGCGCCGACCAGACCGTCCTCGTGTTCGACCTCGGCGGCGGCACCTTCGACGTCTCGGTCCTCGACATCGGCGACGGCGTGTTCGAGGTCAAGTCGACCTCGGGCGACTCCAAGCTGGGTGGCGACGACTGGGACCAGAAGGTCATCGACTGGCTGGTGAAGACGTTCAAGGACACCGAGGGCGTCGACCTGTCCGCCGACAAGATGGCCACCCAGCGCCTCCAGGAGGCCGCCGAGAAGGCCAAGATCGAGCTGTCCTCGGTCCAGGAGACCCAGATCAACCTGCCCTTCATCACGGCCACCTCCGAAGGTCCCAAGCACCTCGATGTCAAGCTGACCCGGGCCCAGTTCAACGAGCTCACCGCCGACCTGGTCGAGCGGTGCAAGGGCCCCTTCGACCTGGCCATCGCCGACTCGGGACTGACCAAGTCCGACATCGACCACGTGGTCCTCGTCGGCGGCTCGACCCGCATCCCGGCGGTCCAGGACCTGGTCCAGTCGCTCACCGGCAAGGAGGCCCACAAGGGCGTCAACCCGGACGAGGTGGTGGCCATCGGCGCCGCCGTCCAGGCCGGCGTGCTGAAGGGCGAGGTCAAGGACGTCCTGCTGCTCGACGTGACCCCGCTGTCGCTGGGTATCGAGACCAAGGGCGCGGTCATGCACCGCCTCATCGAGCGCAACACCACGATCCCGACCAAGCGGAGCGAGGTGTTCACCACGGCCGAGGACAACCAGCCCTCCGTCGAGGTGCACGTCCTCCAAGGCGAGCGCGAGATGGCGATGTACAACAAGACCCTGGGCAAGTTCCAGCTGGTCGACCTGCCCCCGGCCCCGCGTGGGGTGCCGCAGATCGAGGTCACCTTTGACATCGACGCCAACGGCATCGTGCACGTCTCGGCCAAGGACCGGGCCACCGGCAAGGAGCAGTCGATGACCATCACGGGTCAGTCGTCGCTCGCCAAGGACGACATCGAGCGGATGGTGAAGGACGCCGAGGCCCACGCCGAGGACGACCGGAACCGCAAGGAGGAGGCCGAAGTGCGCAACAACGCCGACTCCCTCGTGTACCAGACCGAGAAGCTCCTGAAGGACCAGGGCGAGAAGTTCGAAGGTGATGAGAAGGAGAAGGTCGAGACCGCGCTCGCCAGCCTCAAGGAGGGTCTGGCCGGTAGCGACCTCGAGGCCATCAAGACCTCGACCGAGACCCTCCTGACGGCCAGCCAGTCGTTCAGCCAGCGGCTCTACGAGGAGGCGGCGAAGGAGAGCGCTTCGGCCCCGGGCGGCGAGGTGCCGGCCGAAGAGGCGAACGACGACGAGGTGGTCGACGCCGAGATCGTCGACCCCAAGGCCTGATCGTCGATGGCGATCGGAGACGAGCCACGCCACGGTGGACCGGGTGACGGGGCGGGGGCCGACGGGTCCCCCGTCCCCGCCCCCGGCGACCTGCCGGATGACGCGCTGCTGGATGACCGGGTGGTCGACGCCGAGCTGCTCGACGATGGACTGCCCGACGGGCCGGCCGCCGCCGGTGCGGGCGGGTCCGAGGCCGCCGACGTGGCCGAAGCCGACCCTCTCGAGATGGCGCTGGCTGAGCGGGACGAGTACCTCGACTCGCTACGGCGCCTGCAGGCCGAGTTCGAGAACTACAAGAAGCGGGTGCTGAAGCAGCAGACCGAGCAGGTGGCCCGGGCGGCCGCCTCCCTGGTGGACAAGCTGCTCCCGGTGCTCGACGCCCTGGACCTCGCCACCGACCACGTCGGGGATGCCGAGTCCGACGAGGCCAAGGCCCTCGTGGCCGCCAGCGGCCTGCTCCAGGGGATCCTCGCCAAAGAGGGCCTCGAGCGCATCAGCCCGCTGGGCGTGGAGTTCGACCCGAACGCCCACGAGGCGGTGGGGCAGGTTCCCGCGCCCGAGGATGCCGAGCCGACGGACTCGGGCGAGCCCCGGGTGGCCCAGGTCATGCGGGCCGGCTACCGCTGGCACGGCACGGTCGTGCGCCCGGCCATGGTGATGGTCGAGGGCTAGGGCCACGAGGACACGGGGGCCCGGCCCTCGAGGAGCATCGAGAACGACGACGAGGCAGTAGGACAGAGAAGAGACACGGTGGCGCCGCAACGCGAATGGTTCGAGAAGGACTACTACAAGACCCTCGGGGTGCCGAGCACGGCCACCGCCAAGGAGATCACCAGCGCGTACCGGAAGCTGGCCAAGAAGCACCATCCGGACACCAACCCGGGAAGTGACGAGGTCTTCAAGGAGGTCTCCGCGGCCTACGACGTCCTGGGAGACGCCGACAAGCGTAAGGAGTACGACGAGGTCCGCACCATGGGTCCGTCGGCCGGCGGGTTCCCCGGTGGGTTCGGGGGCGGCGGCGGGGGCGGCGGCTTCCGGGTCGAGGACTCCGGCGACTTCGGCGACCTGTTCGGTGGCCTCTTCGGCCGCGGCCGCCGCGGCAGCCAGCAGGCCGGCCCTCAACGCGGGGCTGACGTCGAGACCGAACTGCACCTCACGTTCGAGGACGCCGTCCGCGGCGTCACCACCTCGGTCAACGTCACCACCGACGCCCGCTGCCACACCTGCTCGGGCTCCGGCTCGGCTCCGGGTACCCGCCCCGACGCCTGCCCCCGCTGTGGTGGCACCGGCTCGCTCCAGGACAACCAGGGACTGTTCTCCCTCAGCCAGATCTGCCCGCAGTGCAGCGGCCGTGGCACCATCGTCACCCACCCGTGCCCGACCTGTTCCGGTAGCGGGGTGGAGCACCGCAACCGGTCGGTCAAGGTCCGCCTGCCCGCCGGCGTGGAGGACGGCCAACGCATCCGGGTCAAGGGACGAGGTGCTGCCGGGCGCGGCGGCGGACCCGCCGGCGACCTGTACGTCATCGTCCGGGTCGGCCGCCACAACCTGTTCGGCCGCAAGGGCCGCAACCTGACCCTCGGCGTGCCGGTCGGGTTTGCCGAGGCCGTCCTCGGCACCACTCTGACCGTGCCCACCCTCGAGGACCCGGTCACGCTGAGGGTGCCGGCCGGCACGCCGTCGGGCCGGACCTTCCGGGTGAAGGGGCGTGGCGTCCCCGGAGGCAAGAAGTCGTCCACCGGCGATCTGCTGGTGACCGTCGAGGTGGCGGTGCCCGCCGAGCTCACGGACGAGCAGCGGGCCGCCGTCGAGGAGCTGGCCAAGGTGATCGAGCCGCCGTCCCGTAGCGCACTGGGGGTGTGAGATGACCGACGAGCGCCGCAGTCGGGCCGTGTACGTGATCTCCGTGGCCGCCGAGCTCGCCGGCGTCCACCCGCAGACGCTCCGGGTCTACGAGCGCAAGGGCCTGCTCGACCCGAGCCGCACCCGGGGCGGCAGCCGCCGCTTCTCCGACCAGGACCTCGACCGACTGCGCCAGATCCAGGGTCTGACCAACGACGGCCTCAATCTGGAGGGCGTGAAGCGCGTCCTCGAGCTGCAGGCCGAAGTGGCCCGTCTCCAGGACGAGCTCGAGGCCACCCGGACGGCCGCCCGCGAGGCCGTGGCCATCACCCACCGCCAGTACCGCCGGGACCTGGTGCCGCTGTCGCAGCTGCCCGTCCCGACCCGGACCACACGACGCCCGCCCCACGGCAACGGAGGAAACCGATGAGCCTGAACCCCGAACGATGGACCCTGAAGACCCAGGAGGCCCTGGCCGCGGCTGTCGAGCGCGCCCGCGAGTCCTCCAACGCCGAGGTCACGCCCGAGCACCTACTGGCCGCCGTCCTCGACCAGAGCGACGGCATCGCCGGGCCGATCCTGACCCGGGTGGGGGTGGAGCCGGCCGTCGTGCGGTCGCGCATCGCCGACCAGCTGGGCCGCCTGCCTCAGGCCTTCGGCGGCGCCGAGCCGACCATCGACCGGAGTCTGCGCGAGGCCCTCGAGGCGGCCGACCGGCAGCGCGTCGACATGGGCGACGAGTACCTGTCGGTCGAGCACGTCCTCCTGGCCCTGGCCGACCGCCTGGGCGTCGAGCGCGACGCCCTGCTCCAGGCCCTGCGCGACGTGCGGGGCAGCCACCGGGTGACGTCCCAGAACCCGGAGGAGACCTTCCAGGCCCTCGAAAAGTACGGTCGGGACCTCACCGCGCTGGCCCGCCAGGGGAAGATGGACCCGGTCATCGGCCGGGACGAGGAGGTCCGCCGGGTCATCCAGGTGCTGTCCCGTCGGACCAAGAACAACCCGGTCCTCATCGGCGAGCCCGGCGGGGGCAAGACGGCCATCGTCGAAGGCCTGGCCCAGCGCATCGTCGAGGGCGACGTGCCCGAGGGCCTCCAGGGCAAGCGGGTCATCAGCCTCGACATGGGCTCGATGATCGCCGGGGCCAAGTACCGGGGCGAGTTCGAGGAGCGCCTGAAGGCCATCCTCAAGGAGATCGCCGATGCCGAGGGCGAGGTCATCACCTTCATCGACGAGCTCCACACCATCGTGGGCGCCGGCGCGGCCGAGGGCGCCATGGACGCCGGCAACATGATCAAGCCGATGCTGGCCCGCGGCGAGCTGCGCATGATCGGGGCCACCACCCTCGACGAGTACCGCAAGTACATCGAAAAGGACGCCGCCCTCGAGCGCCGCTTCCAGCAGGTGTTCGTGCCGCCACCCTCGGTCGGCGACACCATCGCCATCCTGCGTGGCCTGAAGGAGCGCTACGAGGTCCACCACGGGGTCCGCATCCAGGACGCCGCCCTGGTGGCCGCGGCGGTGCTGTCCGACCGGTACGTGACCGGCCGCTTCCTGCCCGACAAGGCCATCGACCTGATGGACGAGGCGGCCAGCCGGCTCCGCATCGAGATCGACTCCATGCCCACCGAGCTCGACGTGGTCACCCGCCGGCTGCGCCAGCTGGAGATCGAGCGGATGGCGCTGGCCAAGGAGACGGACGCGGCGTCGGCCGACCGGCTGGCCAAGCTGGACCTCGAGGTGGCCAACCTGACCGAGGAGTCCTCGGCC
>DATCCR010000299.1:0-8650 GCA_036511155.1 Acidimicrobiales bacterium
GTGACCATCGGGGACGTGCTGCGGGAGACCAAGGAGGGAGTCCGTGAGGGCCGTCCGCTGGCCGACACCCTCCGCGAGCACGAGGACATCATCCCGGCACTCATGGTGCAGATGATCGAGGTCGGTGAGCAGACCGGTGTACTCGACGGGATGTTGAAGAAGGTCGCCGTGTTCTACGACCAGGAGGTCGAGGTCACCGTCAACAACCTGACCGCGCTGCTCGAGCCGCTGCTGACGGTGGTCATGGGCGCCGGCGTCGGCATCATGGTGATTGCGCTGTACCTCCCGATGTTCGACTACATCAAGCTGATCAAGAGCTGAAGGCGGTCGGACGGACATGTCCGAACTTCGTTGTCGCGGCACTCAAGTGCATCATCTCCCCGGACGATTGATCGGTATGCGAACCGACGTTTCTGCCCAGCCAACCGACGGCGTCCGTCCCGCCGCCCCCGTGCCCACCGACCCGGCCAACGGACCGTCGGAACGGAGCGCGACCCGGTTGCTCACCTGGTCCGGCCCCTCCGGCTGGCGGGCCACTCGACCCGTGCTCGCCCCGAGGTCGCCGGGTGGTCGATGCGCCGATGGCTGAGGGTTCTCGTTCATCGAGTTCATGGTGGCGCTGCTGGTGCTCGGCATCCTGCTGGCCGGGGTCATCCCGACCTTCCTCCGTCCCACCAATGCGGCCAACGGCCGGTCGGTGCCGTTGAACCTGGCGACGGCCCTGACCGATGCCGAGGCCCACTACCAGAATGGCGACCCGACCCACCACGTGAACGGCAGCCAGGACTCCGCCGGATTCGCCACACTGCCGGCCAATGCCCGCCTCTCGCTGGCCTTCAAGGCCGGGCCGCTCGGTTGCCTGATGGCCCAAGGCAGCTCCGGCTCGATGTCGGTGGTATCGGGGGCGGTGTCCGCCGACGGGAGCGCGGTCGTTGCCGCCTACTCGCTGCCGGGCGACTGCTTCTACGGGACCATCGGGCTGCTGACCGGTACCAGCCCCAACTGCGTACTGGTCAAGGGCGACACCACCCCGGAGGATCGCAGCGCCCACTCGCCCAGGACCAGTGGGTCGCCGGCGACGGTGCCGTACCTCACCTCCGGTTGTCCCAAGTACCTTTCGCTGACGGGGCCAAATACGTTGGCCCCGTCGCACTGCAGTGGCGAATGCCGACGACTCCTCCCCGGCAACCGATCGCATACCGGGTTTGGGGAGATCGGCCACCCAAATGGGGCCCATGAGCTCGACGGGTCGATCCGAGCGTGGCGGGATGTCATCCCAGTCCGGCAATGGTCTGCCCGTAGATCAGACGCATCGTTCGGCGCTTGGACAACCTCCGTCAAGAGAAGTGCAGGAGAAGTACTCAAGTTGTCGCCGGCCCGGGACGATGTAGAAGCCGGGCGTCACATATGGCGACCGTTCATAGATGCAGCACATACCTACTAGAGGAGACATCCCATGCTTTCATCCGTAATGAGTCGCCTGAATGACAGGCGTGATGCAGCTGCCGAGCTGGGCGAGGATGCGGGTTTCACCCTCATCGAGCTCATGGTCGTGCTGCTGATCCTGGCCATCCTGCTCGCCATCGCCATTCCCACCTTCCTGGGTGTGACCGGTGGTGCCAACGACAGGGCCTCCCAGTCCAACCTGAACACGGCACTGACGACCGCCAAGGCCGCCGAGTCGCAGAACACCAACCAGGTGTACACCGGCATCACCGCCGCGACTCTGCACCAAAGTGAGCCGAGCATCACCTTCCAGGCTGGTGCTGTGGCCGCTGCAGGTCAGGTTTCGGTCTATGTCTCCAGCGACGGCAACGGGATCGTCCTGGCCTCGTGGTCTCCGGCGGCCTCGGGCACGTGCTGGTATGTGTCTGACAACACGGCACTCGTGACCGACGCAACCGGCCCGTACACCGCGGCGAGTTCCGTGCCTCCGGCACTGATTGCTGGAACCACCTACGGCAGGGCCCCGCTCGGGACGACCAAGGCGAACTGCAATGCCACCGCAGCGATTCCCGCCCTCTCGCAGTGGGGCACTGGCTTCTCGGCTGTCTGAGTTGCCGGGTAGCGAGTCGACAGGCTCCGGTCGTCGTCTGACGATCTGAACCTGCAGTAGTAGCGGAGTGCCCCCTCCTCCGGGAGGGGGCACTCCCGCGTGCGGGTGCGGTTCGACCGAACGACCTGTCCTGACGTCGGTCGCAAGAAGACGACGCATCGCCCCGTGGTTCTTCAGTGCAGGCTCCGGCCTGACGGCACCTGTCGTCCCGAGGCATGGTCTCGCCCGTTACAGCGGCCCGATGGTGTGCTTGCGGCGGGGGAGCGCCTCGCGCCGTGTCTCCAGCACGTCGAGGGCACCGGACACGACGGTCCGGGTGTCGGACGGGTCGATGACGGCGTCGACGAAGCCCCGCTCGGCCGCCTGGTACGGGGTGAGGAACCGCTCGGCGTAGGCCTCCTGCAGGTCGGCCCGCTCCTCCTCGGACTCCCGGCGGTAGAGGATCTGGGCGGCGCCCTCGGCACCCATCACGGCAATTTCGGCGCCCGGCCAGGCCACACAGAGGTCGTTGCCCAGGCCCTTCGAGTCCATCACGATGTAGGCCCCGCCGAAGGCCTTGCGGAGGATGACGCAGATCCTCGGCACGGTGGCCTCGGCGTAGGCGAAGGCCAACTCGGCCCCGTGGCGGATCATGCCCCGCCACTCGAGGTCCTTGCCGGGCAGGAAGCCCGGCGTGTCGACCAGGGTCACCAGCGGGATGTTGAAGGCGTCGCAGAACCGCACGAACCGGGCGCCCTTCTGCGACGCCGCGATGTCCAAGGTGCCGGCCAGGGCCTGGGACTGGTTGGCCACGAATCCCACCGTCCGCCCGTCGATGCGGGCCAGGGCGGTCACCAATTGCGGGGACCATCGGGGCCACAGTTCGGTGACGTCGCCGTCGTCGGCCAAGGCGGCCGCCACCCGGCGCACGTCGTAGGAGGAGGTGGCCCGGTCGGGGATGATCGAGCCGATCTCCTCGCCGCCCCCGGCGCCGCCGGGTGCCCGGGGCGGCAGGTCGTCGGTGTGCCCGGGCAGCAGTCCGAGCAGGTGGGAGACGTGCTCCATGGCCTGATCGGGCGAGGCCGCCTCGATGGCGCACAGGCCGCTGGAGCGGGCGTGGATGGCGCTGCCGCCGAGTTGGCGGACGCCGATCCGGATCCCGGTGAAGTCCTCGACCATGGCCGGGCCCGAGACGAAGGCGAAGGCGTCCGGGGTCATGACCACGACGTCAGCCAGACCGAGCAGGAGGGCCGGGCCCGACAGCGCCGGGCCGGTCACCACCACGACCACCGGGACCACGCCGGAACACCCGGCCAGCGCCCGGGCCGCCCGGCCCCAGCCGTGGAGCGAGGCCACACCGCCCGACACGTCGGCGCCGCTCGAGGCCAGGACGAGGACGAAGGGGATACGCAGTTCGGCGGCGACCGAGGCTGCCTCGGCCAGCGTGTCGCCGTCATCGGGGGAGAGTGCGCCCCGCCGGACGTCGGAGACCGACCGGGCCACCATGGCCGTGCGGGCTCCGAGGTCTTCCACCCCGGCCCGGACCGAGCCGGCGACCAGCCGCCGGATGATCGGGGCAGGCGGGGCGTCCAGGGTCACCCGCCCATGGTACGGACACGGGGACACCTACGGGGCCACCCGCAGCGGACGTGCGGCGGGCGGGTCGGGGGACCGGGCGACGGGCAGGGCGGGCGCTACGCCCCGACCGGGCCACCGTCGACGTCGGCGTCGCCCTCGCCGGGGGAGCCGGCGGCCCGGCCATCCCAGTCATCCCGGTCAGTCGGACCGACGGGTCCCGGCTCGGGCATGGCCTGGCCGCGCCGGTCGACCCGTTCGAAGTGGCGCTCGACGTCGGACCAGGACAGCGGGTCTTCCGGGCCGAGGTCGTCGTCGGTGTCGGGTGCCCGGGACAGCACCACCCCGGCCACCGCCAGCAGGACCAGCACGAACGAGAGCTTGGAGATGAACCCTGCGATCTGCTGGTCGTTGAGCGGGCGGAGGCGGACGACGTCGACCGACCGGGCGAAGGCCGGATACAGCGGCTGGGTGGCCAGGATGTAGAGGAACGAGAGGAACACCGGCACCACCGACTGGGCCACCAGGTAGACGGCCCGGATCATCGGACGGGGCCGGGGGATGCCCGGGACCCGACCCATGACCGGTAGCCACAGGACGAGCCCTGCCGCCAGGACCAGCAGAGCCAGGCCCCCCCGGGCGGCCACCGAGCTCGACTGGGCGGCGACCAGGACCGGCAGCACCGAGACGACCAGCACCACGGTGACCGTCACCACGGCTACCGGCGGGCGGAGGACCCGGATGAGGACGGCGTCCACCGGTGCCGGCCGGGTCAGCCAACGGATCAGGTCATCGGACAGGCCGGCCAGCAGGAGCGGGGCCACGGCCAGGACCAGCAGGCACCGTTGGAGGACCAGTGCGCTGAGTGACCAGTGGGCGGCTAGGTCACCGAGCGGCCAGCCCATGGAGACGCCGGCCAGCACCACGGCACCGCCGAACCGGAGGATCCGGCTGCGGGGCCACGGCTGGGGATGGGACGAGGTGCGGAGGAGGCGACGGTGCCCGACGGCGGCGGCCGCCGACACCCCGGCCAGGACGGCCCACAACAGGAGGTGGGGGTGCCAGGACCAGGCACCGACGGTGGCGGCAGACGGCCCGATCACGGTGCGCCCGCCGGCCCGTGGGTCGTAGATTGGCGGGAATGGCCCAACCCGATCGACTCGAACGCGTCACCGACCTGCTGCTCGTGCTGCTCGACGCCAGCCGGCCGCTCAGCCTCCGCGAGATCGCCGAGCAGGTGCCCGGCTACCCCGACGGGCACGACGCCCGGCGCCAAGCCTTCGAGCGGGACAAGCGCCTGCTGCGGGACGAGGGCGTGCCGGTCCTGACGGTGGCGATCGACGCCGAGGAGCAGGTCGGCTACCGGGTCGACCCCGACGCCTACTACCTGCCGGACCTCGGTCTGGAGCCCGACGAGCAGGCTGCGCTGAACCTGGCGGTGGCCGGTGTCCACCTCGGCGAGCCTATCGGGAGGGAGGCGTTGTCCAAGCTGGGCATGGGGGGCCAGTGGCCGCGGCGCGGCGCCCCGTTGCCCCTGGTGGATCTGCCCCTGGTGGACGGGCTGCCCGCCCTGCCGGTGCTGTTCGACGCGGTCCGGCTCGGGGCCACGGTGGGCTTCTCCTACCGGGGCGAGCCCCGGGCGGTCGACGTGGCCGGAATCCGCTTCCGGGGTGGCCACTGGTACGTGGTGGGCCGGGACCGTGACCGGGGCGAGGCCCGCACGTTCCGGGTCGACCGGATCGACGGGCTGCCCGAGGTCGACGTCCCGGGGTCGTCGGAACTGCCCGACGGGTTCGACGTCGACGAGGCCTTCGCCCGGGACCCCTGGCACTTCGGCTCGGGCGACGCCGTCGAGGTCGACGTGGCCGTCGACCGGTCGGAGGCATCCCGGGTAGCCACCGAGCTCGGGCCCGACGCCGTGGTCGAGCGCACCGACGGTGGCGGGGTGGTGGTCCGCCTGGTGGTGACCGACGTCGAAGCCCTGATCTCCTGGGTGCTCGACTTCCTCGACCACGCCGAGGTGCTGCGCCCCGACGAGGTCCGCGCAGCCGTGGTGGCCCGGCTCGAGGCCTTCGCCGTTCCCGGGGGGTCGGCCCGATGAGCCCTTCACTGGACACCGCCGCCCGACTCCGCCGTCTGCTGGCCATCCTCACCTGGCTGGCCCAGGAGGGCGAGGCCCCGATCGACGAGGTCGCCGCCCGCTTCGACCTGACGCCCAGCGCCCTGGTCGCCGAGCTCGAGATGGCGGCCTGCTGCGGCGTGCCGCCCTACTCCCCCGACCAGCTGCTGGAGATCCTGGTCACCGAGGACACGGTCTCCACCCGGGTGGGAACCACGCTGGCCCGGCCCCGCCGACTGAGCCCCCGCGAAGGTCTGGGTCTGGCGGCGTCGGCACGGGCACTGCTGGCCGTGCCGGGCAGCGACGAGGACGGCGCGCTGTCGCGTGCCCTGGCCAAGTTGGAGCGGGCCCTCGGCCAGGGCGCAATCGACGTGGAGCTCGACACCCCCGGCCAACTCGACGCCGTCCGGGCCGCGCTGGAGTCCGGCGAGCGCCTGACCATCTCCTATTACACGGCCTCGACCGACCAGACCGGCGACCGCACCGTCACCCCCCGCCGCCTCTTCGCTTCGGAGGGCCACTGGTACGTGGACGCCTGGTGCGAGGTGGCCGACGGCATCCGCCGCTTCCGGGTGGATCGGATCGGTGCAGCCGCGCCGGCCGGCCCGGCTGCGCCCGGGGTGCTGGCGAGGCCGCTCCCGGCCGACGCCGCGGCGGACGCCGACACCGGTGGCGGGTCGCTCGGAGCGTACGTCCCGGGCCCGGACAGCCGGCGGGTGCGGATCACCATCGACCCGTCGATGGCCTGGCTTCTCGAGACCATCCCCTCGGCGTCGGCCGGGGAGGAGGGCGGCCGGCCGGTGTGGGAGGTCTTCGTCGGAGGTGACGCCTGGCTCGAGCGGCTGCTCCTCCGTCTCGGGCCAGGCACCGAAGTGGTCGAGCCGACCGAGGACCGGTCGCTCGCCCCCGAGGCGGCCCGGCGCATCCTCGCCCGCTACCGGTAGCGAAAGAACATGAAATGACATGAAGAGACATTAAACGGTAGTATGGCACCGGCAATTGTATACTTGACAAACTAGACAAAAGCCCAGGTCAGGAGCCTAAGCGCTGAGTCGCAACACGGGTTGTAGGTCTGTTGGAGGATGCAATACCTGTTGTGAAACGAACAGATGTTCGAACCGAAGTAGGATCCGCCTAGGTGTAGGTCCTTTGTGGGAACATGCGCCGAGCAAGGGAGGCCCAGGGACCTTGACTACGTTCCGACTGACCCGCGAAAACGCGGAGCGCGAAGCAGAGCAGCTGATTGAGAGCGAGTGGAGTGGCCGCGGCCTGCCCGTGGACCCCGTTTACATCGCCCATCGTCTCGGCGCGGCCGTCTATGAGATGGCACTCCAGGACGAGGTAGACGGGATGCTCAAGTATTTCGAGGACGGACAGTCTCCGTCGATCTTCGTTCCGACTGGTGCGCCCTCTGTCCGTCAGCGCTTCTCCGTGGCCCATGAGGTCGGTCATCTGATCCTCAACCAACGGCAACACCCCGCAGGGGATTTTAGGGAGTCAGACGTCTTCTACCGGAATCCTGATTCTGCGACGGCCAAGGATCCCAAGGAGGTCTTCGCGAACCAGTTCGGGGCGGCGCTCCTGATGCCCCGCAGGTTCGTTCGCACCCTCGCGGAGGGCGGCAAGTCTGACCTCGTCATGGCCCACGACTTCCAAGTCTCACCTCAGTCCATGAAATTGAGGCTCAAGAATCTGGGCCTCACTCCGCTGTACTCGGCTTAGACCGGCCCATGCCGACGGACGACCCCGATGGGACGACGGCGGCGGACGCCGAACCTATCGAACCGGGCGAGTGGGAATTCCAAATAGCTGGCGTACCCGTGGTCGATCCGCGGATCATTCTCAAGGCGCTTCAAGAGGACTCCAAGACGGCGGCGGCGGTTAGCAACGTCTCCGGCGTTGCCGTTGCCGAGATCCTGACCCCGGTTGCGGGACTCGAGAGCGCTCAGACCGTCTCCCCGGAGGAACTCGACCGCGCGTCGGACCGAGAAGAGCGGAAGAGCCTCATCCAACTGAGAAAGATGTTCGCCAAGTTCTTCCTGTGGATCCTTGCCGGACAGCTCGTCTTCATGAATGTCGTCCTGATCCTGTCCGGCACGAACGCAATCACGATCCCAGCATCCGTTATGCAGTTCTACCTGGCAGGAACGTTCGGTGAGATCGTGGGCCTGGTGACCATTGCCGTGACGTTCCTGTTCTCGGACAAGCCCCCCTTGGGCATCCACGGAAAATAGCAATTCCGGAAGCGAATCGGCAGAAGGAGGCGGGTGTGGACCTATCCTTGTGGCATGCATGATTCAGATGTACGTAGCGCTCTGCACGTCCTACTGAATCAACAACACGAAGTGGAAATCGATTCGACCCGGTTTGTGGACGAACTCGATCTGTGTGGCCAGGTGCGAGTCGATGTCGCCGTTATCAATGGGCACCTTGCCGGATATGAGTTGAAGAGTGAACGTGACACGCTCCGGCGCTTGCCCACCCAGGTTGCCGTCTACTCACGCGTCCTCGACCGCGCCACTCTTGTGGTGGCGGAGCGACATTTGCATCATGCTCAACCCCTACTTCCTGAGTGGTGGGGCGTAATGGTTGCGTCATCGACACCAACGGGCGTTGTCTTGGAGGACCACACTGCGCCTGCGGAGAACCCTGGCATTTCTGCGGACGATGTCGTTCAACTCCTGTGGCGAGAGGAGGTTCTTGCCGAGTTAGAACTCCGTGGGCTTGATGCCGGAGTGCGATCCAAGAGTCGAGCGGTCATGTGGGAACGACTAGCCCGGGGCGTGTCACTGGCAGAACTGCGGATGATTGTCAGGGAGCGCCTAAAGCACCGTGAACGGTGGCGAGTTGCTCGGTAACCGTTTGGAGGTGATGGGTGGTCCCGTACCTTCGCCAAGCTTCAGGATTTCCTGCTGTGACCG
>DATCCR010000300.1:0-11835 GCA_036511155.1 Acidimicrobiales bacterium
GGGGGGGGGGGGGGGGGGGGGGGGGGGGGGGGGGGGCGGACCTGTGGTCCAGGGCCCCGGGACAGCACCCGGCGTCGGGAGTAAGTGATTGTACAAGGGTTGTCCACCGATCGGTAGTCGGTATCCCCAGTCCGTGCCTCCCAGAAGGGGAGAACCTGTGGATAACTACCCCGAATGCCCAGGTGGCGGGCTGTGGACCGAGGTCCAAAATTTGTACGGCCGTTCAGGCGGCGTGGGGTGCCACGCGGTGCCCGGCGCCGCCCAGGACGCCGATGGCGGTGTCGAGATCGACGTCCTTCACCAGTACCAGGTCGGTGTCGAACGTCGACACGACGAACACCCCGATGTCGGCCGCGGCCAGCGGGACGGTGATCGAGGCGATGACCCCGACCAGGTCGAAGGCGAGAGGCCCTACGACGGCCAGGGCCCGCCAGCCGCCCTCCACCTGCGCTCCCGGGGGCTCGTCGCCCTCGACGCACACGACGGACAGCTCGCCGGCCGTGACGGTGGCCGAATAGAGGGTGGCACCCGGCTGGGGTGCCGGCCACGGCGCGGTGGGCGCCAGCCGGCACACCGCGAAAGAGCGGGGGTCGAGGACCAGTTCCACTGCGGGACCGCTCAGGGGACCGGGAGGTCCCACAGGGGGAACCACCGGTCGAGGTCGGTCTCCACGGACAGGTCGTCGGCCACCAGGCTGCGGAGCTTCAGCTCCTCCTCGGTGGACCGCTGCTCGTGGCCGGTCGGCACGAAGGGGTAGAAGGTGCCCCGCTTGAACAGGTAGACCAGGTAGGCCGTCGAAGGCAGGACGGATCCGGCGCCCACACGGGCTCCTTCGCGGTCGGCGTCGGTGGGCGAGCCGGCCGGCAGGCGGGCCAGGCCGAAGACCGAACAGAGCAGTTGCGGGCCCCACCCGGCGTCGGCGAGCGACGAGTTGACCAGGTGGATGCGGGTGACCAGCGCCTCGATGTCGGGGTCCTCCATGACCAGCCACTGGTAGCCGAAGGAGTCCTGGGTGGACGTGAGCCCCGCGGTGTCGTCCATCTGCAGCAGCGCCATGACCTCGGCCTGGTTGTCGGCGAAGCCCTGGCCGGTCTGGGGCTTGAAACACACCCCGGCGTGCCCGGAGCATGCCGTGGCCGCCGCGCTCTGCAGGGTGATCGAGGCCGACGGGAGGCCGAACAGAGCGTCGAGGTCGGCCTGGACCGGTTTGGTGCGTCCGAGGATCGAGTCGAAGAGGCCCATCAGGTCGCCGTGCCGCCGGGGGTGGAGACGGAGCGGGCGGTCACGACGGACGGCCCATCTCGGCCTCGATGGCGGCGAGCTGGGCCAGCCGCTGGTCGAGCGACGGATGGGTCGAGAAGATCGTGGAGATGCTGACCCCGCTCTTGGCGATGGCCGGGGTGAAGTAGAAGGCGTTGAACGACTCGGTCGACCGGAGGTCGCGGGTCGGGATGCGGGCGATGTCGCCGGTCACCTTGACCAGCGCCGAAGCGAGCACCGACGGCTGCCCGGTCAGCAGCGCCCCGGAACGGTCGGCGGCCAGCTCGCGATAGCGGGACAGGGCCATGGTCAGCAGGAAGCTGATGGCGTAGACGACCACCGAGACGGCGAGCACGGCCAGCTCCACCAGTGCGGCGTTGTCGCCGCCCTGGTTGTCGTTGTTGTCGCCCCCGCCGAAGCCGCCGATCATCCCGGTCCACAGCATCATCCGGGTGACCATGCCGGCGACCATGCCGAGGAAGCTGGCGATGGTCATGACGGCCACGTCGCGGTGGGCCACGTGGGACAGTTCGTGGGCCAGCACCGCCTCGAGCTCGGGCTCGTCGAGTCGGCGCATGAGGCCGGTGGTGGCGCACACCACGGCGTTGTTGGGGCTGCGTCCGGTGGCGAAGGCATTGGGCACGTCGGTGTCGGCGATGGCCACCCGCGGCTTCTTCATGTCGGCCATGGCGCACAGCCGGTCGATGGCCCCGTGGAGCTGGGGCGCCTCCTCCGGCGTAACCAGCCGTCCACCCATCCCGTACAGGGCGATCTTGTCCGAGAACCAGTACTGGACGAAGAGCAGCGCGGCGGCAAGGACCAGGACGATCGCGTATGAGATCCCTACGGCGATGAGCAGACCGATGACGGCCCCGTACAGGAGCACGATCATCAGGCCCGTGGTGAACATGCGGAGGCTGAGGCCCCGGTCGTTGGGGATGTTCCGTGCGGTGCTCATGACGAGTTCCTCGGGTGGGTGCGGGCCAAGGTCAGGTGCGTTCCCCGCCCGGCTCCTCGAGCAGTGCCTGCGTCTCGGTGAGGGTGGCGTCGGAGAACGGCACCACAAGGTCTGAACTGGTGAACGAGTCGGCCGGCAGCTCGGTGCCCGCCCGGCGCACGGCCTCGATCAGGGCGGCGAGCGCCGAGGCGAAGGCATCGTCGTCGTGACCCTCGACGGCGGCGTTGAGCGCGTCCTCGAGGCCGTCGAGCGTGGCCCGGTCGGCGTCGGGCACGTCGAACTGCCCCTCGCCCAGGATGCGCACGATCATGCCGGTGCCCCGCCCGACTCCTTGGGCGTATCGCCCTCGGCCGGCCCGATCTGGGCCGGGGTGCCGGCGCCGATCTCGGCCTTCAGGGCGGCGAGCTCGTTGTCGACCGTGCTGGTGGCGGACACCTGGTCGAGCTGGGCCTGGATGTCGTCCACCGGGTTCGTCAGGTCGGTCAGTGCACCCGAGGCGAGCAGCTCGTCCATGGCCCCGGCCCGGGCCTGCATGGAGTCGATCTTGTCCTGGGCCCGTTGCACCGACATGCCGGCGTCGCCCATCGACTCGGAGATGCCCGATACGGCCTCGCCGATCTTGGTCTGCGCCTCGGCCGCCGTGTAGGTGGCCTTCATGGTCTCCTTCTTGGTGCGGAAGGCGTCGACCTGGGTCTGCAGGTTCTGGGCGGTGACGATGAGCTTCTGCTCCTGGTCGGCAACCTGCTGGTGCTGGGTCTGGAGCTCGGCCAGCTGCGGTGCGAGCGCCGCCCGTCGGGCCAGGGCCTCTCGGGCCAGGTCCTCACGGTCCTGGGCCAGGGCGTCCTTGGCCTGCTGCTGGAGCTTGTCGGCCTGGCTCTGGAGCTGCGTGGCCTGGAGCTCGATGCGCTTCTTGGCGGTGGTGACGTCGGCCACGCTGCGCCGGACCTTCTGCAGGTTCTCCAGGAGCTTCTGGTAGGAGAGGTCGAGGGACTCCCGCGGGTCCTCCGCCTTGTCCAGGATCTTGTTGGTCTTGGCCTGGAGGATCCCAGACATCCGCTTCATGACACCCATTGGCGATGATCCTTCCTCACGCTCATCTGCAGTGTAGGCCCCGGCATCCCGGTAGCGTGATCGGCGTGCCTGAGGAACGCTGCCTGCTGACTGTCCACGCCCATCCCGACGACGAGGCCTCCAAGGGGGCGGGAACGGTCGCCCGCTACCACGCCGAGGGCATCCGTACGGTCCTCGTCTGCTGCACCGACGGGGCCGAGGGGGAGATCCTGAATCCGGCCCTCGACACCCCCGAGGTCCACGCCGACCTGGCCGGGGTGCGGGCGAAGGAACTGGCCTGCGCCACCGACATCATCGGCTACGACGAGGTCGTGATGCTCGGCTACCGCGACTCGGGCATGGACGGGTCGGAGGCCAACAGCCACCCGGACTGCTTCGCCGCCGCACCGATCGACGAGGCGACCGGCCGGCTGGTCGCCATCATCCGGCGCACCCGGCCCCAGGCCATGGTGATCTACGGCGACGACCAGTCCGGCTACCCCCACCCGGACCACCTGCGGGTCCATGACGCCGGCTTGGCCGCCTTCCGGGCGGCGGGCGACCCGTCCCGGTACCCCGAGGCCGGTGCGCCCTACCAGCCGGCCAAGCTCTACTACACGGTCCACTCGGCAGCCCGGTTCCGGGCCATCCACGACAAGTTCGAGGAGCTGGGCCTCGAATCGCCTTTCGACGAGGAGTGGCGCAACCGTTGGGACCAGATGCCCGAGGACGTTCCCACGGCCGTGATCGACATCACGGGGTTCACCCACGCTCGCCGCGAGGCGCTGCTGGCCCATGCCACCCAGGTCGATCCGGAGTCGAAGTTCTGGTTCGGGCTGCCGCCCGAGGTCATGGAGACGATCCAGCCCCACGACGACTACCGGTTGGCATTGGTGGGCACCCCGGACGGCACCGTGACCGAGCCCGTGTGGGACGGCACGCTGGAGTCCGACTTGTTCGCCGGAGTCCCCGAGGCCGCCCGGTGACGGTCCGTTGGCTGACCGAGGAGTGGCTGGCCGCCGCCGCGGCGGAGTCGTCGGGCGCCTGTGGCCCGCCGTCACTGGGGGGCTCCTTCGTGGTCGAGGTGACCGGTGGCACCGAGGGTGACGCCGCAGCCCACGCCGTGTTCGACGAGGGCCGCCTGGTGGGGAGCGGCGCGGGCACCGTGCCGTCGCCCGACGTGACGCTGACGCTGACCGACGCCGACGCCCGGGCCGTGCTGTCGGGGGAGCTCGACCCGTCGGTGGCCTTCATGCAGGGTCGGATGAAGGTGGTGGGCGCCATGGCGCCCCTGCTCGACCTCCTGGCCCTGGCCGGCACCGAAGACGCACGGGCCTGCCGGGCCCGGGTGGCCGAGCTGACCGATTTCTCGTAGCGAGTCGACCGTGGTGACCGCCATCGGTGGCGGCCGCGGTCAGGAGAGGTCAGGAACCGACCGAGCCATCGCCGAGGGCCGCGGCTGGGTCGACGGGACGTGGACGGGGTAGGGAGCCCATGACACGCGTGCCGAGCCGACGCCGGCCGCCGACCTGTCAGTCGCCGTCGATCCTGGCGCCGGCATGGGCCACGAGCGCCGAGAGGGCCATGCCGATGTCCGACCGGATCGTGGGGTCGCTGACCAGTCCGTCGTCACCGACCATCTGCCGCGTCACCGGGATCGAGGTGCAGGCACGCTCGACCACCACCGCGTGGGCGTAGTGCAGGACTCTGCGCAATGAGTCGTGGGCGTCGGCCGCCCCGGTCGGGGTGGCCGACACATTGATCCAGGCCACCGGCTTCTCGTAGATGGAGCCTCGTTGGTCGTCGCCGATGGTCCAATCCAGGAGGTTCTTGAACGATCCGGGCAGGGCACCGGCGTACTCGGGCGTGCAGAACAGGATGGCGTCGGAGGCTCGGACGGCGGTGCGCAGTTCGGCCACCGCCGGAGGAAGCGGGGTGTGATCGCGGTCCGGGTCGAAGTGTGGGAGCCCGTCGAGCCCTTCGTAGAGCACGGCCACCGTCCCGCCCGGGGCGAGGAACTGCGCCGTTCGCAACAGCGCGGTGTTCGTGGAACCGCGGCGCAGGCTCCCCGAGACCAGCAGGATCTGGCCTCGGGGCGTCACGCGGTCAATCTACCCATCGTCACGCATGGTCGTGCGTACGGCCGCAGGCCCACGGTGCGTCACCGTCCGGGGCTCGTTCGACGGGAAACGTGCGGCGTGGCGGGACCGTCGGCCGGTTGACTCGGAGTCCCGCCGGAAGTGGCGAACGTCCGCTGACCGACCGTCAGGAGGGAGGGCCTCCGGGAGTGGCGTGCGCCGGTGAGGCCGAGGACGTTCCGCCACCGAGGAACGGCAGGTGGATGACTCCGGCGCTCTGCAGGAGGATCAACGTGACGGCCGTGACGATGACCACCACCAGAAGGACGACCAGGTAGGGCCGGATGCGGGCCCAGCCCGATCGCCCGCCGTAGCCGCGGCGCAGCCGGGCCGGGGCGACCGTGGTGACCGTCGACAGTCCCGACGGGCCCTGGTGGCGGATGGCGAAGGCACCGATCCGTGAGGCCAGGTCGACCGGGTCGCCACCGGAGCGCAGGAACCGGTAGGTGCCGGTGCGCGTCTGGATGCTGATCAGCGCGCCGGCTTCGGCGTGGGGGAGGTGGCGGTGGGCGGTCAGCAGATCTGCCGGCGCCAGGTCGGGCACCGCCGTTGGTCCCTCGGTGGGATGCTCGACCGGGTCGACCCACCACTCGGGGATGACCCCGCCGCCCCACGGCTCCACGGCGTGGGCCACCACCGACTCCCACGGCAGTACCCGGGGCGTCTCGCCCCGGCGACGGATCACGCCGATGCCGAGGTCGTTCACGACCACCGAGTCGACGTGGGTGGGGTCGTAGCCGTGGGGATCGAGGAGCAGCAGAGCGGTCACGGTCAGGGGCTTCGGTCCCGGTCCGGCAACCTGGTCCTGCGCTTCGCTCACCGGGACGGGGGCGCGGGCGCCGCGGTCATGGCCGGATCGGGTACCGCATGGCGTCGCGCACCGGGCGGTAGCCGATGCGGATGGCGCCGGTGGCGGCCAGCGCCGCCGTCACCTCGGGATCGTCGACCAGCAGGGTGTGGTCGGCGACCCGGGACTCCCAGTCGTCGGACGCGGCCCGCAACTCGTCGCTGTCCACGGCGGGGTGGAGCGTGATCTCGGTCAGGCCGGGCTCGAGTGCGCCGAGGAGTCCGAGGAGCGCTGCGCGGCCGCCCCGGGCCGGGACGGTGGCGGCCCGGTCGGCGAAGAGCACGCCCTCCTCGGCGGCCAGCTGGCGGATGGGGAAACCCACGCTGGGCTCGACCGACCCGTCGGGCAGGCGCAGGGGAAGGCCGAAGTCGACGGCCAGCTCCAGGTAGACGTCGAAGAACTCGGGGCGGAGGAGGAGGGCGTCCATGTGGGCGTCGAGGTGGCTGATGTCGAAGCCCCACAGGACGGCCCGCTCCAATTGGGCCCGGCACTCGCGGCGGACCTCGTCGAGGTCGGCGTGGTCCCACACGTCGGTGACCGTGCGGGGGAACCCGCCGTCGCCGTCGAGGAGGGACGGCGCCTGGGTGATCGGACCCCACCGGTAGAGGTCGTGCTCGGCGTTGAGGGTGAGGCGCACCCCGACGTCGTCCCCCCGGAACCGCGAAGCGGCCTCGCGGGCCCACGGGGCCGGGACCAGGAGCGAGGCCGAGGTGGCGAGTCCGTCGCGCAGGGCGTCGTACACGCCGGTCGTGGCCGCGTGGCAGAACCCGAGGTCGGCACAGTTGAGGATCAGGAGGCGGGCATCGGGTGCTGCCCCGAGCCGCTCGGCCACGGACGCCATGCCCTGACCGTAGTCGCCGGTCGATCAGGCGGCGCGACCGGTGGCGCTGCGCAGGTGGGCCCGGGCGGCGGCGACGCCGCGGCGGCCCACCTCCCGGGTGTGGGCGTCGAGGCGCCACTCGCGGTCCACGTCCGACGGCGTGTCGTGGGTCTTGCCGGCCTCGTCCGAATCGGCGTCGAGGAGCGGCAGCTGGGGCTGGAGCCCGCGGATGCGGGCCTCGTGGTTCTGGCTCATGGGAGCAGTGTGCCGGAAGGGTGTAATACGGGGGCCATGACCGAGGCCACCGCCCCCTCCGAGCCGACCGCCACGCCCCTCGACGGGGGCACACGGCGCTACGGCATCACCATCCCCTTCGACGGTGTGCCGCTGACCGAGCACAAGCGGTGGTACGAGGACCTGCTCCGGTTGGGGTACACCGACGTCTGGTCGGCCGAGACGGATGGGCTCGACGGCTTCACCCCGCTGGCCCTGGCCGCCGCCTGGACGCCGGCGCTGCAGCTCGGCGTGGCCATCATCCCCGCATACACCCGGGGCCCGGCGCTGCTGGCCCAGAGCGTGGCCGCCATGGCCGAGGCGGCGCCCGGCCACTTCACGTTCGGTCTCGGTACGTCCTCGGACGTGATCGTCTCGAGGTGGAACGGGGTGCCCTTTGACGAGCCGTACAAGCGGGTGCGCGACACCATCGCCTTCCTGCGGGACGCCCTGGCCGGCGAAAAGGTAACCACGGCCTACGACACCTTCGAGGTCAAGGGATTCCGGTTGGCCCGACCGGTGGAGCAGCCGCCGCCGATCTTCCTGGCCGCGCTGCGGCCGGGCATGCTCCGCCTGGCCGGACGGGCCGCTGACGGGGTCATCATCAACTGGCTGTCGGCCTCCGACGTGGCCACGGTCACCCCGGAGCTCGGCGCCGACATTCCGGTGGCGGCCCGGATCTTCGTGATCCCGAGCGAGGACGCCGACATGGCCCGGGCCGTCGGCCGCCGGATGATCACCGCCTACCTCAACGTGGGCGTCTACGCCGAGTTCCACCGGTGGCTCGGCCGGGGCGAAGCCCTCGGTCCGATGTGGCAGCTCTGGAAGGACGGGGACCGCAAGGGCGCCCTGGCGGCCATTCCGGACGAGGTCGTGGACGACCTGATCGTCCACGGCTCGTACGCGGAGTGCCGCGACCAGATCGATCGCTATGTGGCCAACGGCGTCGACATCCCGGTGCTGGCCGTGCTGCCGTTCGGGGTGGACCTGGCCGAGGCCGTCGAGGGGCTGGCTCCTCGGTAGAGCGGGCCGGCGAGGCCCGGTCAGCCCCGAGGGCGTCAGGCCGAGAGCGCCGTCAACGACGCGAGGTTACCGAGGGTGCGGGCGCAGGCCTGCGCCGCTTCGACGCCCTTGCGGGCCAGGTGCCCGGCGAAGAACGCCTCGTGCTCCGCGTGGTCGTGGAAGTGGTGCGGTGTGAGGACGACCGAGAGGACCGGGACATCCGTGTCGAGCTGCACACGCATGAGTCCACTGACGACTGCGTCGGCCACGAACTCGTGGCGGTAGATGCCCCCGTCGACGATGAGGCCCGCACCCACCACGGCGGCGTACCGTCCGCTGCCGGCGAGGCGCTGGGCGAAGAGGGGAATCTCGAAGGCCCCCGGCACGCGGAAGAGATGGACGTCCGCGGGATCGACCCCGAGGCGGGCCATCTCCCCGAGGAACGAGTCGCGGCACAGGTCGACCAGGTCCCCGTGCCACTCGGACTGGACGAAGGCGATTCGCACGGCGGCGTCGGACCCTGCCGTGCTGCTCGTGTCGAACGTGGCGTGCATGGGGTCTCCCTCGGCCGGGTCCAAGAAACTAGAACAGGTTCTAGTATAGGCCACGTCGCCCGGCAGTCCAAGGCCCGGGTCGGCCGCGACGCTACAGACCCGGGCCGCTCGCCTCCTCCCGGACGGGAGGGCGCTAGGGCTGCTGGTAGCGGGCGACGACTTCGGCGTCCATGTCCCGCACCTGGTCGGCCAAGTCGTCGATGTAGGTGGCGAGCTCGGCGGCCAGCCGGGAGTCGGACAGGGCCATGATCCGGATGGCCAAGAGCGCGGCGTTGAGCGCCCCGTTGACCGCCACGGTGGCCACCGGAATCCCCTTCGGCATCTGCACCATGGCCAGCAGCGAGTCGAGTCCGCCGAGGTTGGCGAGCGCCACCGGCACGCCGATCACCGGGAGTGGCGTGGTGGCGGCCACCACGCCGGCCAGGTGGGCGGCACCGCCGGCGGCGGCGATGATCACCTGCACGCCGTTGCCGGCCGCGGCCCGGGCGAAGGCGACGGTGTCGTCGGGGGTGCGGTGGGCGGACAGCACCCGGACCTCGACCGGCACGTCGAAGCGGCGGAGGATCTGGACGGCGTCGTCCATGATCGACGCGTCGGAGGAGCTTCCCATGAGGATGGCGACGGACATGTCTGCATTCTGCCCGACCGTCGGCGTGCCGGCACGTCCGTGCCCGCCGGCCCGCCGACGCGGCGGCACGCCGCCCGGTACGGTGGGCCGGACGTCGGGCCGGGCCCACTCTCGGACCGGCGCCGCCCCGTCCCGCGGGGCACCGACCCGGAACCACGAGAAACGAGGCACCCATGCGCATCGGCGTGATGTTCGACACCGAGAAGCCCTTCGACGACGTGGTCGCCCAAGTGGCCGGCCTGGCCGAGGCGGGCATCGAGACCGCATGGTCGTCCCAGATCTTCGCCTACGACGCCTTGACCGCCATTGCGGCAATCTCCCGCGAGGTGCCGGCGATCCACTTCGGCACCGCCGTGGTCCCGACCTACCCGCGGCACCCGGTGATGCTGGGCGCCCAGGCCCTGACGGTGCAGGCGGCCAGCGGCGGGCGCCTCACCCTCGGCATCGGGCTGTCCCATCAGATGGTGATCGAGAACGTGTTCGGGATGTCGTTCGACAAGCCGGCCCGCCACATGCGCGAGTACCTGGAGATCCTGATGCCGGTCCTGGCGGGCGAGCAGACGACGTTCGCCGGCGAGACCCTGAGCGCCTCCACGTTCGGCCCGATCCAGATCGACGCCCCGGCACCGGACGTCCTGGTGGCCGCCCTCGGCACGGTGATGCTGCACATCGCCGGGCGCCTGGCCCAGGGCACCATCACCTGGATGACCGGCCCGGTCACCATCGAGGAGCACATCGCCCCGACGATCAACGCGGCCACCGCTGAGGCGGGCCGCCCGGTGCCCCAGATCGGGGTGGGACTGCCGGTCTGTGTGACCGACGACGTGGACGCCGCCCGGGCCAAGGCCGCCGAGACGTTCGCCGTGTACGGCCACCTCCCGTCCTACCGGGCCATGCTCGACCGTGAAGGGGCCGCCGGGCCGGCCGACGTGGCCATCGTGGGTTCGGCGTCCGAGGTGGCCGCCCAGGTGCGCCGCTTGGCCGACATCGGGGCTACCGACTTCTGCGGGGCGCCCTTCGGCTCGGGTGACGAGATCCGGGCCTCGGTCGACACCCTCGCCGGGCTGGTCGGCGTCTAGGCGGTCGGCTCCGAGGTCGGGCCGTTCAGCCGGGTCCCGCCGGACGCGGCTCGGCCGCCGACCGGCGATGCGCGGCGGCCGCCCTCAGCGGGACAGCCGCGAGTGCTTGAACTCGTTCAGCTCGGGATGGTCGACGATGAGGCCCAGCACCCGGTCGATGGTCGCCCGCGCCAGAGGGCCGTCGCCCTCGGGGCGGTCCATGAGGCGGACGAACACCGCGTCGTCGCCCACGATGAAGGTGGGAACCCCGAACACGTCGAAATCCTCGACGCAGCGCTCGTGCTCCTCGCGGACCACCTTGGACGGCCACCCCGAGTCGACCTCGGCCAGCACGGCGTCGGCGTCGACGCCGGCCCTGACGAGGGCGGCGTGGACCACGGCCCGGTCGCGGAGGTCGGAGGCCTCGGCGTGGCGGGCCGCGAACAGCGACCGGTGGGCGGCCAGGAAGTGCTCGGGGTCCCTGTCCCGCACGACCACGCCCGCGGCCAGGGCCAGCAGGTCGGCCTGGTGGGCCGGGTCGTCCCAGGTGTCCTGGCCCTCGGCCCCCGTGCCCTGGTTGAGGAAGAAGGGGACGAAAGTAACGTCCCACCCGGCACCTGCCTCCAGGCCGTCGAGGATGTGCTCGTGGCCGTTGCGGGCGAAAGGGCACCGGTAGTCCCAGGTCACGGCGAAGCTCTTCGGAAGGCTCATGGCGTGGCCAACGCCGCCTGGCGACGTTCCATTCCCCCGGGGCCGGCCAGCGAGCCGGCCCCGGGGGGTCAGCGGAACCGGCGGACGACCAGCCCGAGAGCGGTGCCGATGACGATCCCGCCGGCCACGTCCGAGGCGTGGTGGGCCCGCAGGTGGATCCGGCTCACGCCGATCAGGCCCGCCGCCGAGTAGAGCAGGGCATTGCCCTTGCGATCGCCCGGCCGGCTCAGCACGGCGGCCGAGCAGAACGCGGCGAGGGTGTGCCCGCTCGGGAAGCTGCTGGTCTTCGGGGCCCGCACCGGCACCCCGGCGTTCGAGATCCGGAGGTCGGAGGTGTCGGGCCGGTCGCGGCCGACCACCTGCTTGATGCCGGCGTTGACCAGGGTCGACGACACGCCGGCCACTCCGAGGGAGCGGACGGCGGTGCGACGGGCCGGGCCGGACCGGCGGCCCCGCCACACGGCGACCCCCGTCCACAGCCAGCCGTGGTCGCCCAGTCCGGTGATCACCTTGGCGGCGGCGTCGACCGGCGGCCG
>DATCCR010000301.1:0-11540 GCA_036511155.1 Acidimicrobiales bacterium
AGCGCCAGCGGGGGGAGACGGGCATGGACCCCGCGGCCCGGGCCCCGGCCGCCCGCGCCCAGCTGACGGCGGTCGGGCTGATGGGCCTGGCCCTGGTGGTGGCGATGTCCTGGTCGTTGGGCGGTTCCTCGCCGGCCACCTACCGGGGCGGCTTCACCCTGGTCGCCGTGTGCTCGGCCCTGGTCATCACCGCCGTGGTGGCCGTGCCCGGCGGCATCCTGGCCCGGTCCCTGTCGGTGGCGCCCCTGGTGTGGCTCGGCAGCATCTCCTACGGCATCTACCTGTGGCACTTCCCGGTGGTCATCTTCCTCGACTCGGGGCGCACCGGCCTGGGGGGCCCGGCGCTGTTCGCCCTGCGGACCGCGGTGACGGTGGCGGTGGCCGCAGCCAGCTTCTACCTGGTCGAGCGCCCCGTGATCGAGGGCCGTTACTGGCGGACGATGCGGGCGGCCGTGCCGGCACTGGTGGCCGTGGCCGTGACCGTGGCCGTCGTGGTGGCCGGCACCACCGGGCAGGCCACCGCGGCACCGACCACTCCGGCCGGCCTGGTCGGACCGGGGGCCACGGCCGCCGAGTGGCGGGCCGTGCACCTGACCAGCTTCGCCGGCTCGGGGACCCGGACCCGGGTGCTGATCGTCGGCGACTCGTTGGCGCTGACGGTGGCCGTCGGCATGGCGAAGTACGCCTCGGCCTACAACATCGACCTGGGCGGCCGGTCGCACACCGGCTGCGGCGTGGCCACGGCCCTGCCGCTCCTCGACCACGGGGTGGTCGGCGACCCCTTCGGCAACTGCCCGACGTGGCCGACGTGGTGGGCCGACGACGTGGCCGAGCTGCACCCCCAGGTGGTCGGTCTGGTGACCGGGTTCTGGGAGGTGGTGGACCGCAGGTATCAGGGCCGGATGCAGCACCTCGGCGACCCGGCCTTCGACGCCTACGAGACGGCCCAGTTGGAGCACGCGGTGGCGATCCTGTCGGCGGGCGGGGCCCGGGTGGCCCTGTTCACCTCCCCTTACTTCCGCACCGGCGAGCAGCCGAACGGCGACCCCTGGCCCCAGGACGACCCGGCCCGGGTGGACCGGCTCAACCAGCTCATTAGGCAGGTGGCGGCGCACCATCCCGGAGTCGTGTCGGTGGTGCCCCTCAACCGGTTCCTCGACCCGGCCGGGCACTTCACCTGGACCCTGGACGGACAGGTGGCCCGCCAGGGCGACGGGGTCCACACCACCCTGGCCGGTGGCACCTATCTGGCCCCCCGGGTACTGCCGCTGCTGGCCGCCCTCGGGCCCGGTCGCTGAGCCAGACGGGAGGCGGTCCGGGGAGGACCGTCGCATTAGTTAGCAAAACTAACTATACTGGGGCCATGACATCGACCGTGGAGACCGACAACGCCGACCCCGAGGGTGCGGCAGCTGCGGGCGCAGGGGAGATCGACCCGGCCGAGGCGGAGCTGGCGGTCCGCCTGCGGATAGCCGTGACCCGGCTGCACCGTCGCCTCCGCCAGCAGGCCGCCGGGGGCCTGACCCCGTCCCAGGCCTCCGCGCTGGTGGGGGTGGAGCACCTCGGCTCGCCCACCCTCGGGGCCCTGGCCGCCCGCGAGTCCGTCCAGCCCCCGACCATGACCAAGGTGGTCGGTGCCCTCGAGGACCTCGGCTACGTCACCCGGGTCACGGATCCCTCCGACCGGCGGGTGGCCCGACTCACCATCACGCCGGCCGGAAGCGGGACGCTCCGGGAGATCCGGTCGCTCAAGACCGCCCTGCTGGCCGACCGCGTCCACCGTCTGGAGCCCGGCGACCGCGCCGCGGTCAGCCATCTCACCGACCTGCTCGAACGCCTGGTCGACATGGACGAGTTGTGAGCGCGGTGCGGGCCGCCGCCCGTCAGACGTTCAGCTCGCTGCGCATCCGGAACTTCCGGCTGTTCTTCGTGGCCCAGCTCATCTCCGTCTCCGGCACGTGGATGCAGTCGGTGGCCCAGGCCTGGCTGGTCCTCCATCTGACCGGCAGCGGCGTCGACCTCGGCATCGTGGTCGGCCTTCAGTTCCTGCCCATGCTGCTGCTCGGGCCATTCGGCGGCCTGGTGGCCGACCGGGCCAACAAGCGCAACCTGCTCTTCTGCACCCAGGCGGCCGGCGGCATCCTGGCCCTGGTGCTCGGCGCCCTGGTGGTGACCGACACGGTGGTCCTGTGGCAGGTCTACCTGTTGGCCGGCCTGCTCGGCGTGGTCAACCTGTTCGACAACCCGGCCCGCCAGACCTTCATGATCGAGATGGTCGGCCGCGAGGACCTGCCCAACGCGGTGAGCCTCAACGCCGCCCTGATGAACGCCTCGCGGGTCGTCGGCCCGGCCATCGGCGGCGTCATCATCACCGTGTTCGGGCTCGGCATCTGCTTCTTGGTGAACGCCGCCTCCTACGTGGCCGTCATCGTCGGCCTGGCCATGATGCGCACCTCCGAGCTGCGCCGGACCGACCCGGTGCCCCGGGCCCGGGGTCAGGTCCGCGAAGGATTCCGCTACGTGTGGGCCACCCCGGCGCTGCGCAACGTCCTGCTGGCCGTGGCCCTCATCGGGATCTTCGCCTACAACTTCACCGTCACCCTGGCCCTGCTGGCCAAGGAGACCTTCCACGGCGGAGCCGGCGCGTATGCCGTCCTGACCTCGTGCATGGGGGCCGGTGCAGTCATCGGCGGCCTGATCGCCGCCCACCGGGCCAGGCCCACGCCGCGCCTGCTGCAGGTGCTGGCACTGGTCTTCGGCGGGCTCCTGGCCGCGGTGGCGCTAGCCCCGACGCTGCTGGCCGCCGACCTGCTCATCGTGCTCATGGGCGCGGCGTCGATCGGCTTCGTCGCCACGGCCAACGCCACCCTGCAGCTGACCTCGGATCCGGCCATGCGGGGCCGGGTCATGGCGCTCTACGCCATGGCCTTCCTCGGCACCACGCCGATCGGGGCGCCGCTGGTCGGGGCCATCGCCCAGTGGACCAACCCCCGGGTGGCCCTGCTGTCCGGCGCCGTGGCCACGCTGGTGGCGGCCGGCCTGTTGATGTGGCGCCACCAGGCGCGGCTGCGGACGGACGAGGGGGCCGACGACACCCGGATCCACCTCGTCGAGGTCCGGGCGGTCGAGGAGACCGAGTCCGAGACCCGGGTGGGCTGAGCCCGGCTCAGCCGGCGGGCAGGAGCACGACGCCGTACGCTGCGAAGCGACGATCGACACTCACGAGGGTCAGTCCCTCGAGCATGGCCTGGGCGATCAGCATCCGATCGAACGGATCCGCATGGTGTGCGGGCAGTCGACCGGCGGCCATCGCATGCTCAGCGGTCATGGGAAGAGTGGTGAACTCGTCACCGATAGCCGAAACGAGGTCGTCCGGTGCATCCAGTCGGCCGTTCGCCTGCTTGATCGAGACCTCCCACACCGATGCGGCGGAGACAACCACCGCATGCTCGGGATCGGCGATCACCGACGCCGCCCAGTCGGGGAGTGCCGGGTCGTCGGCGAGCCACCACAGGAGGATGTGCGTATCGATGAGCAGGTTCACGTCCGTTCGCCGCTGAATGCTGCGGCGACGTCCTCGGGCAGCTCGTCGAAGTCCTTGTGGATGTGGACACGACCGGCCCATGCGCCAGGCGTCCGGGGTGGTCGAGGCCGGGCGGGCACCAGTCGGGCCACCACATGTCCGGCGCGGGCGATCTCCACTTCGTCGGCCTCTCCGGACTCGACCGCGGCCACCAGACGCGACAGGTTCGTCTTGGCCTCGTGCATGTTCACTCGCATGCTCCGACCTTAGCCAAGTTAGCCAAGGGGGATACCACGGGCAGTGGCCCATCCCAACTCCTCGGCCCACGTCCGAGGGACCCAGGGGAACGGCCCACAGTGACCGATCGCCCGTGGGCTGAGCCCGGCTCAGCCGGCGGCGACCGCCTTGGGCTCCTTCGGGAGGCCGAGCACCCGCTCGCCCACGATGTTGCGCTGGATCTCGGCGGTGCCGCCCCAGATGGTCTCGGACCGGGAGAAGAAGAACGACGCCTGCATGGCGCTGACCGGGTAGCCCTCCCGGCCCCGGCTCACCCCCTCGTCGGACACCTCGGTGGGATCGCCGGTCAGGATCTGGCCGTCCAGGCCCAGGATGTCCATGGCCAGCTCCATCGTGTCCTGGTGGTACTCCGACCAGTTCATCTTGTTGGCGGCGCCCAGTGCGGCCATGTGGTGGGTGCCGTTCAGGGCGTCGGTCAGCGACCGGTAGCCGTTGATCTCCATGATCTTGACCTTCGACCAGGCGGTGGCCAGGCGCTGGCGGATCAGCGGGTCCTCGGACTTCCCGTTCTTCTTGGCCGCCACGATGATGGCGTCGAGCTCACGCAGGAAGCGGCGATGCCCGGTGGTGGCCGACGAGCCCCGCTCGAAGCCGAGCGTGGTCATGGCCACCTTCCAGCCGTTGTTCACGCCGCCGACCACGTTCTCCTTGGGGCAGCGGGCGTTGGTGATGAAGATCTCGTTGAACTCGGCGCTGCCGTCCACCTGGGCAATGGGCCGCACCTCGATGCCCGGCTGGTTCATGGGTACCAGCAGGTACGAGATGCCGGCGTGCTTGGGGGCATCGGGGTCGGTCCGGGCCAGCAGGAAGATGTAGTCGGCGAACTGGGCCTGGGTGGTCCACACCTTCTGGCCGTTGATGACCCACTCGTCGCCGTCGAGTTCGGCCCGGGTCTTGAGGCCGGCCAGGTCGCTGCCGGCGTCGGGCTCGCTGAAGCCCTGGCACCAGGCGATGGTGCCCTTCAGGATGCCGGGGATGAACTGCTGCTTCTGCTCCTCGGACGCCCACTGCAGGATGGTCGGGCCGACCAGGGTGTCGCCGAAGAAGTCGGCCCGCAGCGGCGCCTCGGCCCGGGCGAACTCCTCGTTGAGCACGACCGACTCCATGAGGCTCAGACCCTTGCCGCCGTACTCCTTCGGCCACGAGGCGCAGATCCAGCCGCCCTCGAAGAGCTTGGCCGTCCACTCGGCCAGGAACGCCTTGCGTTCCTCCTTGGACATCGAGAAGCCGGGCGTGCCCCAGCCCTCGGGCAGGTGGTCGGTCAGCCAGGTGCGGATCTCGGCGCGGAACGGCTCGGTGTCGGCGGGGTAGTTCAGGTCCATGGGGCGAGATTACCCCCGCAGCCCCGGGGGACGACAGGTGGCCCCGGAGGGGCGTGGTGAACCTGGCCCCGGCCGGCCTCTGGGCAGCCTCCCGGGGTCGGCAGGGTGCGTCTACGCTTGATGGCGTATGAGCACCAGCGAGGTGGCGACGCACGCCGACATGGAGATCCTGCATCTCTCCAGCATCGTCCGGCGCCCGCTGGTCGACCTGTCCGGCGACCGCATCGGACGGGTGAAGGACCTGGTGGTGCGCCTGGGCGACTCCCCCCATCCCCCGGTGGTGGGCCTGGTCGTGACCATCGGGGAGCGCGACCTGTTCGTCCCCATCCGCAAAGTGGCCGCTTTCGAGTCCGGCCGGGTGCGGTTCGACGGGCGCCGGGTGGACCTGCGCCACTTCGAGCGGCGGGAGGGCGAGCTGCTGCTGGCCCGGGACCTGCTGGCCCGGCACGCCATCAACTTCGTCGGCGGCCGCATCATCAAGGCCAACGAGATCGAGCTGGCCAAGGTGGCCGACACCTGGGAGGTCGTGGCCGTCGACCCCTCGAGCCGCCCGTTGCTGCGCCGCCTGCTGCCCGGGCCCCTGGGCAAGGGCACCAAGCCCGGGCCGATGGTCGACTGGGCCAGCATCGAGCCGTTCGTCGCCCACGTCCCCACCTCCAAGCTCCGGATCCCGTACCGGAAGCTCAAGAAGCTGCACCCGGCCCAGATCGCCGACCTGGTCGAGGCCGCGTCCCACGAGGAGGGCGAGGAGATCATCGAGGCGGTGGGGGAGGACCACGAGCTCGAGGCCGACGTGTTCGAGGAGCTCGACTCCGAGCACCAGGCCGAGTTCGTCCGCAGCCGCTCCGACGCCGAGGCGGCCCGGTTGCTCGCCTCCATGGCCCCCGATGACGCCGCCGACCTCATCGGCGACATCGACCAGGAGCGGCGGCTCCCGATCCTGACCCTGCTGCCCGAGCCCCAGCAGCGCAAGGTCCGCTCCCTCCTCAGCTACCACCCCGAGACGGCTGGCGGCCTGATGAGCCCCGACTTCCTGTGCCTGCCGGCCGACCGGACGGTGGCCGACGTCCTCGCCGCCGTGCACGCCAGCACCTTCGCCCCCGAGGCGCTCAACGTGGTGTTCGCCGACAGGATCGAAGGCCAGGTGGTCGGCTCGGCCTCGGTGGTGCGCTTGATCCAGTCCGATCCGGCCGCACCGTTCGGCTCGGTGTGCGCGGAGGACACGCTGCACGTGCACCCCGACTGGGACCTCGGCGAGATCGTGCGCAAGATGTCCGACTTCAACCTCATCGTGGCCCCCGTGCTCGACCCGGAGCACCACACCATCCTCGGCGTGGTGACGGTCGACGACGTGCTGGAGCTGCTGCTCCCCACCGGGTTCCGACGTGACTTCGGTCGCACGGCGGCGGAGGACTGACATGGTGCGTCGCCTGAAGCAGCCCGGCCCTCCGATCGTGGTCGGCTACCCCCCCAGTCCCGTCCGGTAGGCCGGTCCGCGGCACCGCCGCCCCCCGGCCTGACCCCTCGACGGGCACCACCTGACCGACCGGGCCGTCACCGCGTCCCGACCGCACGAGCGCCGGGCCCGCGCCCGGTTTCGACAAGTACGACGGAGCGGCCCGAGCGCGGCCGACCACCGATCCCGATGCGGGGCGCCCCTGCGCCCTGAGGTACGTCATGGCCGAAACGCCACCACAGCAGGACCAACCCGAGGAGCACGAGCCCTCGGCGGTGCTCGACAGCGCGCACGTGGGCGACATCCACGGCGCGTTCGGGACGATCCGCGAGCACGACCTCGACTCGCGCCGGTCGTGGTCGGCCCGCCTGCTGACCCTGCTCGCCATCATGGGCCCCGGCCTCATCGTCATGGTGGGGGACAACGACGCCGGCGGGGTGGCCACCTACAGCCAGGCGGGACAGAACTTCGGGCTGTCGCTGCTCTGGGTCCTGCCCCTGCTGATTCCGGTGCTGGTGGTCAACCAGGAGATGGTCGTGCGCCTCGGTGCGGTGACCGGCGTCGGCCACGCCCGCCTGATCAACGAGCGGTTCGGCAAGTTCTGGGGCGCCTTCTCGGTGGGGGACCTCTTCATTCTCAACTTCCTGACCATCGCTACCGAGTTCATCGGGGTCGGGCTGGCCCTCCACTACTTCGGGGTCAGCAAGTACTGGTCGGTGCCGCTGGCCGCCGTCGCCCTGGTGGTCATGACGGCCTCGGGCAGCTTCCGTCGGTGGGAGCGTTTCATGTTCGTGTTCATCGCGGTGAACTTCCTGGTCATTCCTCTGGCCTTCACCTCCCACCCGACCGCCGGCGCCTTCTTCGACGGCCTGACCACCCCCGGCGTGCAGGGCGGCATCAACTCGACCTCGGTGCTGCTGATCATCGCCATCGTGGGCACCACCGTCGCCCCGTGGCAGCTGTTCTTCCAGCAGTCGAACATCGTGGACAAGCGGATCACGCCGCGATGGATCAACTACGAGCGGGCCGACACCGTGGTCGGCTCCCTCATCACCGTGTTCGCCGCCGCCATCCTGATGGCGGTGGTGGCCAGCGCCTTCGCCGGCACCCGCTTCTTCGGCAACTTCACCAACGCCGGAGGTGTGGCCACCGGGCTCCAGCACGAGGTGGGCCGGGCCGCCGGGGCCATCTTCGCCATCATCCTGCTCAACGCCTCGATCATCGGCGCGGCCAGTGTGACGCTGTCGACGAGCTACGCCTTCGGCGACGTGTTCGGGGCCCACCACTCACTCCACCGGGGGTGGCGGGACGCCAAGTTCTTCTACGGGGCGTTCACCGCCATGGTCGCCCTGGCCGCCGGCATCGTCCTCATCCCCGGGGCCCCGCTCGGCCTGATCACCACCGGCGTCCAGGCCCTGGCCGGGGTGCTCCTGCCCAGCGCCACCGTGTTCCTCCTCCTGCTGTGCAACGACAAGCAGGTGCTCGGCCCGTGGGTCAACCGCCTGTGGCTCAACATCCTGTCCAGCGTCATCGTCTCGATCCTGCTGGCCATGTCGATGGTGCTGATGATCACCACCTTGTTCACCTCGGTGGACGTGACCGTCCTGGCCGAGGTGCTGGGCGGCATCCTGGCGGTGTCCTACCTGGTGGCGGCCGTGTTCCTGGTCAAGAACCGGTCCCGCCGGGAGCCGGTGCCGGTCGTCCCGATGGAGCGCAAGGCGACCTGGCGGATGCCCCAGCTCAGCCTGCTCGAGCGCCCGGTCTGGTCGCGGACCCGCCTGATCGGCATGTGGGGCCTGCGGATCTACCTGGTGGTGGCCGTGCTGCTCCTGCTCGTCAAGGCCGTGGAGCTGGGCTTCCACCACGGGCGGTGACGGCCCCCGTCGGCCGTCGCGGAGGGCGGGGGTTTGCGCATCCGCCCTGCTCGCGAGAGTATCTGTCTTCTATGTGTCCCCCCGCGCCGGTCGTCCATGCCTAGCCTCTGGTTCCGTCGCAACAAGGTCAAGGGCCCGAAGAAGCCCCCTCCCGTCCCCGAGCGCATCCCGCCCCGCCCACCGGCACCGGGCGGTCTGCGCATCGCCTTCCTCGTCTACCGCGGCAATCCGCGCTGCGGCGGCCAAGGCGTCTACACCCGCCACCTGACCCGCGAGCTGGTCGCCCTCGGCCACTCCGTCGAGGTCTTCGCCGGTCAGCCGTGGCCCGAGGTGGACGAGGGGGTCGGGTTCACCCCGGTCCCGAGTCTCGACCTGTACCGCGACCCGGACCCGTTCCGGGTGCCCCACGTGGCCGAGTTCCTCGGCTCGTACCCGACGTCGGTGGCCGCCCTCGAGTTCGCCATCATGTGCACGGCCGGCTTTCCGGAGCCGTGGACCTTCTCCATCCGGGCCCGCCGGATGCTGGCCGCCCGCCGCGACGAATTCGACCTGGTCCACGACAACCAGTGCCTGGGCTACGGCATCCAGGGGATGATGGCCGACGGCTGGCCCGTGCTGGAAACCCTCCACCACCCGATCACCGTCGACCGCCAGCTGGCCCTCAGTCACACCACCAACCCGTGGCAGCAGTTCAGCCAGCGCCGCTGGTTCGGCTTCCTGCGCATGCAGGTCAAGGTGGCCCGGTCGCTGCCTCGTCTCATCACGGTGTCGCAGTCGTCCAAGACCGACATCACCGCCCAGATGGGTGTGGAGTCCGACCGGATGACCGTCGTCCCGGTGGGTGTCGACCACACCGTCTTCCGTCCCCGTGAGGACGTCCAGCCCGTGCCCGGCCGGATCATGGTCACGTCCTCCTCCGACGTCCCCATGAAGGGGCTGGTCCCACTGCTCGAGGCGGTGGCCAAGCTGCGTACCGAGCGCGACGTCGAGCTGGTCGTCATCGGCAACCCCCGGCCCGACGGCCGGGTGGCCAAGGCCATCGAGCGGCTCGACCTCGGCCCCGTCGTCCGCTGCGTCACCGGCATCAGCGACGACGAGCTGGCCCGCAACTACGGCCAGGCCCAGGTGGCGGTGGTCCCGTCGCTGTACGAGGGGTTCTCGCTCCCGGCCATCGAGGCCATGGCCTGCGGCGTGGCCCTGGTGGCCACCACCGGCGGCGCCCTACCCGAGGTCGTCGGCACCGACGGCGAGACCGGCCTGCTGGTCCCGCCCGACGACCCCGGCGCCCTGGCCCAGGGCATCGCCCGCCTGCTGGACGACGACGAGCTGCGGGCCCGCCTGGGCGCCGCCGGCCGCGAGCGGGTGCTGGGCCGGTTCACCTGGCAGGTGACGGCCGCCGGCACCGCCGACGAATACCGCAAGCTCATGGACGACGTGGAGGCTGGACGATGCTGACCGTGGACTACGCCCGACTCGGCGTGCACCCGGGCGACAAGGTGCTCGACCTCGGCTGCGGATTCGGCCGCCACGCCTACCAGGCCGCCCGCCTCGGCGCCCAGGTGGTCGCCTTCGACTTCGGCGCCGACGAGGTCCGCAACGTGCAGGACACCTTCGGCGCCATGGCCGAGGCCGGCGAGCTCGACCCCGAGGGCTCCCGGGTGGGCGCCGTCCAGGGCGACGCGTTGGCCCTGCCGTTCCCCGACGACGCCTTCGACCGGGTGATCGCCTCGGAGATCCTGGAGCACATTCCCGACGACGAGCAGGCCATGGCCGAGCTGGCCCGGGTCCTCCGCCCCGGCGGCACCATGGCCATCACCGTGCCCCGGGCCGGTCCCGAGTTCATCAACTGGTCGCTTTCCGACGAGTACCACAACGTGCCCGGCGGCCACGTCCGGATCTACCGCCAGAGCCAGCTGGTCGAGCGCCTCGAGGGCACCGGCATGCGGGCCACCGACCACCACCACGCCCACGGACTCCACGCCCCGTACTGGTGGCTCAAGTGCCTGGTCGGCACCAAGAACGACAAGAACCCCGCCGTCGCCGCCTACCACCGACTCCTGGTGTGGGACATCGAGAAGGCCCCCCGGTTCACCCGCGGGGCCGAGCGGGTGCTCAACCCGTTGGTGGGCAAGAGCCTGGTGGTCTACCTCGTGAAGCCCGCCGCTGCCGGGGCGAGTGCCGCCGACGGACGAGTGGGGGCAAACGCGTGAGGGTGATCCCCGAAGTGCCGGGCGTCATGTCGGCCGTCGAAGTCCTCGACACGGCGCGCTCCATCGTGACCCTGCAACGGCCCGACGGCATGATCCCGTGGTTCCCCGGTGGCCACTGCGACCCCTGGAACCACGTCGAGGCGGCCATGGCGCTCACCGCAGTCGGGCTCGACGCCGAGGCCGACGCCGCCTACCAGTGGCTGGTCGACACGCAGCTCCCCGACGGCAGCTGGTTCAACTACTACCTGATCTCCGGGGTCAAGGACGCACGGCTCGACACCAACGTCTGCGCCTACCTGGCCACCGGGGCGTGGCACCGCTACATCTCGACCGGTGACCTCGACGGGCTCGAGCACCTGTGGCCGACCGTCGAAGCCGGCGTCGACTTCGTCCTGCGCTACCAGCGCCTCGACGGATCGATCCGCTGGTCCCTCGACGCCTCGGGCTTCCTCGAGGAGTACGCGCTGCTCACCGGGTCGTCGTCGATCTACCACAGCCTCCGCTGCGCCATCGCCATCGCCGAGCGCCTGGGCCACGGGCGCCCCGACTGGGAACTGGCCGCCGGCCGGCTGGCCCACGCCGTGGCCCACGATTCCGACGCCTTCGCCCCCAAGGTCGAGTTCGCCATGGACTGGTACTACCCGATCCTGTCCGGTGCCCTGTCCGGCGACGGCGCCCACGCCCGTATCGACGGCTCGTGGTCGACGTTCGTGATGGACGGCCGCGGCGTGCGCTGCGTGTCGACCGGCGAGTGGGTGACCGCCGCCGAGACGGCCGAGTGCGTGCTGGCACTCGACGCCCTCGGACGCGACGACCAGGCGCGCACGCTGTTCACGTGGGTCCAGTCGCTGCGCAACG
>DATCCR010000302.1:0-10227 GCA_036511155.1 Acidimicrobiales bacterium
CGAAGAACCAGGCTTCGTCGTCGACCAGGGGCAGCACGACCCCGACCGCCTCGCGCCGGAGGGCCTTGAACCCGCACTGGGCGTCGGTGCACGAGTTGGACAGGGTGGTCTTGAGGAGCACGTTGTAGGAGCGGGAGATGATCTCGCGTCGCGCCCCGCGCACCACATGGGCACCGGGGGCCAGGCGGGTGCCGATGGCGACGTCGCTGTGGCCGGTCAGGAGGGGGGCGACCAGGGGGAGCAGGGCCTCGAGTCCGGTGGCCAGGTCGACGTCCATGTACGCCACCACCGGTGACCGGCTGGCCGTCCAGGCGGCCCGCAGCGCCCGGCCCCGTCCCTTGCGGTCGAGGTGGAGGGCCTGGACGCCGGGCAGGCTGGAGGCCAGGCCCGAGGCGATGGTCCAGGTGTCGTCCGTGCTGGCGTTGTCGACCACGGTCACGACCGTCGTCAACGGGAACTCCGTGTCGAGGAATGCGCGCAGTGCGGTGATGCTGGCCGCTAGCTGCTGCGCCTCGTTGTAGACCGGGATCACGATCTCCAGTTGCGCGTCCGGGCGGAGGGCGTCCTCGTCCGTGGGGGAGGGGGGTGCGTGACTCATGGCCACAAGATGCTCCCGGACCTTGGAGGCACCGTGGGAGTCACCTGTGCGCTCCCTGTGGATCCCGGGCCGTCCACGTGGCGGCCCGGGCCGGGGCCGGGTCTACGCACCGGCGGTCGGGGGTGTCGGCGGATCGGCAGCGGGGACCGGAAGTCCCCCCTGACCGCTGGCCGGCGGCAGGCCGGAGGGAGGTGCTGCCGGTAGCCGCACCGTGAAGGTGGTGCCCTGCCCGGCGGCGCTGGCCGCGGTGACGGTGCCCCCGTGGGCAGCCACGATGGCCGAGACGATCGACAGGCCGAGACCGGCGCCGCCGTGGAGGCGGGACCGGCTGGGATCGGAACGGTAGAAGCGCTCGAAGACGTGGGCCACCTGCCCGGGCGACATGCCTGGGCCGTCGTCGGCCACCGTCACGACGGCGCCGTCGCCGTCGGGCTCGACCGACACGCGGGTGGTCGTGCCCTCGGGAGTGTGGGAACGGACGTTGCCGAGGAGGTTGTCGATGATCTGACGGAGGCTGATGGCATCGCCGGTCACCTGGATGGGCCGGGGGGCGGTGAAGGTCACCGGCCAGGCCGGACCGACGGTCGTGGACGTCTGGACGGCCTCGGCGCACAGGGCGACCAGGTCGACCTGGCGCATGTCCATCGGTCGCCCCTCGTCGAGCCGGGCGAGGAGGAGCAGGTCGGCGACCAGGTGCTCCATCCGGCCCGTCTCGGACTGGATGCCGACCATGAGTCGCTCGAGGTCCTCCTTCTGCTCGGAGGCACCCCGCCCGAACAGCTCGGCGTAGGCACTGATGGCCGCGATGGGCGTGCGCAGCTCGTGGGAGGCGTCGCCCACGAACCGCCGCAGCCGGGCGTCGGACTCGCGCAGCCGCTCCTCACTGGCCACCCGCGCCCGGAACGCCGACTCGATCCGGGTCAGCATGACGTTGAGGGTGCGGGCCAGGCGACCGACCTCGGTCTTGTCGTTCTCGCCCGGCACCCGCTCGGTGAGGTTGCCCTCGGCGATCGACTCGGCCGTCGTCTCCATGTCGCGCAGTGGGCGCAGTCCGATGCGGACCAGCCAGAAGCCGGCCAGCAGTGCGACGAGGACAGCTCCCGCCGTGACGATCAGTTCGATCACTCTGAGGTGATTGAGCGTGCTCTCCGTGTCGCTCAAGGGCTGGGCGAGGATCAGGATGTCGCCGTCGGCCACGGTCGAGGCGCGCACCCGCAAGGTCGGTCCACCGGAGGGGGAGGAGGCGGCGTCGAAGAAGCTCACCTGGGTCCCGTCGGCCGCCTGCTGGAACCCGGTGATGGGCCAGGTGATGACCGGGGTGTAGGCGGTACCGTCGACGTAGACCGGGCAGCTCGTCCCCGAGACGAGGGCCCCGGACGTCGTGCGCAACTGCACGGCCTGGCTCTGGAAGGCGTTGGCCGCTCCTCCGTCAGGTCCGTTGCCGCCGGCCTGGGGGGTGCCGGGCAGCACCTGGTCCGGTCCGAAGCACGGCACGGTACGCCCCTGGTCGATGCGCTGCTCGTAGAGGGGGTGGGCGGCGGTGAGCTGCTGGTCGACCCGCTGGTAGAGGAAGGACTCCAACGCCGAGTAGGTGACGATGTCGGCGATGGCCAGGGCCACGAGGGCGATGACCCCGATGGCGATGAGCAGACGGGCGCGCAGCGACACGGTCAGCCCTGCGCCGGTTCGCGCAGGGCGTACCCGACGAGGCGCACGGTATGGATGACCGGGGGGCCGGCCACCTCGAGCTTCTTGCGGAGGTAGCTCACGTAGGTCTCGACCACGTTGCCGTCGCCCCCGAAGTCGTAGTGCCAGACGTGGTCGAGGATCTGGGCCTTGGACAGCACGTGGCGCGGGTTGAGCATGAAGAAGCGCAGGAGGTTGAACTCGGTGGCCGTCAAGGGGATGACCTGGCCGGCCCGGGTCACCTCGTGGGCGTTCTCGTCCATGGCGATGTCGGCGAACGAGAGGATCCCGCTGTCCTGGTCCTCCGCGCCGAGCCGGCGCAGGATGGCGTGCACCCGGGCGACGACCTCGGCGAGGGCGAACGGCTTGGTGACGTAGTCGTCGCCGCCGACCGTCAGGCCGGCCACCTTGTCCTCGACGGCGTCGCGGGCGGTCAGGAAGAGGACGGGCACCCGGATGCCGTCCTCGCGGAGGCGGCGGGTGACCTCGAGGCCGTCGAGGTCGGGCAGCATCACGTCGAGCACGATGAGGTCGGGTGGGTTCTCCTGGGCCATGGACAGGGCCTGGCGTCCGTTGACGGCCTGGGTGACCTCGAATCCCTCGTACCGGAGGGAGGTGGCGACGGCGTCGATGATCGACGGCTCGTCGTCGACGACCAGGATGCGCTGGCTTCGGGTGGGCTCCACGGCTTCTCCTCCGGGCGGGCGGTCCGCACCGTCCATTCGCACGTCCGGGCGTGTCGTCCGGCTGCGTGTCTACCCGAGAGCATCGCACCGCGGTCTGGAATGGCGGTGTGACCCACCTGTGAGCCCGCTGTGAGCCCTGCTGCCTGATCGGTCCGGTACTCCGACGACAGCCGAACGATGCACAGCGGGCGCTCAGGCGACTCGCAGGTCGCTCAGCGACCGGTCCGGTGTGATGGCTCCATCGACACGAACCGGCCGCCGTGGTCGGGTCCCGAACGAAAGGTGCCGACATGGTCCCCCCGCCCGATCCCCGCAACCGGAACGACGCCGTCCGATCGAGGGACGAGGCGCTCGTGCGCATCCGACGGGCCACCGTCGCCATGGGCCTGACCGCCACTGTGGCAGCCGTCGGCATCGGCGTCGCCGTGGGCGGCGCCTCGTCGCACCATGCCTCGACGGCGACGTCCGCCACCACCGCCGGCTCGACCGCCACCTCCACCACCGGTGCCCCGGCCACGACCGCCACCACCGGGGCCTCCGGGGCGTCGACCTCCTCCGGCTCCACTGCCGCCGCGGCCTCGACCGGCACGTCGTCCGCCCCCGCCACCACCACCCCGGCCACCACCACGACACCGGCCACCGCCACGACCACGCAGAAGGCCACGACCACCTCGGGGCAGTCATGAGCGCCCGGACCGAGGAGCGCCCGGCGCCGGCCGTCCGGTCGATTCGGGCCATCGGGACCACGGCGACGGTCGTCGTCGACGACCCGGACGCGGCTGACGCCGCCCTCGCCCTCCTGACGCTCGACCTCGACGCCCTCGACCGCGCGTGCAGCCGGTTCCGGCCCGACTCCGAGCTCCGTCGCCTCGAGCGACGGGGCGGCCGGCCCACCCGGGTGAGCCCACTGCTGTTCGACGCCCTGCAAGAGGCCTGCGCCGTGGCCGCCCGGACCGCCGGCATCGTGGACCCGACCATCGGCTCGGCCCTGGTGGAGTTCGGCTACGACCGCGACTTCGCTTCGCTCGGCGACGGGGCCGACCTGCCCGACCTGCCGGCCTCGGCCGCACCGGGGTGGTGGCGGATCGGCCTCGACCCGACCGAGCGCACCGTGTCGGTGCCCGACGGGGTCCACGTCGACCTCGGCTCGACGGGCAAGGCCTTCGGGGCCGACCGGTCGGCCGCCCGCATTGCCGACGCCCTCGGCTGCGGCACGCTCGTCAACCTCGGCGGCGACGTGGCGGTCGCCGGCCCCGCGCCGCTCGACGGCTGGGGGGTCGGCATCGCCGGCCACTGCACCACGGCGCCCTCGGAGGCCGATGAGGTGGTCGCCCTCCGCTCCGGCGGACTGGCCACCTCGGGCACCACCGCCCGGACCTGGGCCCGGGCCGGCCGCACCATGCACCACATCGTCGACCCGTGGACCGGTGACGTCGCCCCGACCACGTGGGCGCTGGTGTCCGCCCTCGGCGCCACCTGCGTCGAGGCCAACGGCTGGTCGACGGCTGCGGTGGTGTGGGGCGACGACGCCCCGGGCAATCTGATCGCCCACGGCGTGACGGCCCGCCTGGTCCACGCCGACGGACCCGTCGTCACGGTCGGACCCTGGCACGGCGTGGCGAACGATGCGCCACCCACTACGCCGGGTGCCCCGGACGGGGAGGTGCGGTGATGCTGGCCGCCACCTCCACCACGATGACCGAGGCGGTCTGGTACATGATCCGGGCCACCGGTGTCGTCGCCCTGGTCCTGCTCACGGTGACCACCGTGCTCGGCCTGCTGTCGGCCTCCCGGGCCCGCACCCCCCGCTGGCCGGCCTTCGCCCAGGTCGATCTCCACAAGCGGGCCACCATGGTGGCCCTGGTCTTCCTGGGCATCCACATCGCGTCGTCGGTGGTCGACACCTATGTCCACGTCGGCCTGGTGTCGGTGTTCGTGCCGTTCACGTCGTCGTTCAAGCCGTTCTGGACCGGCCTCGGAGCCGTCGCCGTCGACCTGCTCGCCGCGGTGGCCGTCTCCAGCGCGCTGCGTCGGCGCATCGCCCCCCGGGTGTGGCGCGGCCTCCACTGGCTGGCCTACGCCTGCTGGCCGGTCGCCATGGCCCATGCGCTGGGCGCCGGCACCGACGCCGCTCAACTGTGGATGGACGCCATCGCCGGCGCCTGCACCGTGGCTGTGATCTCCGCCCTCACCTGGCGGATCGGCTACCACCGGACCACCCGTGACGACGCCCTCCGGGTGGGTGCCACCACCCGCGCCGTGCCCGAGCGCCACCGGCCGGTGGCGCTCCGCACCCCCGGCGCCCGGCACCGCCGGGTCGGTGCCGGCGCCGGGCGCACGCCCGTGTCGACCCCGGCACCCGCTGCACAGCCTGCAGCAACTCGACTCCTGGAAAGGGACCCCCGATGACCACCGCCACGCTCCAGAACGTCGAGCGCCTCCTCCACACCGGCCCCGGTGGGCCCACCGACCCCGGCCTGGCCGACCACCTGGACCTCCACGGGCCGGTCGTCCTCCCCTCCCACGACGACCCGGCCTGGGCCCAGGCCCTCCGCGCCGAGGTGGCGGCCAGCGGGCTGTCGGGCCGCGGCGGCGGTGGGTTCCCGGCCGCCGCCAAGTGGGACTCGGTGCTGCGGTCCAACCGCCGCCCGGTGGTGGTCGTGAACGCCATGGAGGGCGAGCCGGCCAGCGCCAAGGACCGGGCCCTGCTGGCCTGGTCGCCCCACCTGGTGCTGGACGGCGCCGAGCTGGTGGCCGCCCTGTCCGGGGCCCGCTCGGTGGTGGTGTGCGTGGCCGACGACCGCGACGATTCGGCCCGGGCCGTGCGACGGGCCGTCGCCGAGCGCACCCGTGCGGGCTCACCCCGCTCGCTCTCTATCGAGCGACCGCCCGCCCGCTACGTGACCGGCGAGGAGTCGGCCCTGGTGTCGTGGCTCGAGCGCCACGACGCCCGGCCGGTCCTGCGGGTCGACAAGTCGGTCCCGCTCCGGGTCGGACGTCGCCCGGTGCTGCTGCACAATGCCGAGACGCTGGCCCAGGTGGCCCTCATCGCCCGCCACGGAAGCGCCTGGTTCCGCCAGCTCGGCACCGCCGACGCCCCGGGCTCCACCCTGGTGACGGTGTCCGGTGGCGTGCGCACACCGGGGGTGGTCGAGGTCGAGCTCGGCACCCCGGTCGACCAGGTCGTGGGCCGCTGCGGCCCGACCGGCCCGATCTCCGGCTATCTCCTCGGCGGGTACGGCGGCGCCTGGCTCGCCCCCGAGCTCGGGTCGACGCCGCTCGCCCCCGACCCGTTGGCCCGGGCCGGCGCCACCCTCGGTGTCGGCATCGTGATCGCCCTCCCCGCCACCTCGTGCGGTATCGCCGAGGCGTCCCGGATCGCCCGCTGGATGGCCGGCGAGAGCGCCGGCCAGTGCGGCCCGTGCGTGTTCGGCCTGCCGGCCATCGCCGACGATCTCGAACGGCTGGCCGCCGGACGGGCCGACGCCGGCGTGCTGGCCCGGATCGACGAGCGGTCCCGGTCGGTGGCGGGCCGCGGCGCGTGCCGTCATCCCGATGGGGTGGCTCGGATGGTGCGGAGCGCCCTCCAGGTGTTCGCCGCCGATGCCGCCGCCCACGCCGCCGGTCGACCGTGTGACGGGCGTCACGAGCCGAGCGTGTTGGTCTTCCCGGCCCCGGCCCCGGCCCCGGCCCTGGCCCTGGCCCCGGCCCCGGCCCCGGCCCTGACCGGCGGTGCGTCATGAGTACCCGGACCGCGGTCCGGGTGCCGGTGCACCTGCGGGTCCGCGTGGACCCGGTGGCGTGTGACGCCTACGGCTACTGCGCCGAGCTGCTGCCCGAGCGGGTCACCCTGGACGAGTGGGGCTACCCGGTGGTCGACGGCACGCCGGTCGGACAGGAGCTGGTCGAGCTCGCCACCCGGGCCGCCGCCGAGTGCCCCCGGCGGGCGTTCCACCTCGATCAGGTGGCCGGCGGCCGCTGACCGTTCGGCTCCCGGTGGATCGGGGGCGGATGCGCGCCGGCCCGTGCCCACGAGGTTCGTAAGCTGGCCCGATGGGCCGACAGGAGGGCGAATCCGGGCCGCCCGGCGGGGACGTCGACGGGACCGCACCTCCGGCCGGGCGCCGGTCCCGAACGGGCCTGTTGGCCCCGGAGCGCCGCGCGCTGACCGTGGGCCTGGTCCTGACCGTGACCGTCGTCGCCTCGGAGGCCCTGGCCGTCGTCACGGTCATGCCGCTGGTGACCCGGGACCTCGGCGGCCTGCGACTCTACGGATGGGTGTTCAGCGCCTTCCTGCTGGGGAGCATGGTCGGCATCGTGGCCGCCGGACGCGAGGCGGACCGGTCGGGACCGGCGAGGCCGTTCGTGGCCGGGCTCGTCCTCTTCGCCGCCGGACTGACGGTGGCCGGCGCGGCACCCGCCATGGGGGTCCTGGTGGCGGGCCGGCTCCTGCAGGGGCTGGGTGCCGGTGCGGTGCCGGCGGTGGCCTATGTGGCCATCGGCCGGGCCTTTCCTGAAGCGCTCCAGGCCCGGATGATGGCCGTGCTGTCGACGGCCTGGGTGGTGCCGGGCATCGTGGGCCCCCTGGCCAGTGCGGCGGTGGCCCACGTCTTCGGCTGGCGCTGGGTCTTCCTCGGCCTGCTGCCGCTGGTGGCCGCCACCGGGGTGCTGGCCCTGCCGGGGCTGGTGCGCCTGGGCCGGCCCGACGCACCCCCGGAGGCGGAGCACCGGATGTCCGACGCCCTCCGGGTGGCGGCCGGGACGGCGTGTCTCCTCGGCGGGCTCACCGCCCGCCCGTGGCCGCTCGCCGTCGGGTTGGTCGTCGTCGGGACGGTGGTTGCCGTACCGTCGCTCAACCGATTGCTCCCGGCCGGCTCCCTGCGGGCCCGTCCCGGCCTGCCCGCCACCATCCTCAGCCGGGGCCTGCTCACCTTCGCGTTCTTCGGGGCGGACGCCTTCGTGACCCTGGCCATCGTCACCGTCCGCCATCACAGCCTGGCTGCCGCCGGTGTGGCGGTGACCGCCTCGACACTGGCCTGGGCGGTGGGTGCGTGGATCCAGGCCCGCCTCGACCGGCGTTGGGAGGGCCGGCGCCTGGTGCGGCTGGGGCTGGCCCTGAACCTCGTCGGGATCGCCGGGATGCTGCTGGTCCTCGATCCGGCGGTCCCGGTGGCCGTGGCCGTGGGGGCATGGGCCACCGCCGGCTTGGGCATGGGACTCTCCTATGCGCCGATCACCCTGATGATGCTCCGCCATGCGCCCGAGGGTCGAGAAGGGTGGGCATCGGCCTCGCTCAGTCTGTCCGACGTGCTCGGCGCGGCCCTCGGTGCGGGGTTCGGCGGCGCGGCCATCGCGGCCGGAGCCCTCCACGGATGGCCGTTGTCGACATCGGTGGCCATCGCCTTCGCGCTTCCCGGCGCGGTCGCCGTGGTCGGTCTGGTGCTCTCCGGTCGGCTGCCGTCACGGGCGGCCTGACTGCGGCCGACCGGGGCTTCGGGCCCGGGTAGGGCCTCGCCCGTCGACGGGCGTGGTGGCTCAGGTGCAGACCGAGTCGGGGGCGGGGAGCACGCCGCCGAGCAGGTAGTGGGAGACGTCCGTCTGCACGCACGGGTCGGTCGACCCGCTCAACAGCCAGGTGTGGCCCCAGCCCACCCAGGTCAGTTGGCGGGCGTGCGGGAACAGCGCGGCCAGGTGCTCGGCCCCGATCAGTGGCGTGTTGGGGTCGCCCGTCGTGCCGATCACCAGCACCGGCGACGCACCGGTGGGGTGGGCGTCGGACACCGGCTGACGGCCGTTCGGCCAGGCGACGCACCCGCCGAGGTTGTAGGTGACGGTGTAGCCGCCGAGGAGCGGCCAGCGGGCGGCGAACGACCGGGCCAGCGTGCCGGCCGCCACCGGGCCCGGGTGGTCGGCCGTGTCGTTGCAGGCGATGGCCCACTGGGCGTCGACCAGGGGCGACCCGTCGATGTCGGTGACGAATCCGAGGGCCAGCTCCCGCAGGCCCGACCCGTCGCCGTGGGACGCCGCCACCAGAGCCGACTCGAACGACGACGTGGCCCCCGGGACGCTGACGGTGAACAGGGCGGCCGTGTCGAGGTCCCCGACGGTGACGGGCACGGTGTCGCCCTTGCCCGGGGCGGGTAGGGGTCGGGCGGTCAGCGACGCGGACATCCGCCGGAAGAGCGAGGTGGGGTCGGGGCCCAGTGGGCAGGCCGGGTCCGCAGCGCAGGTGGCGAACAGGTGGACGAGGGAGCGCTCGGCCGCCGGAGCCTGCTCCGCGGCCTGGGTGGCCAACGAGGCACGTATGTCGACGGCGCCGTCGAGCACCATGGCCCGCACCCGGTGGGGGAAGAGCTCGGCGTAGACGGTGCCGAGCACCGTCCCGTACGAGAGGCCGTAGAAGCTGACGATGGGCACGCCGAGGGCCTGGCGGATCCGGTCCATGTCCCGGGCCGTGGCGACGGTGTCGACGGCCGATGTCAGCGCCGGGTGCATGGTGGCGCACGCCCGGGCCAGGCCGGCGAAGACGGAGGTGCCCGGAAGTGGCCGGCCGGCGCGGGCCGGCACCGGCGGCACGGCCGTCACCGTGGCCGGCTCGGTGCCGCACCGGAGCGGGGAGCTGGCGCCGGTGCCGCGCGGGTCGAAGCTGACCACGTCGCTGGCCGCCCGGACGGCGGGGGGCAGCAGGGGAAGGAGCACGGGGAGGATCTGATTGCCGGACTCACCCGGTCCCCCGGGGTTGACCAACAAGGTGCCGGCCGACGCTGCACCGCTCGTGGCCGGGGACCGGGTGACGGCAATGGTCAGCGTGCCGTCCGTCGGGTGGGCGTAGTCGAGCGGGACCGGCACGGAGCCGCACAGGAGGGTCGGCCGGGTGGGGCACGCCGTCCAGGTGACCGGCGGTGGGGGCGCCACGGCCGGCAGTGCCGCGGGGGCGGCGGCCGGAGAAGTGGTCGGTGCCGACGTGGTGTCAGACGCGCAGCCGGCGGCCGCCAGGGCCACCGCGATGGCGAGCGGCGCCGGGAACGAGCGCCCCGCCGGCCGGTCGTGACGGCGGAGGACGGGCATGGCCGGAGACGGTACCAGCGTCGTCCCGCCGGGTTCGGGGGTCACAGGAAACCGAGGCCGGGGAACCGGCCGCCGAGGAAGGGCTTCGGGTCCACCCCGAGTACCCGGTCGAGGACCGTCGCGTAGACCGAGCGGAAGTCGGTGGTGTACACCAGGTTGCTGTCGGACAGCGTGGTCAGGCTCGGCGGG